>NZ_KV786180.1:0-9965 GCF_001806865.1 Corynebacterium sp. HMSC28B08
CTTTTCGACCCTGGCCCAACTTTGCAACAGCACCCTCCTCATGCGGTGGGGGTGTTGTCTCGATTGCGTTTCTGGTCGTTGCGTCGTGCACGTACCCGGTCGCAGATCGCCTGGGCAGGCTCGGGAGGCATCGGACCACGCTCACGCGACTGGGCAATGTCTGCGGCATTCTCCTCAGTGGGACGGCATCCCTCCAAGACGCCACTGTGCACGGCTTCCACAACGATGCGCAGGCGCCTGCCTTCTAGTCCACGCAGTGCGTTAGGGAAAGTGGCTAAGTATGCATCGATGCTACGCACCGTGCGGTAGTTATTCTCAGTCATGGTTTTTCTAGTTCGGAGGCGCTACGCCGTAGGCGTTGTGTTGAGGGCCTGAGGTGTGATGTTGGTCGGAGTCTTGCGTGGTGTCGTGTTTGAGCTCGGCCAGGATTCGGCGGGTTGAGCCAGGCGCTTGTGAGCCACCATGTGGCGGCCTTGCGGGAAGCGCAGCTGATCAGTGTGCGGGCCGAGGGTCGCTCCAACATCTACGAGCTGTGTTGTGAGCAGTTGGCGGCGCCGGTGCAGTGGCTCGCTCACTTGACGACTCTTACTCCGGAAGGCCAGAAGGTATGCTGCACCGCCCCCGTGGTGGACGACCAGGTATCAGTTTCGGGTGCTGAGCGATGATTCATGCGGTACAGACTTTCGGGTTGATCCTGGTCGAGTTGCTCGTCTTGTTCTCGCTGCTCTCGGTACTCGTCGCGCTGGTGAACCGGCGGTTCGGGTCGGACTGGATCGAGAGCTGGATGGCCGATGGGCACCTTCCTGGCCCGGTCAACGGGTTGCTGCTAGGGGCTATCATGCCGTTCTGCTCCTGTTTGACGCTGCCGGTGCTTGCTGGGATGTTGAAGTCGGGAGCGGCATTTCGGACGTCGATGACCTTCCTGATCTCGTCGCCGTTACTGGATCCCATCATCGTGGCCGTGCCGTTGGCCGCCGTTCTTGGTGTCCCGCTCTACGTGAGGATCGAAACAATGCTGCCCATTGGCCTGTCCCTCAGCTCGGCCGGGGATTGGATTCGGCGCCGTGTTCGCACTGATGATCGGCGGTGCCGGGGCCTCCATCCCCGAGGTTTTGATGCGCACCGCCATGTTTAAGCCCCGACTGGTGGTCACGTTCGTGGTCACTATCATCGTCACGGCCATCGCCTCTGGCTATCTCATCCCACTGATCGCCTGACCCAACAACCACATTCCACCCTCACAAGGAGAACAAAGAACCATGAAATTCAAGGACTTCTTCACCTCACGCAAACTGGACAGCAGCTGCTGCGGAGCCCAGATCGTGCCCGACGATGACGACCAGCCCCAGACCGAACAGGGTGCGCTCACTGTGACGGCTGCCTCTTCAGCACCGAACAACGAGGACACGGACGGGAACTGACACACCGAATCTACGGGGCCTGTGGTGCAGCCCCATCTCTGTCTTCACCCGCCGTGGGCCGTGAGGTATTCCAGCCCGGTAGTTGTGATGTCGATGGCACGCCCCCATTAATCAACGCGTCCGGTCAGTACAACTAGCCGGGCATCGTTACTTCTTGCCGCCCGTGACGGAGTACTCCCACGCACCCAGGCCTGCGGTTGCACCTGCGCCCTGGGCAACCACGATCTGCTTGAACGGGATCGCGGTGCAGTCACCTGCGGCGTACACGCCCGGGATGCTGGTGGCGTTGTGATCGTCGATGACGATTTCGCCCGGACCGGAGGTCTCAATACCCGAGCCCTCCAGCCACTTCGTGTTCGGCAGCAGGCCGATCTGAACAAACACTCCGGCCAAGTCCAGAGTCTTCTCCTCGTCCGTAGCACGGTCGGTGTACTTCAGGCCGGTCACGCTCTTGTCGTCACCCACGATCTCCGTGGTGGCGGCATTGGTGATGACATCCACGTTGGACATGGATTCGATCTTGTCCATGAGCACATCGTCGGCCCGGCACTGCTCGCCGAACTCCAAGACGGTGACGTGCTTAACGATGCCTGCCAAGTCGATGGCGGCCTCAATGCCCGAGTTGCCACCACCCACAACAGCAATGTCCTTGCCCTTGAACAGCGGACCGTCGCAGTGAGGGCAGAAGGTAACGCCCTTGTTGCGGTACTCAGATTCACCAGGCACGTTCAGCAGGCGCCAGTTTGCGCCCGTAGCAATAACGACCTGACGGGCCTTCAGGGTGGCGTCGTCCCCAAAGTGGACAGAGTGCAGCCCACCGGCTTCGGCAGCAGGTGTAAAGCCCGTGGCCTCCTGGGCCTTGATCACGTCGATGTTGTACTCGTTGACGTGCTCCTCAAGGGCGGCGGCGAACTTCGGGCCCTCCGTGTACTTGACGGAAATGAAGTTCTCGATGGACATGGTGTCCAGCACCTGGCCACCAAAGCGGTCGCCGACCAAGCCAACGTTCATGCCCTTACGCGCAACGTAAATGGCAGCGGACACCCCGGCTGGACCCTGGCCGACAACAAGGACATCGAACTCGCCCTTCTCGTTCAGCTTCTTCGCATCACGGGCGGCTGCACCGGAATCCAGCTTGCGGACGAAGTCGGCAATATCCGTGCGCCCGGAAACGAACTCCTCACCATTGAGGAACACGGTAGGCACAGCCTGAACGCCCTTGTCGTTGACCTCATCCTGGAACAGGGATCCTTCTACGGCGGTGTGCTTGATCCGTGGGTTGATTACAGACATCGCGTTCAGTGCCTGCACAACCGTGGGGCAGTTCTGGCAGGACAGGGACATGTAGGTGACGAACTCATAGTCACCGTCCAGGCCCTTCACCGCGTCGATGAGCTCTTGGTCTTCCTTAATGGGGTTGCCACCGACCTGCAGCAGGGCCAGCACGAGGGAGCTGAACTCGTGGCCCATGGGGATGCCGGAGAAGGTCACGCCGGTATCGGTGCCCTTGCGGGAGATCGTGAAGGAAGGCTTGCGCTCGTGTGCATCGGCATCTTCCCGGGCGCTGACCTTGTCGGACAGTGCAGCAATGTCGTCGAGCAGTTGCTTAAGATCCGCGGAGGCATCGCGGTCGTCGAGGGAGTAGATCAGTTCTACTTCTTCGGTAATGCGTGGCATCAACTGTGCCAGCTGCTTGGTGAGGTTCTCGTCGAGAAGCTTCTTAGCCATGGGGGCTCTCCTTTGGGGATTACAGTTAGTCGGGGAGGGGGTAATGGGAATTAGTTTTTAGTCAAAGTGCTGCATGCGGTGGTGCGGGCGCCGTGGGCGCGATCGGCTGCTTGTGGTGGTGTGGGCACGATCGGTCGCATGCGGTGGCGCAGGCACGATCGGCTGGATGTGGTGGTGCCGCGGGCACGATCGCCGGCACGTGGTGTAAAAACCATAGAAGGGGCGAGCGAGCAGCCGCCCACTCGCCCCTTTCGTGCTAAGAGGTTGCTCCCGCATGCGCGACATCGAAGCCAGCGCGCCTAGATTGAATGTCCAGGCCAGAGGGAGCGAGAGGTAGAACTATTTAGATCTTGCCAACCAGATCGATGCCTGGGGTCAAGGTGTCCTCGCCCTCTTCCCACTTCGCAGGGCAAACCTCGCCTGGGTGAGCGGCAACGTACTGAGCGGCCTTAACCTTGCGCAGCAGCTCGGCAGCGGAACGGCCGATGCCCTCGGCGGTCTGCTCGATGTACTGGATCTTGCCCTCGGGGTCGACCAGGAAGGTAGCACGGTCAGCTTGACCGGCGCCTGGGCGCATGTTGTCGAAGTTGTTGGTTAGCTCACCGGTGGAGTCGCCCAGCATGTAGTACTGAACCTTGCCAACCTGCTCGGACTCTGCGTGCCAAGCCTTGTGTACGAAGTGGCTGTCGGTGGATACGGAGTAAACCTCCACGCCCAGTTGCTTGAGCTCCTCGTAGTGCTCAGCCAAGTCGCCCAGCTCCGTTGGGCAAACGAAGGTGAAGTCGCCTGGGTAGAAGAAGAAGATGGACCACTTGCCCAGGACGTCGTCCTTGGATACTTCGGTGAATTCACCGTTGTAGAACGCAGGGTTCTTGAAATCTAGAATCTCGGTGTTGATGAGGGACATACTGTGTCTCCTTAGGGGCTTGGGGTCGATTGTCTTGAGAGTCAGTGAATTATCACTGCCTCACAAAGCCTACTTGCTTTTGTGGCGGCGGCTCGGTGCGCTGTTGCACCTTTTGGGACGACGCCACGCTCGGCCGTAGCCACGATCGTATCGCGGTTCATCACTTATTATAGCTACGTCCTTGCGGAAGTCAAAGATTAATAAGTTTGAATTAATGAAGGGTTATCGATCGTTATTGCGAGGCATTATCAATGCAGGGAAGTGGGTGTGGATGTGCTCTCAAAGTCCGGGGAGGGGCCTGAAGGGTGGGGTGGCGGAAGGGGGTGGTGAGGTCCTTGTTCGCTTTAGTGGTTTCTGCACGGTGGGGATGTGAGGATGTGATGAAGGGGTGAAGGTGGTGAGTGTCTCGCAAATCGGTGCGCGCTTTATAGCTTTCCGTACCCGGGGGATGTGGGGGTGTGGTGATTTGTTGCGTCTGAGGGTGTACCTGCGAAAGATATTGAAATTTTCTGCGCCACAGGCGATTCCTTCAGGAGGAAGATATTACGAATAATTTATCCGAATTGGTTTTGTTGCGTTGCAGGAGTAGTTTTTTCACACGACAACTTCAGCTGGCGCATCTAGAGGATCGCTGGCCCGAACAAAGGCACCACTCTCATGTCCTCACCAACTAACTCGGGGCTGTTCCGCACGAAAACCGTGGAGCAATCTATTTCCGAAACGCAGGAAGAAGGATTTCGTCTGAAGCGCGAGTTGCGCACCTTGGACCTTATTGTTTTCGGAGTGTCCGTCGTGATCGGCGCGGGCATTTTCACGATGACGGCGCAAGTAGCCGGCGATATGGCAGGGCCATCGGTGGCTATTGCCTTCGTCCTGGCTGCAGTTACTTGTGGGCTGGCTGCGTTTTGCTATGCAGAATTTGCATCGACGGTTCCCGTAGCGGGTTCGGCCTATACCTTCAGTTTCGCCACCTTTGGTGAGCTGATCGCGTGGATTATCGGCTGGGACTTGGTTCTGGAGTTTTTTGTTGCTGCTGCGGTAGTGGCGAAGGCTTGGTCGTCCTATGCGGGTGGCCTGATGGGATCTGAAGACTTCACCCTGTTGAAGGTCGGGGGTCTGACCATTGATTGGGGTGCGGCACTGTTGGTATTGGTGCTTGGTGCGTTGCTGGCACGCGGTACAAAGCTGTCTTCGCGTGTGAGTGCTGTCATTACCGCAATCAAACTGGGGGTTGTCCTGTTTGTCATCGTGGTGGGCGCATTTCATATCAAGGCGGAAAACTACAGGCCGTTCATTCCGCCGGCACAGCAGAACGTGTCCGGTTCTGGTGAGGGGTTGAAGCAAACGCTGTTTAGCTGGGCTACGGGGGCGGATGGTTCCGCTTATGGACTGTTCGGTATCTTTGCGGCGGCTTCCCTGGTGTTCTTTGCCTTCGTTGGTTTCGATGTGGTGGCTTCCGCTGCGGAAGAGACGCGCAATCCACAAAAGGCAATGCCTCGGGGCATCCTCATCACTTTGGTTATCGTGACAGTTTTGTACGTTGCAGTGGCGCTCGTGCTGACAGGCATGGTGAAGTACACCGAGCTCTCCACGCCAGAAGATGGGCATTCCCGTACGTTGGCAACCGCTTTTGCTGCCAACGGTATTGAATGGGCTGGGACGATCATCAACGTAGGTGCTATTGCCGGCTTGACCACTGTGGTGATGGTGATGATGCTGGGGCAGACCCGCGTGGCGTTTGCGATGTCCCGTGATGGGTTGCTGCCACGGAGTTTGGCGAAGACCTCCAAGCATGGAACGCCATCGCGGATCACGTGGATCACGACTATTGCGATCGCGCTACTCGCAGCAGTGGCACCCGCTGGTGACCTAGGGGAGATGGTGAATATCGGCACGCTGTTCGCGTTCCTGCTAGTAGCTCTCGGTACTCCTGTGTTGCGTAAGCGCTACCCAGGTGCGGCAAGCTTCAAGACTCCCATGGTTCCCTTTCTCCCGATTCTCTCTGCGATCTTCACGCTGTGGCTCATGGCAAATCTGTCTATCGAAACGTGGATTCGATTCCTTGTGTGGATGGCTCTGGGGTTTGCGGTTTACTTCCTCTATTCGCGCAAGCATTCTGTGCTCGCGCAGGCTGAAGGGGGTGAGTAGAGAGCTAATAGCTAGCGGGGCGGGGTTGCGGGAACAGTGAGTTCATTTTGTTTGCAGGATGGATGAATAGTCAGACTGCCTTTTGCTAGCGGGGCAGGTTTATAGACAGCTCGGTCTAGAAAAAGTAGACAGAACGGTTCATCCGGGTCTAGGGTGTACGTCACGAACCCTTCCGGCTCCTCATTAGTGATGCTGAAAGGAAATCCCCACAGGTACGTCCGACGGTGGGGCAAAAACCCGACAACGTGTGAACGGAAAATGCTCATGATTATTACAGGCCTGGCTCTTGGCTCTGCGCTCGGTTACGTGATGCAGCGTGGACGCTTCTGCGTTACCGGCATGATCCGAGATATCTTCCTCAACAAAACGTGGCGTGGCTTCACCGCGCTGCTTATCGTTATTGCAGTGCATGCCGTAGGGCTGGCAGCACTGACGTCCGCGGGAATGATCACGCCGGATTATAAACAATTCGCGCCCGCAGCCGTCGTGCTGGGTGGTCTGCTGTTCGGAGCAGGCATCGTACTGGCCGGCGGATGCGCCTCCGGCACGTGGTACCGCTCCGCGGAAGGGCTTGTGGGATCGTGGCTGGCGCTACTGTTTTACGGTGGCAGTGCGGCAGCGATGAAGGGCGGTGCGCTGAACTGGCTCAACGAGGGCCTGAGCAGCTGGAAGCTACCCATCACCACTATTCACGGATCGCTGGGAGTATCCGTCTGGTGGCTAGTAATCCCGTTTGTCATCGGTGTTGCACTGCTGACTCGCCACTTCCTTGTGCAGGAAGCACAGGCGCCCAAGATGGCAACGTTGAAGCCTAAGAAAACCGGATTAGCGCACCTACTGACTGAAAAGCCATGGCATTTCTACCCAACAGCGGCGATCATCGGCGTGCTGGGCGTAATTGCCTGGCCACTGTCCGCTGCGACTGGCCGCAACGACGGCTTGGGTATCACCAGCCCTTCTTCGAATTTGACCAAGTTCGTCATTAGTGGTGCCGACAAAGTGGACTGGGGTGTCATGCTGGTGTTGGGTCTACTGATCGGTGCATTCATTGCTGCTAAGTTATCCGGAGAATTCCGTCTGCGCGTGCCTTCCCCCACGCAGGCTGTGCGCTCCGTTATCGGTGGCATCTTTATGGGCGTAGGTGCATCCGCCGCCGGCGGATGCACCGTGGGCAACGGTATGGTTCAGACCTCGCTGTTTAGCTACCAAGGTTGGGTTGCGCTGCTGTTCATCGCGATCGGCATTGGAGTGGCCGCTAAGCTGTGGCTGAAGCCAACCGAGGCTGTGCCGGGTCAGTCCCAAAACAAACTGCAGGGTACGCAGCCCATCGTGCAGCAAATTGACCAGCACGATGTTTCCCCACGTTCCGCATTTACCCGCAAGAATTTTGCCGAGGGCAGCGAAAATGATGCTGACCAGTGGCAGGCGGGGAGTGCCCAGTTGGGCTTCCAAACCGCAGGAACTGCACTGTTAGAGCGCAAGGATGCTGCTCAGCGGAGCGTGGCGTCGGATAAAAAGAACCAGGTCGCCGGTCTACGCCAAATAGGCGAGCATACCTATGCGCTTGATACCCTCGGCGCCGTCTGCCCCTTCCCGCTGGTGGATGCGAAGACGGTCATGGAGGATCTGGAGGTCGGCGATAGTCTGCAGATCGACTTTGACTGCACGCAGGCTACCGACGCGATTCCGCGGTGGGCGGCCGCCGATGGGCACGAGGTGACGAACTTTGAACAGACCTCGGACGCGGGTTGGACGATTACGGTCAAGAAGGGTTAACGCGGGCAGAAAGACGAATGTGCAGCAGAAGTCCAACAAAAATGCGTTATTTTGTCGGAGTTCTGCTGCACATTTTGCGAATGAGGGTGGGGTGGGGCTGCGTTCCGTGGGCTGGGCGGTGACCCGCCGGGCTGGGCTGCGACCCTATCCCTGAGCTGCATTCCCCAACCGAGCTGCTCGGGCAACGCTATCGACGATGCTCACCGGATCGCGCAGATCCCACTTCGTGAAACGCAGCACATGAATCCCCTGACTCCGCAGGTCGCGGTCAACGCGGGCGTCAATATGTCGCTGCTGGGGATCATCGTGGTGGTCGCCGTCATAGAACACCGCGATCCGCGCCGAAGGGCTCCACAAATCTGCCGTCGCGACCGGGAGATCCGGGTAGCTCGAGTCCATCAGCACGACCTGCGGTCTCAGGTCCGGCAGTACCGACCGCAGCAGTAGCCGTAGCAATGATTCAATCGGTGAATCTGCCAGTGGTGTGGATAGTTCAACCAGCTTGACCACTCGCTTTCGGTTCACCTGCCCGGCCACAAAAACATCAGACGCGTCGAGGGCATCATGCGGCAGAAATCGTCGCACCGCGTCTAAGAGCTGCACCGCGCGGATCTCTACCGAACTCAAACCCAGCTTGCCCTCGATCCAGCGTAAATCGGGCAGCCACCACTTGGCGTTCTGTGTCAGTACGTCGCGTAGCGCCTGCGATACCGCGATTCCTCCTGTAGCACACTGCGTTTCCGCTGGTAGATCGTGGAATTCAGCGCGCCAATCCGCGCGCACTGCGCATTTCCAGCCGCATCTACTGACCACGATGTGGGGTTGGTAGAGGGTCCGAGGCTTCCTTCCGCCAGCTGCAGCGAGGATCTGCACCGGCATATCGTTGACCCAGTACGGTAGCCCAAGGATCCGCAGCGCCGCCCATCCTGTGAATGTGACCTGCGGATTCTCCAACGCTCGGGCACGAATCCGCGAGATCATGTGGTGCCGGTAGGTAAACCCCATGTGGTTGTGTCGCCCACCGAACCTCAGCTCTTGCGCGGGGCGCTCACTCGCTGCGGGAAGATACGCTGTCCGCGAGACCCGCGAAAACCGCCCGTTGAATCCCCGCACGGTGAGTCGTTGCCTCTCTTTCTCGACGCCATGAGCCGCGATCCCCCGCTCTACCTCGGGGTGATATCGGTTGAGTGGGTGGTGTTCTTGAAGAATCGCCGAGCGAGTGTCTGGCCAGGGGAGATGCGATTCCCGCTGTAAAATGACTTGTCCGAGTCCCTTGTTTCGCTCCACGGTTGTCCCCCTTGTTGTGCGGTGCTTGCGCCTGTTGGATTCCGTGGTGTTTGCGCCGCTGTCGGTGTCTAGTTGTTTTCCCCTTCTTTACATTATGCGGGATAGTCGGGATAGTGTCATGAATTTCGCGGTGCTTGCCTCGTAGGGTTGTCTCCCGCTTTGGTTGCAATCTGGCCTGAATAGCACTCCGCGTCGTTATTTACGCGCTGTAAGACGAATGTGCAGCAGAACTCCAACAAAAACGCGTTATTCTGTCGGAGTTCTGCTGCACATTGTGTGAATTTGGGTGCGCGATGGGTGGTTGAACGCTGATGATGCTGTGTCAGCGAGGAATAACTAGGGCGCGGGCGAGCCGCACAGCTCCTTAGGGTAGAGATGGCTGAGCACTCCGCGAGGGTAGAGATATGTGCGGCTGAGCGCTCCGCGCTGTTATTTACGCGCAGTAAGACGAATGTGCAGCAGAACTCCAACAAAAACGCGTTATTCTGTCGGAGTTCTGCTGCACATTGTGTGAATTTGGGTGCGCGATGGGTGGTTGAACGCTGATGATGCTGTGTCAGCGAGGAATAACTAGGGCGCGGGCGAGCCGCACAGCTCCTTAGGGTAGAGATGTGCGGCTGAGCGCTCCGCGAGGGTAGAGATGTGCGGCTGAGCACTCCGCGCCGTTATTTACGCGCAGTAAGACGAATGTGCAGCAG
>NZ_KV786180.1:9985-43505 GCF_001806865.1 Corynebacterium sp. HMSC28B08
ATTCTGTCGGAGTTCTGCTGCACATTGTGTGAATGAAGGTGGGGGTGGGCTGTGATCCGCCGGGGGCTATGGGTAGTGCCCCGTGTCAACAGAGCGCCCAGCACCCCACCCCGTCACTGCGCCCGGGTCCCGGCAGCACCCCATCCCGGCGAGTTCACGCCCGTCGCCCGGGCCCCGGCAGCACCTCGGCACTGCGCCCGTCGCGGCAGCCCCCCGCCCCGCGGAGATTACTTCCGCAGGGACTCTGGAACCTCGAACCGCTCGCCGTACTTCGCGGCCAGCTCCTCGGCACGGGCAACGAATCCAGCCACACCCGCGGTTGGGTAATCGCCACCGTCGGTCTCGGCCTTCTTGCCTGCAGGTAGAACGGCGCCGGCAGGGCGCGCGTAGTTCTTGATGTACTGGCGGGTACCACCCGTCCAGGCAGGGAAACCGATACCTAGGATGGATCCGATGTTCGCATCGGCATCGCTGGTCAGAACGCCCTCATCCAGGCACTTCTGGGTCTCGATGGCCTCGGCGAACAGCATGCGCTCCACGAGGTCGATGAACGCAGGCGCGTCTGCAGCAACGTCGGAACCGGCAGCCTTCTCGGTGCCTTCCAGCTGGCCGTAGCCCTCAGCCTTGCGTGCAGCGCCTTCGGTAGCGCCGTCCAGGCCGTGGCCGGAAAGGGTGGACTCTGCATCGGCAACCTTGACCTTGCCAGCGCCCAGTTCGTCCCACAGTCCGCGCCACAGTCCAGCGCGACGACCTTCTTCGTTGTACTCGTAGAAGCCCTTGCCTTCGAGTTTGCCTGGGCGGTCGTAGACGTCCAGCATCTTGTCGACAATCTCGGTCACACCGCCATCGTCGACCTTCAGTCCAGCAGCTTCCTGAGCAGCGCGCGTCTCGGAACCAATCTTGCGCGCCAGCTTCAGGTTCAGCTCATCTTGCAGTTGCAGTGGTGGCGCTGGGTAACCAGCTTGGCGACCGGCAGCTTCGATGACGGCTGGGTCCACACCTTCGGCGAGCATGCGCATCGCCTCGTTCAGGAAGAAACCGATAACGCGGGAGGTGTAGAAGCCGCGGGAGTCGTTGACCACGATCGGGGTCTTGCGGATCTGACCGGTGAAGTCCAGGGCCGCCGCCAAGGTCTCATCGGATGTTTCCTCGCCCTTGATGATCTCGACCAGCGGCATCTTGTCCACAGGGGAGAAGAAGTGGATGCCGATGAAGTCCTTTGGACGTTTCACACCGGTTGCCAGCTCCGTGATCGGCAGCGTGGAGGTGTTGGAACCCAGCACGCAATTGTCTGGCACAGCGGCCTCAATCTCGGCCCACACCTTGTGCTTGAGCTCGGTGTTCTCGAAAACGGCTTCGATGACGATGTCACAGTCGGACAGGTCGGAATAGTCTACGGATGGTGTAATGCGGTCCAGCAACGCCTTGGACTTCTCTTCGGTGGTTTTGCCACGCTTCAGCGCCTTGGCTTCCAGCGCCTCGGAGTAGGACTTGCCCTTTTCCGCGGCCTCCATCTTGATGTCCTTCAGCACGACTTCCATGCCGGACTTGGCAGCTACGTATGCGATAGCTGCGCCCATCATTCCGGCACCGACCATACCCAGTTTCTTGAATTGGCGTGGTTCGATGCCTTCGGGGCGCTGCCCGCCCCCGTTGCAGTACTGCAGGTCGAAGAAGAAAGCCTGCATCATGTTCTTGGAGGTAGGGCCGGTGACCAGTTCTACGAAGTAGCGGGTTTCTACGCGGGTGGCCTCTTCGATGTTCTTCAGTTGCAGACCTTCAACGGCGGCCTTGAGGATCGCCTTCGGGGCAGGCATTGGGGCGCCCTTGATCTGCTTGGTGACGTTAGCTGGGAAGGATGGCAGGAATGCTGCCAGTTTCGGGTTGGTGGGGGTGCCACCTGGAACCTTGTAACCTTCGGTATCCCATGGCTGCTTGGCCTCGGGGTTTTCTTTTGCCCACTTCTTCGCAGCGTCGAGCAGCTGGTCGGCTGGCACGATGTTGTCGATCAAGCCGGTTTTCTTCGCGTCCTCGGCATTGAACTGACGACCGGTGGTGAGGACCTTCATCAGTGCATCTTGCAGGCCCAGCATGCGGACCACGCGGGTCACGCCGCCGCCACCTGGCAGCAGGCCGAGGGTGACCTCAGGCAGACCAACTTTCAGTCCCTTGGCGTCGGAGGCGATGCGGTGGTGAGCGGCTAGCGCGATCTCTAGGCCACCACCCAATGCGGCGCCGTTGATGGCGGCTACGACTGGAACACCCAGGGTCTCCAGGGTGCGCAGGTTGGCCTTCATGGTGTCGATCTGCTCGGTCAGCGCAGGGGCGTCTGCCGGGGTGGCCTTGATCATGGATTTGATGTCGCCGCCAGCGAAGAAGGTCTTCTTTGCGGAAGCTAGGACGATGCCCTTGACCTCACCGGCCTCTACGGCTTCCTTGACCTTTGCCACGGTGTCCACGAGGTCGTTTTGGAAGGTTTGGTTCATGGTGTTGACCGGCGCGTTGGGGTCATCCATCGTCAGGGTGAGGATGCCGTCTGCGTCCGTCTCCCACTTGAACATGTTGTCGCTCATTTGTGTCTCCTAAAAGCTCTTTTTATTCCGACGCCGCCTTGTTTTGCGTTGTTGGGGGCCTCGGATTGGGGGGCTTGTTTTCTTCGGATTTGGGTTGGTGGAAGACGTGCCGTTTAGACGCGCTCGATGATGGTTGCGACACCCATGCCGGCGGCAACACACAAGGTGATCAGAGCGTAGCGGCCACCGGTACGGTGCAGCTCGTCCACAGCGGTGCCGGTGATGATGGCACCGGTTGCGCCCAGTGGGTGGCCCATTGCGATGGCGCCACCGGAAACGTTGAGCTTCTCGTCTGGGATGTGCAGCTCGCGCTGCGCGCGCAGGACCACGGAGGAGAATGCTTCGTTGATCTCCCAGATGTCGATGTCCTCTGCCTTGAGGCCGGCTTTGGCGAGGGCTGCACGGGATGCTGGTGCCGGAGCGGTCAGCATGATGGTGGGCTCTACACCGGAGGTGGCAACGGAGACAACGCGGGCGCGTGGCTCCAGGCCGTAGTCCTTGCCAGCCTTTTCGGAGCCGATTGCCAGTAGGGCGGCGCCGTCGACGATGCCGGAGGAGTTACCAGCGTGGTGCAGGTGGTTGATCTTTTCCAGCTGTGGGTATTTGGTCTGGGCCACGGCGTCGAAACCACCCTGGTCGCCAATGGTGGCGAAGGCTGGGCGCAGGCCGGATAGGCTTTCAACGGTGGTGCCAGGGCGAATCGTCTCGTCGCGTTCCAGGATGGTGATACCGTTTTGGTCTTTCACGGGGATTACCGTGCGATCGAAGCGGCCTTCCTCCCATGCCTTGGCGGCGCGTTCGTGGGAACGGGCCGCGAACGCGTCAACGTCCTCCCGGGTCAGGCCGTCGAGGGAAGCGATGATGTCCGCGGAGATACCCTGCGGGATGAAGTCATTGTAGAAGTTGGACTCTGGATCCAGCGCCAGCGCGCCGCCATCGGAGCCCATGGGTATGCGGGACATGGATTCTACGCCGCCGGCGAAGACTAGGTCGTCCCAGCCGGAACGGATCTTTTGGGCAGCGAGGTTTACAGCGGTCAGGCCGGATGCACAGTAACGGTTGATCTGCACGCCGGTGGCCGTGTATGGCAGGCCTGCGTTTAGTGCGGCGGTACGGGCAATGTCCATGCCTTGGTCGCCAACTGGGGTCACGCATCCAGCGATGATGTCGCCGATGTGATCTGGGTTGATGCCTGGGTTGCGCTCCATGATTGCCTCAATCAGGCTGCTCAGCAGCGTGGTGGGCTTGATGGTGTGCAGTGCTCCGCCGGGCTTGCCCTTGCCGCGTGGGGTGCGGACAGCGTCGTAGATAAAGGCCTCTGGGGCGCCAGTGGTACTGGTCATGACAGTCCTGGTTCCTAACTTCGGTCGGGGTTTGGCCCAGTCGTTGTGCAGGAATCCGGCGCTTTTCCGGAATGCTGCCGTTCTGGCGGTAAGTTCCGGTGACGCCACCCGACTCAAACTGGGCCGTGTGTCCTAGGCCACATTACCCGCTTCGTCCACACTTAGTTGTATTTACATGTCTGTTCCGCCCCCGCCGAGGTCCCCCTGCTTGCGTAAGACGATGACCAAGTTGGATACCGCGAATTCGCGAAAGCCTGGAATGTGCACCATCCACCACGCCCACCAGGGGTGATAACGAGGAAACGCGGCGATAAACTCTGCCGCGGGTGTGGCCCCAGTAGAACTCGGGTATGCGCCTGGATCAAGCGCGTCCGCACCCATGGCACGCGGAATGGTCTCACTTGCACTTTGGTCTGCCGCGGGTGCAGCCCCGGTAGCGCTTGCGCCGGTGTGGGAACTATTTGCGTCCGCGGGGAGAAGTTCGGCACCGCGGCCAGCTTCACGCGGATTCTCCGCACCCCAGCCGTAGCGCAACCCGGCAGCTGCGGACACGTTAAACAGGCTTTCGCCCCACCTATTCTTCGGTTCTTTGCCGTGTTTCCGTCGGTATCGCCGCGCGGCAAATTCCCCGCCTACGTAGTGCTGCCACAAACCAGTTTCGTGCCCACCGAACGGGCCCAGCCATACGGTGTAGCTATAGATAACGACACCGCCGGGCTTGGTCACCCGCAGCATCTCATCGGCCATTCGCCACGGGTCAGGCACGTGCTCGGCCACGTTGGAGCTGTAGGTAATGTCAAAAGAATTATCCAAAAAAGGCAGGTCAAGGCCCGATCCGCGCACCGAGCTCTGCAGTTTGATACCCGCTGCGGCCATTTCCCCAACATCGGGCTCGCACGTGTAGTACGTGGCATCAGCCTTGGAAAAAGCCACCCCGAAGTAGCCTGGTCCGCCGCCGACATCCAACACCCGGGTTCCGGCTAGGCTACGGCCCTGGGGTGGGTTGTCGGTATGGCCATCAACTGGACTGTCGGTTGGGTTACCGCTACGGGTGTCTGCTTCTTTATCTGACGCCGTCGCGCCCCGCCACACCGCTTCAATCAAGCTCACGGTATCCGCGGCTAGGTGTCCGTAGAAAATGTCCGGGCGGGTTTGCTCGTATTTGAAATCGGTGAGCAGGCCCCACGCTCGGCGGAAACTAGCACGGGGGCGCCAGAACTGCAGGGTCCGGTGGGTGCGGCGGGTGAGGGCGAGGGTGCGCCATCCGCGTGGGGTGGTGCTGCTAGACGGGGTGCTACTGCCAGACGCGTTGGCACTGCTAGACGGAGTGACGCGCGAGGTGCGGCGAGCACGTCGTGAACCGCGGAAGAAACGGGAAAGCATAATGAAAGATACTCTTACACATTTTTCGAGCTGCTGCGTGCATTCTGGCAAGTCCACGCGACGAGACCGCTAAACTATTTATTGTTATGAAAATTGTCCTGTTGTGCTGGCGCGATACCAATCATCCCGAAGGTGGGGGAAGTGAGCGGTATTTGGAATCCGTGGCGCAATACTTGGCCGATCAGGGCCATGAGGTGATGTTCCGCACTGCTATGTACCCAGGGGCAAAGCGCTTTGAGGTTGTGCACAAGCCCGGTCATGCACCTGTGCAGTTTTCCCGGGGAGGGGGAAATATCACCGTGTATCCACGTGCGTGGTTGGCGCTGCTGGCGGGGCGGCTGGGCTTAAATGTTGGGCCACTCAAGCGGTTCGGCACACCGGATGTGGTTGTGGATACTCAAAATGGTGTTCCGTTTTTTGGTTCGCTGGTTTCTGGCGCACCCACCGTAGTACTGACCCACCACTGTCACCGGGAGCAGTGGAACGTCGCAGGACCGGTGTTGTCACGAATTGGGTGGCTGATTGAATCCCGAATCTCGCCCTGGTTGCATCGCCGGAATCGATGGGTCACCGTCTCCCAACCATCGGCGGAGGAGCTGGAGGAGCTGGGCGTCGATAAAAAGAAAGTGACAATTATCCGCAACGGTGTGGACCCAGTACCGCACGGCCTCGACCGCGAGAATGTGGGCAAGAGCAAACAAACGGTTCGGTTGGTGACGCTGTCTCGGCTGGTTCCGCACAAGCAGCTGGAACACGCTTTGGATGCGGTGGCGGCGCTGCGCCGGACGCACCCCAACGTGCGCCTAGACATCATTGGCGACGGTTGGTGGTTGGAGAAACTACAGGAACATGCGGCGGAGCTGGGTGTGGAGCCCTACGTGGTTTTCCACGGGCATGTTTCTGAGGAGCTAAAGCACCGGATTTTGCAGCGCGCCGATATTCACGTGATGCCCAGTAGGAAGGAAGGATGGGGTTTGGCCGTGGTGGAAGCGGGCCAGCACGCAGTGCCCACGGTAGGGTACGAATCATCGGCTGGGCTGCGCGATTCCGTAATCGATGGGCAGACAGGGCTGCTGGCAGGGTCTGCCGGGGGGTTCATCAACGCGGTGGAGCAGCTGTTGGATCACCCAGAATGGCGCCGTGAACTGGGAGTGAATGCCCAGCAACGGGCGCGGGAATTTAGCTGGGATGCCACGGGGGCGGCATGGGCTCAGCTGTTGGAAGAAGTCGTGGGGGGAGTCAGCGAACCCCCACTTCCTTAGGACCGTCGTGAATAGGCACCGGCGTTCGACCGGATAAGTACTTCCAGCGCCACCACTCTGGGTAACGCACCCACGCAGCGTACAGTGCCCAGATCGTCAGCCAGAATCCGATCGTTGCCACCAGCCAGAACAGGCCGATACCCAGGCGGACGGGAACATCGGTAATTTGCTCGTTATCCAAGTTGGGGTTAGGAATGCGGTACAGCGAGTACTTATCGATATCCAAAGCCCGCTGGTAACCGCCGTCTTGGAGTGCCTTGATGGCGCGCGACATGTTGAGTTGCTCGGAAACGGAACCCCAGTCGATCAAAACCCAGCCAACTCCGTTGGCCTTCAGCGTGTCGTGGCCCTGCATGATGGCCAGCAACAACTCCATGGAGGTCCTATTACCATCGACGATACGGCCGTCGACCACCAGGTATCCCGGATCCAATGGGGTGCCGGGCAGTAACTTCAGTGCCGGATCGATGACTGGGTAATCACCCAACATGCGGTAATTGCCCGGCGGTAGCAGCAGCACCTTGCCGCGCGGGGCGGCGGAAACCGAGTTGGAAATCTGCTCCCATACTGGGGACAGGGGCCGCGGTGCTACGGGTTCGATGTCTTTCGGCAACCCCGGCACGTTCCCGATGATGAGTGCGCACAGCAGCACACCCACTCCGCGTTGCAGCCAGCGGGTCGAGACCGGCTTGTTCCGGACCTCGGTTACCGGGAAGAAATACTTCGAACGATCGCGCCGGTAATCCATGCGCTCGATCACCACACCGGTGAGCAGTACCATGCCGGGGAAGGCCAGGGCCACGAACTTCTGGGAATCGCGCAGCAACCCCGCCCCCGGAACCGTGCTAATCAGCCAGCCCATCAGGGCGAGACCCGGATCTGTGGACAGCAGCGCGGGCACCATAAACCCGGCGATCGTGAGGATCGTCAGCCCCCTGTAGACCCGCCACAATTCACGGATGCCCAGAATCAGGATCGCAGTGAGGG
Source organism: Corynebacterium sp. HMSC28B08 (assembly GCF_001806865.1). Lineage (NCBI taxonomy): Bacteria > Bacillati > Actinomycetota > Actinomycetes > Mycobacteriales > Corynebacteriaceae > Corynebacterium > Corynebacterium sp. HMSC28B08. The sequence goes on from NZ_KV786180.1 coordinate 17,534, forward strand.
CAATTCCCACAAGCTCCGACAGTGTGTGGCGGGAAGGTGCGGAGGCCTCGACGTTCCAGATTCCGCCTAAGCTCAACAACGCGCCGAACGTGCCTGTGTGGTGTTCTGCGCGTGGGGCAAAAACTGCGGCGGACGCCGGATCCGCTAGTGTTCCACCCGTCGCATTGGAATTGACTAACGCGGCGATCAACCAGGGGGCGCTGAGCAGAAGGCTGACAAGGAAGATCCAGAAGCGCTGCACCCACTGTGTGAGGAAAATAAGGGCGATGATTGCCGCGAGGATCAGACCGGTGGGGGTTAAAGCGCATACCGTCATGACGATCAGCAGCATGCCCCACAACCGCGAGGCTGCGAAGTAGGCCACGGCAGGCAGAAGCATGGCCGCGCTGACCAGCGACCAGTGCCCTTGCAGTAGCCGTTCTACGACGAATGGGTTCCATACAACAAGCAAACTGGCGGCGAATTGGGCAATCAAACGGCCGCCCGCCATGGTCTGCACCATTTTGGCGGCGGCGAATGATCCAAGGGATCCGCTGAAGACCATGACCAGGGCGGCCATTGTGTAAGCCGGAATTGCCGGCGAGAGAATCGCAAGAATTGCATCTTGCGGAACGGCGCGGGGTGCCCCTTCTGTGGCACCCATTGTGATGTTGTTGACGGTGATCTGCGCCGGGAGGAACATGTCGCGCAAGGCGAAGGCCTTGTTCGTCATGTCCGCGGTGGTGAGTGCGGCCCAGAAGGGCCACTGGGTGAGGATTGAAAGTAGCACCGACCACGCGGGAATAATCCACGGATTCTGATGGGGCAAGCCATCGTGCCGTGTGCGTGGTTCGAACGTAGTGGTGCAGTTTTTCACCTGCCCAACCTTAGTGCACGTTGGTGGGTGTTCCTAGACGCGGCGAGCAGTGCTGTGGTCAACGTGATCGCTGTCGTAGTCAGCGCCAGCGTGGCGCTCTGCGCGGCGGCGCTTCAGTGCCATGATCAGGCCGGCCAGCAGAAGCAGCAGACCCAGTGGGCCGAGGATCCATGGAACGGTGGTGCCCATGGTCTTCAGGGTGCTCAGGCCTTCCTTGGCCTTGTCCATCTGCTGTTCCTTGGACGTTTCGTTCCACGCGCCGGGGATGTACAGGGCAGTGCGCTTAGGGTTGTCGATCTCGGCCTGACGGTTCTCTGGCTTAACCATCTCGTCGGCCTCGGCCTGATCCTTGGCGTAGAACTGCCAGATCTCTTCTTCACCGTTGACGATCACACCGGTATCGGGCTGTACCCACAGGGTGCGGTTCACGGTGTAGTAACGGGACAGCTCCACCTCGGTGCTCTTCTCGTCCTTCTCGTCCTTCTTATCCTTGTCGTCCTTGTTCTCCGCCTTGTCCTGTGCTGGCTCTTCAATACCCCAGATCTTGGCAGGGAACTTCAAGCGCAGGGATGCGAGGGTGCTCTCGTCGGCCTTGGACAGGTCACCATCGGCCTCCAGCTGCTCCTTCAAGCGGGAGTACAACTCTACCGGTGCCACGGTTTGTTGGAATTTATAAACCTTTTCGCCACCTTGCTCTTCCTCACCCACGTAGTCGATGGGCTGTGCCTTCAGTGCCTGGGCATCGAAGTAGTCGTAGGAGCGACGATCGGTGCCCATCGGGAACTGATACTGGATCCCGGAGCGGGTGAATGGGCCGATAGCGGCTTCACCGTTGGGGTTCAAAGCTGGGGCGTTCACATCCAGGGTGGAGACTGGGTCTGGAACGGGCATCTGGGTCTTACGATCCAGAGTCACGCGGTCAACGGTTGCGTTCACCAGATTCTTGGGCTCTTCGCGGTCAGTGCGAAACAGTGTTTGGCCTACTTCCAGGGTCACAACCTTATCGTCAGTTGGCTCCTGTGCGCGAGTGAAGCGCTGGGACTGCAGTTCCACGTCCTTGAGGATGAAGCAGCTAACCTGCTTGTCCTTACCGCGGCATTCGGGTCGGTTGGCCTTATCTTGTACGGGCTTGCCCGCTGCCAACGCGTTTGCGTCCAGCAGGTTGCTCTTAATTGGATCCGTACCGGTGGTGGATACGATGTCCTTAGGCAAAACCTTGCCCTTGGGAACAACGTAGGTGGGCAGTGCGATCGCGAAGATCAGCATGGCGGCGCCCAGGATAATCAAGAGGGAGGAAAGTACCTTCTTCATGGATTCGTGTCCTGACTGTTTCGTAGCATTGAATTCTCGGCGCTACCGATTGGCCTGCCTTGGCACATAGCGTGAGAAGATTCTCACACTTTAGCTAAACCGATTAGTTTCTGTTGGCAAAACGCTGAAATATTTGTATAAGAGGGTAGCAATATTGAACCCATGAGTTAAGCTGATCGCTGATTGCTATGACCACCAGCCCCCGCCCTCGGTTCCTCCCCGCGCTCGAAGGCCTCCGCGCGGTGGCTTGCTGCGGAATCATCGTCACGCACGTGGCCTTCCAAACCGGCGCCGATCACGGTTCCCTCTTTAATCGCATGATGGCCCGCACGGATTTTTTTGTGCCGGTGTTCTTTGCACTTTCGGGTTTCCTGCTGTGGCGCGGTCATCACGGTTCTTTTTCTCATTCCTACGACGCCGCCAACCTCCGCACCCTCGCCGGTTATTACGTCAAACGGGTTGGCCGAATCATGCCCGCATACTGGGTCACGGTCGCCGCGGTACTGCTGGTTTTTCCCGTCGCGGAAAACCCCAATGCGCTGGCGGTAATCGCTAATTTCTTCTTAGCTCAGATTTATGTGGACGGTGGGTTGGTCGGTGGTCTGACCCACCTGTGGTCCCTGTGTGTGGAGATGGCGTTCTACCTGGTCATGCCCGTGCTGGCTATCGTGTTCGGTCGGCGTAATCGCGCGCTGCGCGTGGCTATCATCGTTGCGTTGAGCACCTTGAGTTTCGGCTGGGCGTTCATCCCCGCGTTCGCCGCAGCCCCTGGTCCAGGCGAATTGAATCCGCATGTTATGCCTCCCGCGTTCACCGCATGGTTCGGCGTGGGGTTGCTGTCCGCTGAACTCGAAGGCATCAGTGGCCCGCGTGCTGAGCGGATCATTTCCCGCATCCGCCCGGTGTTTTGGCTATTGGCCATCGCCATGCTGGTGGTGGCGGCATCCGATGGGCCGGAGGGGCTGACACACGCGGAGCCCGCGGAGTTCGCTCGGCGCACGCTGTATGGTCTTGTCTTTGCGGCATCGCTGATCACCCCTTATGCCCTCGCGCCGCGCTCGGCGTTTTTCGAAAGCCCGTGGATGCAGGCGCTGGGGCGGTGGTCGTATTCCATCTTCTTGTGGCACATGGCAATGCTGTCGCTGGTGTTCCCATTGCTCGGCATCGGGTTGTTTTCCGGGCACACGGCACTCGTGTTGGTGACCACCTTCGTCCTGACCGTTCCCGTGGCCGCCTTGAACTATGCGCTGGTGGAAGAACCCGCGCGTCGGTGGATCAACGCGTGGTGGAAGCGGCGCAGCAGCGCCGATAGCACCGCTAAGCCCAAGGCTGCGCCTGTCGCCAGCTGATCCCCGGCGTACACTTCGGATCCCCATGGCCCCTGCGAGGCCAGAACTAGCGCCACGGCAGATGACACGCCGAAGATGACGGTGTTCACCCACATCCACAGGCGAGAAACCCGCGAATCCGAAGGGGTGCGGGGGAGGTCGGAGCGGGGCGTCGAGACAAAAGGTGAATCAGGACAAGAACCGTCAACCGCAAACAAGCCACGCCGCCGCATGGAAGCACCCAAAGCAATCCACATGGCAACCAGGATCGTGGCAGCGACTAAGCCGACTGCCAGCCACGCGCGGTATGTCGAGGTCGGGGCAAACTCCACGGTCAGCTGCCCGCCCACACCCGCGGGCACGATCCACCCTTGCTGCCAGCCGTTGACCGTAATGGGCTGCAACCGGCCGGGATGGCCTGCGATGGTGGCTAGGCGCCCGGGGTTGGCCTGTGAGGGGGAATAGATGATGCGGGGTTTATCGGCTGGGGCGATATCGGCCGTTTCCCGGCCGGGGGCTGTGTGGGCCGTCGCCTTGCCGCGGGTTGGGGTGCTGGCCTCTGGGCCGCTGGGTTGGCTTTCATTCTTTTCGACGCCCACCTCTACCCCCGACGGCGCATTGGCAATGGCGGCCGCGTACAGCGGCTCGGCGATGGAGAGGGCCACCCACCGGTCCATGCTGCGCACCTCGTGGGCGCCGCCGGCGAGCTGAATCACATCCCCGCAGTGGTATTCCTTGCCGTCCACGGTCGCCCGGATGGGCTGCCGCGAGCTGCAGCGGTCGGTGTGCAGAACGTAGGGTGTGCGGGTGTCCGCGGCGCCGGGGACGGTGAATTCACGGATGAGAGTGGATTCCGGGATTTCCTGGCCGAAGACGAACCGGTTAGTGCGGGCGGGCGGGGCAACAGTGGAAACCCCGGAAGTAGGCGCCGATGTCGAGGACTCGGCGTTGTTGGCAGCGCCGGGAGCCCCAGCAGCAGAACCCGCTGATGGCGCAGCAGCCGGCGCAGGTACCGTGACGATGCGGCGGGGCGTGAGGTCCTTATCTTTCTCGCTGACCGTAGCCTCCGCCAAGCCGAAGTCACCAAAAGCTGAAATGATCGTCAGGCGAATCGTATCCGCGTGACCAGCAGGAACAGTGATCTTGTTGTCTTCGCCACGTTTGCTGGACGTAGTCGTGCTGGCCACGGTCTTGCCATGCAAAAATGTGGTGACCTGCAAGCGCGTGGGTGCGCCTTGCGTGCGGATCGTCAGTGAAGGCCGCGTGACGGTGGAATCCAAGCGGAACTCGATCCACTGCCCGGGAGCCACTCCGGGAGCGGGGCGCCATGCAGTGCGGGGATTGCTGTCCACTGCAGCCGTGGGGGAGCTGATGGTGGAAGCCCCGCCGAAGGATGTGGGGTCACTGGCGGAGGAGCTGGCCACCACGCGCCCACCGACCTCGCGGACCTGGGTGAGCTTGTCCGCCGGAACCGGCTCCAGCGCAGTTGCGGTATCCGCTGCCGGGGAGCCCGATTCCCTCTGCCCCACACTGCCCGTGCGCAGTGGGTAATCCTTCATAGGGTTCAACAGGAAGGTGGGATCTTTTGGCGCGCGGATCTCCGAATCAGCACTGACTACGTTGCCGTAGTTGTGCTCGCGCACAGCCGGGGTATCGGTCACGGTTTGCGCTGGGCCAAAGACATTCGCCTGGCCACCGCCACGCAGATTCTGCGGGATCTGCGCATCCAGCACGCGGGTGCGGGCCTCACCGCGCCGGCCTAGGGCGGCATCGGCGGCATCCAACCGGGGCAGGGTTTCGGGACCGGCGTGCACAACTTCCACGTTTTCGGTCTCCACCAGGCGCAAACCGCTACCGACCCCAGACTCGCCGACCTGGAAGATGCGCACCTTCTTATCGTCACCAAACGCAGCGACCTCGCGGAAACCACCCGAGCGCTGCAGCGTTTTCAGTACGGCCTTGGGGCCTGGCGTATCCGACGCTGCGGTCAGGTCGCTGCGTACGAGGACAAACCCCACGCCCTGATTGCGCAGCGTGGCCGCCAGGGATGGAATCGCGTTGCCCGAATGGACCTCCCGTTGTACGCCATCTAAACCGCGGATGGCCTCGGGCTGCACCAGTGGCACGGAATCGCGGACTACCCACGGTACGTCCAGCCAGGGCTGGGCGGGCTCATCGCGAGTATTTCCCCACGTCTGCCTACCGAACCGAGCCTCGGGCAGGATCATTGTGCGCGCCGGGGTTGAGTGCCCGGTAGGCGCCCCACTGGGGGTGTGGGTGTTGAGCCACTGGGAGGCGTCGGCCCAATAAGAAGGCACACCGCGGTACGCATCAGCGGCAACGATCCGCCCAGACCAACCGGTGGCGGTGACGATGGCTAGCAACAATCCCACGGCGATGGCGCGGGGGACGTTCGTGTGTTTTTCTGGGTGCAGCCACAGTGTCCGCTTTTCACGATCCAGCCCCGGCCATTGAATACCGCGCAAGGTCACGGCAACTCCGGCCACCAACGGTAAGCGCACCAGGGGATCGAATTTGTGCAGGTTACGCAGGGCAGCGCCGGGGCCGTCGAGGAACGCGCGGTAGCTCTGCGACAGTGGACTGAACTGATCCACCGCTGCGACCATCACCAGGAATCCCGCACCGAAGACCAGCCACCACCGCAGCGGCAGGTGGCGCATTCCCCACAGTCCAAGGAGGGCAACAGCCAAGGTGGCCACGATGAACACAGGTTCGACCACCAGGGCGTGCCCACCGGCGCGTTCCGTGGAGAGGAACGGAGTCCAGGACGTGGTTCCGCGCAGCACCTCCAGCGGATTGAGCCAGCGCGTGGTCAGGGAGGAGGACTCGATATAGTCCGTGAACGGTGGCGAGTAACGCCCCAGGATTAGCAGTGGCCCGATCCACCAGAACGTGGCCAGCAACCCGCCCGGCACCCACCACAGGGCAAAGTAGGTCGCGGCGCGCCGGGTTAGGCGCCGTTGTTTGCGCTGGTCGGTGGTGGAGGGTGGCCTTATATCCGACGCCACCCCGGTCCGCCCACTCACAATCACCGCGAGCCACCACAGGAAAGCCGGCAGCGTGGCAGCGGCGGTGGCGACGGCGTTGACGGCGCCGAGGCAAAGGATCGCGACGGCGCTGGACAGTGCGGCCCAGGCCAGTGTGGTACGTAGGGTTTTGGTCAGGCGCGATTGGGGTGCGTGTGCAGTCTCACCCACCTGGGCAAACCCGCGCACCATCGGCAGTAGAATCCACGGCACCAGTGCCACGGTCCAGGCTTCGGAGCTAATGGCCCCTAGGGTGGTCAGCACGCGCGGGGACAGTGCAAACAGCACACCGGCGATGACCCGCGACGACCGCGAGCCCACCCCGGCGGCCGCAAGCAGCTTGACCGTGCCGGCGAAGGCGAGGGCCAACAACATTCCCCACCATAAGCGCTGCACGATCCACCCCGGCAACCAGCTGAGCAACGCAAAGAACAGCCCATGGGGGAACAGGTATCCATAGGCTTGGTTTTGTAGCTGACCCAGAGGGAACGCATCCGTCCACGGGTACAGTGCTTGGGCTAGAAATCCCCACGGATCGCTGGTGAGGTCCAGCTTGGTATCCGCGGAGATCAGCCCCGGGGCTTGGAGGAACGCGAAAGCGAACCACGCGAGGGTGGTTAGGATCCACGCGCGTTTAGAAAGTGTCTGCACACCTATCTCGAAAAACTATGGGAGTTCGCCTCCCGGTCCGTGTGATGGACGGGGTCGGTGACTTATTGATCGGAAACGCGGCCGCCGTATTGAACGGAGCCCAGGAATGCGTTGTCCTCGTTCACGGCCAGCTCGGATTCGTTGGGCAGCTCGGTGTTATCCGCCATAGCGCCTGCGCCGAAGGCGAGGGCGCCACCGAGGATCACGCCGGCAACGACAGAAGCGATAGCTGGGCCTACAGCGCGGCGTGGCTCGGAATCAGTTTGGTAAGGCATGCGGTTTTATCCTGTTCTCTTTTCAAGGCGGGGCATGAAAGTCGATTGTCGCGGTGCGCACAACGCAACCCCGCGAGTAGCACTGCGTTATAGCTTAGTCATCTTCGCTGGCCGGTGGCACAATCAGTACCGGGCGACCAGCATTTTTGATGATGCTATCGGACACACTGGACTGCAGGAGTGATTTCCAGCCAGAAAGTGCTCGTGTGCCTGTAACAATCAGGTCTACATCCAGTTCGTCCGCAGCGTCGACAATCGCGCTCCAAATGGCTGTTCCAGACTCTACCAAAAAAGGTTCGGTAGCAAACCCGTTTTGGCGAGCTAATTCCACACCTTCTTGGCATACGTTGACGGCCTCGGTGTATGCGGGATCATCATCGTTCGGTTCGGTGGAGGCATCGGCGGACCAATCGTGTTGCATCATGCCGCTCATTCCCGCAGCGCGTGCGGCTTGACGGTGAATGGGTTCCCACACGGTGAGGATGTAAGCGTTCTTCGCGGACAGGAACCGACCAGCGTGTTCCACGGCCAGTCGCGCCTGGTCGGACCCATCGTAGGCAATGAGAACCGTATCCCCGTTTGGGTCGAACGCTGGTGTGGCGGGCGCAGCGGCAGTATCTGCGGCAGCGTCTGCGGAAGTGTCTGTGGCGACCGCAGGGGCGACGGCATTGGCGACAGTACCGTTTGCGTTAGCGTCCGTAGCAGCCGCAGTGCCAGCGCCCGTTGCAGCGATGGGTTGTTCGTTTGGGGCGGTCATGATCTGGTCGTGCTCCTTACATCCATAACGTCTCCCGCTGTCATCTTTGGGTTCGGCGGGTTCCACTCACTACGTTAGTAGTATGCGCCGAATCCTTGTTGTTGTTTCCGCTTCTGCGTTGCTGTTGGCGGGTTGTTCTACTGATTCTGGGCCGACGCCACCTGCAGCCGACTCCGCCCAGAACAGGCCCTCGTCGTCCACGCTGGCGGATTCCTCGACTGTCAGCGCCCCCGCCGATAAGAACTCCGGTGATGCGGGGGATGCGAACCGCGCAGGGCGACCCGCGGGGATGAAGTGCGAAAGCTTGCGGGATGCCACGGACCGCCAACTGGCGGGGCGCCTGATGGCGGTGGGAATAACGGACTTCGCCAGCGCGCAGCAAGCGGTGGATGCCGGGGTACGGCACCTTTTCGTGGGAACTGGCAGTGATTATTCGATACTCAACGGGCAGGGGGATCCTGCCCGCAGTATCGCGGCGCTGGAAAGGCGTGCAGGGGAGAAGCTGACTATCAGTGTGGATGAAGAAGGCGGAGAGGTCCAGCGGTTGAGCGGCATTATCGGCAAGCTGCCCAGCCCGCGGGAGATGGCGGACACGATGACACCCCAGCAGGTTCGCGCGATGATGGCCGAGCATGGTCGCAAGCTGCGTGCTTTGGGTGTGACCGTGGATTTTGCCCCGGTGCTGGACTTGGGTGGAGCGCAGGATATCAGTGCCAACGGCATCGGGTCTCGCGCTTTTAGTGCGGATCCGCGGGTGGTGGCCACCTATGGCCGCGCGTATGCGGAAGGTTTGCGCGATGCCGGGATCGTCCCGGTATTCAAGCACTTCCCCGGGCACGGTCATGTGAAAGGTGATTCACACTTGGGAACGGTGGTCAGTCCTCCGCTGAGTGTGATGGAGAACCAGGACCTGTTGCCGTTCCGGCAGCTGGCTACCATGGGGACCGAATCTGTTGGTGGTCGACCAGCTCCCGAGGGAGCTTCTGCGCCGGGGCGTGCTGGGCAACCTGGACCGGGGCGTGCCGGGCAACCTGTGCCAAGTTCCGCGGGTGATTCCTCACGGGAGGCCGCTGGGCAGTCACGACCGGCGGAGCCCGTCCGGCCCGCCCCCGCGATGATGATTGGCCATATGCAAGTCCCGGGTTTGGGGGATAAGAAACCAGCCTCCATCAATCCCGCCGCATACAAGCTGCTGCGCAGTTACAAGTTCAACGGATTGATTGTGACTGATGACCTCACGGGTATGAAGGCTGTCAGTGACCAATTGAGTGGGCCAGATGCCGTCGTGGCAGCAGTGAGCGCAGGGGCGGATCAGGCTCTGGCGGCCGCTGGAGGCATCGATGTCCCAGCGGCGGTAGAGGCCCTGGCGCAGGCAATTTCCAGCGGAAAAATCCCGCGAGACCGCGCTATCGCATCTGCCGATCGCGGTTGTGTCCTCTAGCGAGTACAGGGCTGTGTGATCTAGTGGCTACAGGGTTGTGTGCTCTAGTGCCTACAGGGCCGTGTGCTCTGATGAGCGCTGGGTTGCGTCCTCTAGTGAGTACAGGGTTGTGTGCTCTAGTGAGCGCTGGGTTGCGTCCTCCAAGGAGTACTGGGTGATGTTCCCACTAGCGCGTCGTTGCCTCCTCACGCCCCCATCGGATAGTTGGAGGGCGCTCGCGCTACGAATGGCTGGCGTGCGCCGTAAATGCTCGCCTCGCACTGATGAATCGGGCACTAGCTGCAGTGATGAAGCACTTGTGATTCAGTGCAATTATTCAAGTTTTCCCAGCATGGGGGCATAACGGCTAAACTATTTCGCGTGAACAGCAACGAGTGGCCTAGAAACAACGCATCGGAGGGTGCCTCGGAGCGCCCTCTCGATGCCGCGCATCAAGAGGGAACTCTCCACGAAGGGGTGCGCGCAGAGCAACGTGCCCAGATGAACGCGGATACAGAAATGCGCCCTCGTGATCCCCGCACCTCTCATCGCGGGGGCTCCCGCCGTCGGCAAAAGAAGAGCCGCGCGTTGCCCATATTCTTCTGGAGCCTCGTAGGTGTTCTCGGCCTAGGCGGAGTGCTCTACGGGGTAGATATCGCCATGTCAGAAGGGCAAGTCCCCCGTGGTGTGACAGTCGGCGGAGTGGACATCGGCGGCATGGGCAAAGCCCAAGCCGAACAACGCCTGCGCAATGATTTGGGTGAGAAAGTCCGCCAGCCTGTCACCGTGAAGGCCGGCAACATGTCGAGCGTGCTGGAACCCACCCAGTCGGGCCTGCGCGTGAACTGGGGCAAAACGGTCGATCAGGCTGGCAAGCAGCCTTTGAACCCCATCACCCGGATCAAGAGTTTTTACGAAGAGCGTGAGGTTGGAATTGTTTCTGAGTTCGGGGATGCCAACCTCAACCGCGAACTCGAACGAGTGAACCGGGAACTCACGCGCGGACCCAAGGATGCCGGCGTCGAATTAAATGAACTAGGCAAAGCCAACATCAAAAAAGACGTGCCAGGACAAACCGTGGACACAGAAAAGGTGAACGCGGCCGTCAAGAAGAATTGGTTGAATACAACGCGCACGGTCACGGTGGATGCCGATGTGATGAAAGCCCGGATTCTCACGGCTGATGCGCAGAAAGTAGTCAAGGATTTCGTCACGCCCGCGACCTCTAAGCCGATCGTGTTCCACGGTCGAAATAAGGTGGATGCGAAACTTACTGCACCACACTTTGCGAAGATCCTTTCGTTCAAAGCTCAGGACGGAAAGCTAGTTCCGCAGTGGAACAACGATGCGGCGAAGCAGATCTTGGCAGAGCAGCTGCAGGGTACGGAAAAGGAATTCCGCAATGCGAACTTCCAGGCCGATGGCAACCGCCTGACGGTGATCCCGCACCAAGACGGCATCCTCATTAAGTGGCCGGAGACCCTGGGAAAGATTGAAGACAAAGCGCTGAACAAGAAGCGCCGCGAATGGCCTGTGCAGTACGAGAATAAAAAGGCCACGTACACCACGGAGGAAGCACGCAAAGCCAAGTTCGATGATGTGGTGGGTGAGTTCACTACGGGTGGTTTCTCCGATGCCTCAGGTGTCAACATTCGGCGCGTGGCGGAGATGGTCGATGGGGCGATCGTGCTGCCCGGGGAGACGTTCAGTTTGAATGGGTACACCGGTCCGCGCGGAAAGGCGCAAGGTTTTGTGGAATCCGGGATCATCATCGACGGTCACGCGGGTGAGGCCGTGGGCGGCGGCATTAGCCAGTTCGCCACCACGTTGTACAACGCTAGCTACTTCGCGGGCATGGAAGACGTGGCACACACCCCACACAGCTACTACATTTCGCGCTACCCGGCGGGCCGCGAGGCCACCGTTTATGAGGGTGCGATTGACCTGCAGTTTAAGAATCCTTTCAACACCCCCGTGCGTATTCGTACCAGTGCGGATTCTAGTTCCGTTACGGTGAAAATCTATGGGGTGAAGAACGTGAAGGTGGAGAGCATCCCGGGAGAGAGGACGAATCCGACCAGCCCCAAGACGATTGAGCTGAGCGACGAGAAGTGCTCGCCGTCGTCTGGCGCGCCGGGCTTCACCACCACTGATACGCGCGTGGTTCGCGATTTGCGCGGTAAGGAACTGGACAGGCGCACGACCACCACCGTGTATGACCCGGCGCCGATTGTGAAGTGTAAGTAGCTGGGGAGGCGCTGGGAGCGCTGGGGCGCAGTGGGGGCCGGAGCAGAGCGCCCTCCCCTGTTGGATTAGCAGAATGAGATGACCCTTGGATCGCGTTGGGAGGTCTTTTCGTTCTGCTTTTCGCGCACCGGAGGGCAATGGGGGCACCGGGGGGTAGTGGGGGCCGGAGGGTAGTGGGGGCCGGGGCGGAGCGGGCTCCTCTGTTGGATTAGCAGAATGAGATGACCCTTGGATCGCGTTGGGAGGTCTTTTCGTTCTGCTTTTCGCGCACCGGAGGGCACAGCCCGGCACAGCCCAGCATGAGCCCAGCACGGGTGAGCTCGAACCAACCCTCCGCGCCCTTACGCCGCCCCCGTGGCCGTGAGGTAAACCAGCGCGATATTGAGCGCAATGATGATCACGCAGCACACACCAGCGATGGCGGTAAGTGCCCGCGTGTTCGCCCACCGCCCCATGACAGCGCCCCGCGCGGTGAAAATTACCAACGGGATCAGCGCAAACGGAATACCAAGGCTTAGCACGACCTGGCTGACGATCAACGCCCATGTGGGCTCGGCTCCCATGCCCAGCAGAAGCAGCGCGGGTAGCAGGGTGAGGAACCTGCGCCACAAGATGGGGATGCGCACTTTCAGAAGGTCCTTCATGACCATGTCGCCGGCGTAGCAGCCTACGGAAGTGGAGGCCAACCCGGAGGCCAACAGGCCGATTCCAAACAGCGCGCCAACCATTGGCCCCAGTGCATCGGTGACGGCGCGGTGAGCGCCTTCAATGGAATCGGTGCCGTCCTCACCTTTGAGGGCTTCAGCGGCCAGGCACAGCATTCCGATGTTCACACTGCCCGCGACAACCAGCGCGGCAGCCACGTCCCAGCGGGTCGCGGTGAGGTGCCGTGCCATGGATGCATCGTTGTGCGGTTGGTAACCGCGGTCGCGTACCAACCCGGAGTGCAGGTAGATCGCGTGGGGCATGACGGTGGCACCCAGCATGGATGCGGCCAGCACCACGGTGGGGGTGCCTTGGAATCGGGGGACGATTCCGGAAGCCATCTCGCTAACTGTTAGGCCCGTGAAGAACAGCCCAGCTAGGAATCCCAGCGTGATGATGGCTAGGAACCCCATGATGACGAATTCGAAACGCCGCTGGCTCTGTGGATTCTGCACAGCCAAGAGGGCAAGGGAGAATACGCCGACGATGACCCCGCCGATCAGTGGCGGAGTGCCGAACAGAAGATACAGGGCAGTCGCCCCGCCGATAACTTCGGCAACATCGGTGGCGGCGGTGACGATTTCGGCTTGTCCCCAGTACAACAACCGCACACCCCGCCGCTGCCTCCGCTGCCGCTGGCCTCGCTCACCCCGCCGCTGCTGCGCGGACATCCCCAAGGATTCCGCTACCAGCGAGGTCAAACTGCGCCCCGTCACCAACCCCAATTTTGCCGACAGGTATTGCACCAGCATGGCCATCAGGTTCGCGAGAACCAGTACCCACAGCAGCAGGTAACCGTATTCGGCGCCGGCGGATAGATTAGCGGCAACGTTTCCGGGATCTACGTAGGCGATGGCAGCTACAAACGCTGGTCCCAACAAAGTGATGAGTCGCGGTTGGTGGCCGTCTTGGCTGTTTGGCGTGTGCGCTTGCTGTTGGTTCTTTTTTACCTCGACGCCCACATCCTCCTCCTTTTCATCTTCCCTGGGTGCCTAACTGTGGTGACTGCCGTCGTCAGCGGCTATCGTCAGTGAGGTCGAGTTCAATACATCGAACATTTAATTACGCTACGCCGATGCGGGGGATGTTGCCAATTGAGGGAAAGGTGGTCTCAAGAGACGGCTCAGAAGTGCTTGAGTGTGTATGTCAACACGTGCGTAAGGCGATAATTATAGAGAATGTGAGCGAATTAGAGAGGATGTGAGCGCTAATGACCGGTGTGCTAGTCCACCAAGAGTTTTTCCCGGAGCAAATGAAAACTCCCCGCTAGTTGGTGGCTGATTTCTCAGTCCAACTAACGGGGAGCGGTGTGAAACTTTGGCAGATTCAAGAATGCGGTCTCCGCAACTAGTTGATGGCGAAGTCTGCGTTCTTGGTGCGCTCCATCCGGTTTCTCTTAGCGGATGATGCCCTCGTGCTTCAGGTAGTTGCCAATACCGATAATCACGCTGGCGATGCTGCCGATAACGCCAGCGATCAGAGCTACGTGCAGCAGTGGGCCCCATGGAGCAGCATCTGGCTTAACGTCGGAGCCGAAGATCTGGTCAGCGTTCAGAGCTTGGTCAGCGCCGAGGGCGTTGCCGATGCGCCACAGCAGGTCGGAGCCCTTAGCCTCACCGGTCTCAGGAGCCTTATCCTGCTCAGAACCTGCAAGGTTGTCAGAGCCGGTAGGGGTGGTGTCCTCGTTGGTGATGGAACCGATCGCATTGTTGTCGGACATTGGAGCGTCCTGAGCGGAAGCAGCAGCGGTGCCAGCCAAGGCAACGGAAGAAGCGGTGGCGATAGCCAGAGCGACCTTACGAATATTCATAGAAAGTTCCTTTTCTATAGAAGAGAATCGATTTGAAGTGGGGTGAACGTGTGCTTAGCGAGCGAGGCCGTAGCGCAGGAAGTTGTAGGCAGGAGCGACCAGCAGACCGAAAACGCTAGCGATAGCGGTGACTGTTAGGAGGATCTTGGCACCCTGTGCCCAGCCGGACAGGTCGTCGAAGTTCTTCCAGCTGTCGGAACCGAATACGGCGCGACCGGTCTCAGGCTTTTCCCATTCCAGCTTGTTCTCCGGGTCAAGGTTCCGGCGGAGGTTATCCAGGATTGGAGTGTCAGACAGGATGGTATCGCCATCTGGGTTCATCGGCATCTCAGCAGAAGCTACGGACATGCCGGAAATGGCAACGGTGGTGGCGGTGGCGATTGCCAAAGCTGCATTGCGGAACTTGCGCATCTGTTTTCAAACCTTTCACAGAATGAGCGGAAGACGGAAACTTTTAGAGTCAAATCTTCTATGCGTGCCCGGTCCAGAGATTCACTCGTTCCGTATCGCTGGCTTTGACTCAACGCGACTAATTTTAGCGGAAGCTTTCAGGTAATGCGCAAGTTTAGGACAGTAACTTCTGATGAATTCTGCATGAACTTTTCTGAATATTACAAATATCAAGAATCTATCTTGCCGATTTTAATCCTTGATGAACAGAATCTAAATTCGGTACTGATTGTTGGGGTTTGATGGAAAAACTCATTCTCTAGACGTTAATCTTCATTTTGGTTGCGCGGCATTTAAGCTGAGGCGCTGCCGGTTGGAGCTAGTGCGCAGAGCTGGGCTTAGGTACCAAATCGAGGTAGGAGAATGCTGCCATTTCGTCCTAGATTTTCCGTCTCATTGCAGTGCGTATGGTACAAACAAAATAAGAACACTAACCTTTGAAGCGTCGTCTGGGGTGAAGATAAGGGGAAAACGTTGCAGTCAAACCGGTGTGAAGCCAATGAATTTGGTTAGAAGTTCGATATAGTCACCCGCAAAGAGTGAGGTGATGGCGCTTCGCGCGGTGATGAGCATGTGCCCGTCAGCGATAATGAGCCATGCGTTATGGCATCTCCGACTCGTGACTGGAGCCTGTTTAGTCCGTTGGCTAGTCGCTACCACCCCAACTTGATCAAGAACACCCGCCCCGCCCAAACATAACCACCGCAGAGCCAGAACAACGTTCTAACCCTGCGGTGCACAGTGTCAACCATGTCGCGACTGATGATGCCAACTATGTCCCGACTGATTACATGGAGCCGATGACGGGAATCGAACCCGCGCCGCCTGCTTGGGAAGCAGGAGTTCTACCATTGAACTACATCGGCATGTGCAAACCCACGCACGTTTGAGAACGTGAATCGCACGTTATTGTGTGCGGGTAGAAGTCTAGCACTGGGTACAAAAGGACCGTGCAACCGGCACCCGGCAATCCATTCGCACCGAATCCGTCACTGCAACCCTTTCGAACTGAATCCGTCACCGCAGGCAAATTCTGTCACCGATACCGATAGAGTAGAGGCCGTGTTACTTTCAGATCGTGATATTCGCGCCGCCCTTAGCGATGGCCAGCTAGCCATCGAGCCCCACGACGATGCGATGGTGCAGCCATCCAGCATCGACGTCCGCCTGGACGGGCTGTTCCGTGTATTCAATAACTCCAAGTACACGCATATCGATCCCAAGCTGCCGCAAGAGGAACTCACCACCCTCGTCGAAGTACCCGACGATGAAGCGTTCATCCTGCACCCCGGAGAATTTGTGTTGGGTGCCACGCTAGAAAAATTCACGATCCCTTCCAACCTCGCCGGCCGACTGGAAGGAAAAAGCTCCCTGGGGCGCCTTGGCCTGCTCACGCACTCCACGGCCGGGTTCATCGACCCCGGCTTTACCGGGCACATCACGCTAGAGCTTTCCAACACCGCGAACCTACCGATTGCGCTGTACCCGGGAATGAAAGTCGGCCAGCTGGCGTTGTTCCGCATGACCAGTCCTGCGGAATCTCCCTATGGTAGCGGTGCTCTCGGCAGCAAGTACCAAGGCCAGCGTGGCCCTACACCGTCGAAGGCATACCTGAACTTCAGGGATTAAATAGCCAGCAGCTGGGGTAGTGGCACGGGAAGAAACCGCAGCTATGAAACCTCGGCGGGCCCCGCGACCTCTCCCACAGCATCGAGGAAAAGCTTCACCATTGATTAGCTTCCACAACGTCACCGTCACTTACCCGGATCGAGCAGGCTCAGCGAAGTCGAAGCGGGGTCACTCGAGCAAGGCTGAACTGAGCAACCCAAGCTCCACCAAAGCCGTCGACAGCTTCTCCCTCGAGGTACCAGCCGGTTCCACCACCGTGCTATTAGGCTCATCCGGCTGCGGCAAAACCACCTTGTTGCGCACCATCAATCGCATGGTCGAACCCACCTCCGGTGAGGTGCGCATCAAGGGTCGCAATGTGGCGGATACTGATCCCGTGCAGCTGCGCCGATCCATCGGTTACGTGCTCCAAAACGCGGGTTTGTTGCCCCACAAGACGGTGGGGGCCAACATCGCCAGCGTCATGCGATTGAACGGGCAATCCAAAACTCAGGCCGCCCAGCGTGCCGCCTCCACCGCCGCTCTGGTAGACCTAGCCCCAGAGCTGCTGGAGCGATACCCCAGTCAGCTTTCGGGCGGGCAGCAACAACGGGCCGGAGTGGCCCGCGCTCTCGCCGCGGATCCGGACATCCTCCTGATGGACGAGCCCTTCGGAGCTGTGGACCCCATCGTGCGACGTAGTCTGCAGGAACTGCTGCTAGACATTCAAAACCGGCTGGGGAAGACCATCGTGCTGGTCACCCACGATGTGGACGAGGCCCTCACCTTGGCCGATCACATAGTCTTGCTGCAATCGGGCGCGCGCATCGCCCAACAGGGCAGACCTCACGACTTACTGACTAACCCTGCGAATGACTTCGTCCGCGACTTCCTGGGCCTCTCCGATCGCCAGTTGCGCACCGTGCAGCGCAACGGCCAGCGCATTGTGGTGGATCAACGTGGCACCGTGCTGGGCACTTTGGACAACGACAGCTCGCAAGCCTCTACAGATCCCGCCTCCACGCGCCCCACTATCGGTGACTCCACCGCCGCCGACCCCGCCACCGCGGGACCTACCATCGCCGACCCCGCCACCGCGGAACCTACCGCCGCCGACTCCACCACCTCCCGTCCCGTCACGGGGGAGGAGCGCCCGTGAATACTCAGGCATGGCTCAACACCGCATGGCTTTCCGCCAATGCAGATCTAATTGCGGACCTAGCGTGGCGTCATCTACAAATAGCCCTCCCCGTCCTGCTAGCCGTAGGCCTTCTGGCTATCCCCATCGGCTACCTCGCCCATAAAGCAGGCCTGAACAGCCGCTGGAAACCGGCCCGGACGGGCATCATCATGGCCAGTGGCATCCTGTACGGCATCCCTTCGCTGGCGCTGTTCGTGGTGCTCCCGGTGATCCTGGGTACCAGCATCCTCAGTCCCCTTAACGTGATTATCGCGTTGATTCTGTACGGCCTAGCGCTGCAGGTACGCGTGGTCGCTGAGGCCTTCGATGGTATCGATGCCGCCCCCAACCTGGCTGCTCAGGCGGTGGGTTACGCCCCAGCCCAATTGTTCTGGTCTGTGCAATTGCCCATGGCCGCCCCGGCGATCATTACGGGCATGCGAGTGGTCACGGCCTCCACCATCAGCCTTATCTCCGTCGGCGCGCTGATCGGTGTGAGCACCTTGGGCGACCTCATCACCTCTGGCTTCCAGCGAAGTTTCCCCACGCAGATCCTGGCCGGCATCGTGGGGATCGTGGCACTTGCCGCGGTGCTGGATGCGTTGTGGATCCTTCTCGCCCGGCTCCTGTTGCCATGGAAGCGGGTGGCCTATGTTTAACAAAGCTTGGGAACTTTTGGCCGACGCCCCCCGCTGGACCGCCCCCGATGGCCACTGGGCGCGGATTATGGAGCACCTCGCCATCAGCGGGGTATCGATGCTGATCGCGCTGCTCA
Organism: Corynebacterium sp. HMSC28B08; assembly: GCF_001806865.1. NCBI lineage: Bacteria > Bacillati > Actinomycetota > Actinomycetes > Mycobacteriales > Corynebacteriaceae > Corynebacterium > Corynebacterium sp. HMSC28B08. The sequence continues at coordinate 35,954 of NZ_KV786180.1, forward strand.
TTGCCGTCCCGATCGGATTGTGGATTGGGCATACGGGCCGTGGTGGATCGGTTGTTGTCGCATTATCTGGTGTGCTGCGGGCCGTGCCGTCTTTGGGGCTATTGACGGTGTTGGCGCTCATGCTGCCAGGAGGGACTAGCGATGGGCTGGTGCCCTCATTGGTGGTGCTGGTGATACTGGCTGTTCCGCCGATCCTGGCCGGTGTGTACTCCGGTATGCGGGCGATCCCGCGGTATGTGGTGGACGGTGCCCGCGCAGTGGGGCACTCCGAGGGGCAGATCCTGCGGATGGTGGAGGTTCCGTTGTCCGCCAGCTCCATCGTGGACGGTATTCGCTCCGCGGTACTCCAGGTGGTGGCAACCACAACGATCTGTGCTTACTTGGGAACCGGAGGGCTGGGCAGGTACCTCATCGATGGGCTAGCATTGAGTGATTACCCCGTGGTGATTGCCGGAGCGGTGTTGGTGATCGGCTTGATAGTGGTGCTGGAGGCTGTGTTGTCTGTGGTCTCGCGCTCAGTGGCACCGGCGCCTGTCGCGTTACCTCAGTAGGGTGGTGGGAGCATCATGGCTGCCCAGGTACGCGCAATCCATGATGAATAGAATTCGGCCATGATCAGAATCATTGATTGCGAGGCTTCACCTCATGCTTAAAACTCACCACAACCGCGTTGTCGCCCTGACCCTCACCGCCATGCTGGGTGGTGGTGCGCTGGTGGCGTGTGGTTCAAACGAGGATCCGTTGGCCAATGGAGGTAAGGGAACCGACGGCGGGAATTCCAGCCAGACCATCACGGTGGGGTCGGCCAACTTCCCCGAGAGCGAAATTGTGGGTCAGATTTACACCATTGTGCTTAAAGATGCCGGTATGAACGTGTCCTTTAAGGGGGGAATTGGTGCCCGCGATGTTTACCTGAAGGCACTGGAAAAGGGCGATATAGATGTGGTTCCGGAATACAGTGGCAACGTGGCGCAGTTCTATGCCAAGGGGAAAGCGCAGGAGAGCGCACTGAAGCCAGGGGCTTCCCCGGAAGATGTCACTAACGCATTGCAGGAATCCCTGCCCAATGGCATCGAGGCTGGGCCGGCAGCGCAGGCAGAATCGAAAGATTCGTACCGAGTGACCAAGGAATTCTCCGAGAAGAATAAGGTCACTACCCTCGAGGAACTGGCTAAGTACGTAGAGAACAAGTCCATCACCATGGGCGGTAATCCCGAGCTCAAGGAGCGACCATATGGTCCCAAGGGCTTGGAGAGCGAATACGGAATGAAGTCCCTGAACGTGAATTTCCGTGGCATCAGTGATGGTGGCGGTCCGTTGACCGTGACCGCCCTGGCCAACGGGGATATTGATGTGGCGGATATCTACACCACGTCTCCCGTTGTAGACAAGAGCGGAAAGCCGGTGGATGTGGTGGAGCTCAAGGACCCCAAGCGCCTGATCTTGGCGCAGCAAGTGCTGCCCCTGTATCGCTCAGCGAAGCTGAGCGATGAAGCCAAGAAGAAGCTGGAAGACGTGCAAAAGCAGCTCACCACCGAGGACTTGAAGGCCATGAATGAGCGCAATTCGGGCGCGGAAAAGGCCGAGCCCGAGCAGATTGCGCAAGACTGGTTGGAAAGCAAGGGGCTCGCAAAGAAATAACCCTTATTTCATCTTTGGTTTACTTCCCGTCGGTAAGGTCTTTCGGCATGCGTATGACAGTGTTTGGTACCGGTTACCTGGGAGCTACCCACGCAGCCTGCATGGCTGAACTTGGGCACGAAGTCCTGGGTGTGGATGTTGATGAAGCGAAGATTGCCGCTCTCTCGGAAGCGCGCGTTCCGTTCTTTGAACCCGGTCTTCCCGAGCTGTTAAAGAAAAACATCGAAAACGGTCGCCTGTCATTCACCACTGATTACAAAAAGGCAGCGGAATTCGCCAACGTGCACTTCATTGGCGTGGGCACGCCTCAGCGTAGGGGTTCTTATGCGGCCGATACCCGTTACGTAGAGGCCGTTGTCAATGAGCTTGTTCCGCTACTGGAGGGCGAGCACCTAATTCTGGGAAAGTCCACCGTCCCCGTGGGCACTGCCATCCGGCTGCAGGCTATGGTGGATGAGCTGGGGGCGTCGGGTAAAAAAGCGCACGTTGAGGTCGCCTGGAACCCCGAATTCCTACGCGAAGGCTACGCGGTGAAGGATACGCTCACACCCGACCGGATTGTGCTGGGTGTGCGGGCTGACGATAGCGGAGCGGAGCGGATCGCGCGAGAGATTTACGCGAAACCGCTCGAGGGAGGTTCGCCGTTCTTGGTAATGGACCTACCGACCGCCGAACTGGTGAAAGTGAGCGCGAATGCGTTCTTGGCTACGAAGATTTCCTTCATTAACGCGGTCAGCGAGGTCTGTGAGGCCACCGGTGCGGACGTGACGGCGCTGGCAGATGCGATCGGAATGGACGAGCGCATCGGGCGTAAATTCCTGGGCGCGGGCCTGGGCTTTGGCGGCGGTTGCTTGCCGAAGGATATTCGTGCGTTCATGGCACGTGCCGGTGAACTGGGTGCGGATCAGGCGCTAACGTTCCTGCGCGAAGTGGATGCGATCAACATGCGGCGGCGCGAGAAGACAGTAATGTTGGCGCGCCGGGCGCTAGGGGGATCCCTGATTGGGCGGAACGTGACCGTGCTGGGGGCTGCGTTCAAACCCAACAGTGATGACGTGCGCGATTCGCCAGCCCTGAGCGTGGCGGGCGCGCTGAACCTGGCTGGTGCGGCTGTGACCGTGTTCGACCCGGAGGCGATGGACAACGCCGCGAAGCTGTTCCCCACGTTGACCTACGCGGAAACCGTGGAGCAAGCGCTGGAAGATGCCGAGGTTGTGATCCTGGCGACGGAGTGGAAGCAGTTCCAGAACTTGGACCCGGTCGAAACGAAGCAGCTGGTAGCGGGCGTGCGCCGGGCGAATGATCCCGAAGGTGCTGTGCAGCCGGTGATGATCGACGGTCGCAACTGCCTGCCGCGTGAAGCCTGGGAGGCAGCGGGCTGGCGACTGCTGGCGCTGGGGCGGGGCTAGGGAGCTGCTGGCGCTGGGGTATCTGGCGCTGGGGTCCTCGGGTGCCTAATTGCAAAGTCGGCGATTTTGCAATTAATGGGCCTCGTGGCGGGACCTTATCATTCAAGATGGGCACGTGTGAAAGAAAGCTCGCCGCCGGCCTGCGAGTAAGGTGAATGCCAAACGCAACGAAGCACCGATCCAGGAGAAACATGAAGGTCTTGATCACCGGCGGTGCCGGTTTTATCGGCTCCACCATTGCCAACTGCTGCGTGGATAACGGGATTACCCCGGTTATCCTCGATGACTTCAGCAGGGGGCTGCGCACTTTTGCTGCCCAGCACGAATACTACGAAGGCGATATCGCCGATGCGGCGGTGCTCGATCGCATTTTCGCCGATCACCCGGAGATCGAGAGCGTTATCCACTGCGCCGCCAAGATCGTGGTGCCCGAGTCCGTTGCGCAGCCTCTGGAGTACTACGACAACAACGTGGGCAAGTCCATCATCTTGCTGCGGGAGCTCGCCCGTCACGGTGTGAAGCGTTTCATCCTTAGCTCTACGGCCTCCATGTATGAGCCAGGCGAGGACTACATGGTCGACGAAACCGCGGAGACTAACCCGCAGAGCCCTTACGCGGCCTCCAAGGCGCTGCTGGAACGCGTGATGCGCGACTTCGCCGCCACCGGCCAGATGCAGTGCCTAGCCCTGCGCTACTTCAACCCCATCGGTGCTGACCCGAAGATGCGTACCGGTTTGCAGGATCCGCACCCCACCCACGTGCTGGGCAAGATGATCGAAGCCCACACCACCGGCGGTACCTTCACCGTCACTGGCGTGGACTGGCCAACTCGCGATGGGTCCGGCCTGCGGGACTACGTTCACGTGTGGGACCTGGCCCGTGCGCACGTTGCGGCTTTGCAGCGCTTTGATGGGGTTATGGAGGACGCCGCGCGGGAGTCACAACAAAACCCCACCGGTCCCCTCAATGAGAACTACAACATCATCAACCTAGGAACCGGCACCGGAACAACCGTCTTCGAGCTGGTGGATGCGTTCGGGGATGCCACGGGCCACCCGTTGAAGTCTCAGACCGCGGACGCGCGCATGGGTGATGTTGTAGGTTGTGCAACGCTCACCGCAAAGGCGGAGCGTCTACTGGATTGGAAGGCGGAACTCAGTATCGCCGATGGTGTAAGCTCCTCGATGGAGTGGGCAGAAAAACTGCCCGCCGTCCTCGACAACGAGCCGAAGTAGGCTGGCGAACCAACAACTAACAGCAGGCCGGGGTTGTGGGGGCAACTCTCTTTACTGCCGGTAGCTCGCCAAGAAGTTACCCAGCCGCTCGATCGCATCCGCCAGATCACGAGCCCACGGCAGCGTGACGATGCGGAAGTGATCCGGGGTGGGCCAGTTAAAGCCCGTGCCCTGCACCAAGTGAATCTTCTCTTGCCGCAGCAGGTCGAACATGAACTGCTCGTCATCGTGGATCTCATGCACATTCGGATCCAACCGTGGGAATGCATACAGTGCACCCATGGGCTTTACGCAGCTCACGCCCGGGATCTCGTTCAGCTTGTCATACGTCACATTGCGCTGCTCCAGCAAGCGCCCGCCCGGGAGCACCAGATCGTCAATGGACTGCCGCCCGGAAATCGCCACCTGAATGGCATGCTGTGCGGGCACGTTCGGGCACAAGCGCGTGCCCGCCAGCAATGTAAGCCCTTCGATGAATCCATGTGCGTGCCCCTTCGGGCCAGTGAGCACCATCCAGCCAGCGCGGTAACCAGCCACGCGGTAGGCCTTCGACAGCCCGTTATAGGTGATACACAAAAGGTCTGGGCACAGGCTGGCGATATTGATGTGTTTGGCGTCATCGTAAAGAATCTTGTCGTAGATCTCATCGGCCAGAATAAGCAGTGAGTGCTCGCGGGCAATATCCACAATCTGTTGCAGAATTTCGCGAGAGTACACAGCACCCGTCGGGTTATTCGGGTTAATTACAACAATGGCCTTGGTGCGCTCCGTGACCTTGGCCTTGATGTCCTCAATGGAAGGATTCCAATTGTCTTCCTCATCGCACAGGTAGTGCACGGGCCGACCTCCGGACAGGGACGTGGAAGCCGTCCACAACGGGTAGTCAGGGGAGGGGATGAGGACCTCGTCGCCATCGTTGAGCAGTGCCTGCATCGTCATGGTGATCAGCTCGGACACGCCATTGCCTAAGTAGACGTCCTCCACATCGAACGACGGGAAGCCGGGGATTACCTCGTAGCGGGCAAAAATCGCGCGCCGAGCAGAGATGATGCCTTTAGATGTGGAATAACCCTGTGCGGTGGGCAGCGCCGCGATCATGTCGCGCATGATCACATCTGGGGCCTCGAACCCGAACACTGCGGGGTTACCGGTGTTGAGCTTGAGGATGCGGTGGCCATCGGCCTCCATCCGCTCCGCCTCCGCGTTCACCGGTCCGCGAATCTCGTAAAGGACGTTCTTCAGCTTCGTGGATTGATCCAACGAGCGTAGCTCACTGGGGCGCTTAGGGGTACTCATTCTCCCCATTGTGCCAGTTGACCGTCCGGCGGGTGCGCGAAACCCCGTCCTGAAGGCGCAGGCGCGGTAAGCCTCGGGGCTTTAGTTACCACCCTCGGTGGCGTTCCCATTGCCTCCCGTTCCGCCGGCGCCACCCGTACCACCGGTCTCTCCCGTGCCACCAGTGCCGCTGGTGCCCCCGCCGTTATTCGTCCCTGTCCCCGTGCCACCGGTGTTCCCGGTTCCGCCCGTGCCGCCGTTACCGGAGTTACCGCCGTTACCGGAGTTTCCACCGGCACCGCCGCCGTTGCCCGTATTGCCTCCATTCTGTGGCCTGCTGGGCGCATTGTTTCCAGGATTTGAGGGCCGTCCGTTGTTGGGGCGATTGTCACCGCGGTTGGGGCGGTCGCCACGGTTGTTTCCGGGTGCTCGGGTCTGGCGCGTTTCTGTTTCCGACGCCGACGTCTCCACCGACTGCTGTTCCTCTGGGGCCCACTGCTGTGCAGGGGGAACGTAGCCACCACCGGGAGGTGCCACGGGATCGGTTTCCCGTTCCTTGTCATACTTTCCCGTTGTGGTGGGCGCAGGGTAGCTGGCGGTAACGCCGGTGGCGGAACCGGCGGGAGTGCGTTCCTTGTCTTGCCCCGATTTCATCATGGCCAAGGCCAACATGGAAGCTAATACCGCGGCGATGAGACCGAGCACCAAGATCCATGCCCACCACGGCATGATGGACCGCATCTTGGCTTTCACTGCGTGCGCGCGACCGTGTTTCTGCGCTTCCGCTGGGGGTGCCGAAGTTGGGGTCTCTTCAGGTGCTACTGGGGTGCCCGCCGCGTCTGGGGACTGCGGCTGGCTCCCCTGATCTTTGGGCACTCCAGAGGGTGCGGAAGGCGTGGAATTCATTACTTCAGTCTAGGTGAAAGGGCTCGCTTCACCCCACTCTTAGAAACACTGTGACCCATGTGGCTGGTGTGGCTATCGAGAAAACAAAAGCTGAGAAAAACTATCGGGGGTAATGAGCTTCCGTGAAGGCTTTCGCGCAGTTGAAAGCTGATTTATGGTTCTGTGTGCGCACAAAAACCTTATTGCTCAAGTAAAGAATATTAAGCGAACGGCGATCACGGCATTGGCGGCGCTGACTGTGGTCAGTGGCGCCGGTGTTGTCCCTTCTGTAGCCGAGTTCACCGGAACCCAGGCTCAGGCGCAACCACCTCCTCTGGCTGTGCCGCCGGTGCTGTTCGGCTTTGACGGATGGCGCGATACGCCGGAGAACTTCCGCCGTTACTCCCGCTTGCATGAGACGGGTGCGGCTCGCGAGGCAATCCGCATCTACCCCGAGTCCATCAATCACGGTTGGGAAGGCGCCCCGTACGCTGTGGTGCGCCCGGGCGAGGATCTGAAATTCATCACGCAGATCATTGCGGAGGTCGACAGGACCTACAATGTGGATCGCGGCCGGATCTACGCCACTGGGCACTCCAATGGTGGCGGCATGACTGCGGTCGTGGCCTGTCATTTGCCTCATATCTTTGCGGGTGCGGCGGCCGTGGGCGGGGCGTTCTACGATCCGGTGAACCGCGGGTGCTCTAACCGTCCGATTCCGTTCCTGATTTCCCACGGTACGGGCGACGCGATGATGAAGTACCACGGTGGCTATCGGCACAATGGGAGCCACTACCTGGCCGTTCCTGTGCTGGTCAACAGCTACAAGAAGCGCAATGGCTGTGTGGGGGCGCCGTGCGTAACCAACATCCCGGGTGGTAAGCGCCATGTCTACCCATGTGCGCGCAAGGAGCTGCAACTGCTGACCAACCCGCAGAATCACACATGGAACCGCGTGCCCGATGCTAGCCAGGAAGTGTGGAACTTCTTGAAGCGGCAGCGACTGTAACAAAGCGGTTCCGGCGGTTGTAACAAAAGGGGATTAAGGGACGGCGGGGGCTGTCCCTTTTTTGGTTTGGGGGTTGGAGGGGGTGAGGGGGGAAAGGG
>NZ_KV786181.1:0-4134 GCF_001806865.1 Corynebacterium sp. HMSC28B08
CAAATGCCTAGGAACAAAACCCGGGGCACTTCAGACCTGCTGTTTACCTACCTGCAACCCCCACCAACAACCATCGACCCCGACAACCTTGCAGCAACAACAAACAGCCTCGAAGGTGGCATCAACGCCCCCATAAAAGAACTAGCCCGCAGACACCGCGGACTATCACTACCGCATCAACGCACAGTGATGGATTGGTGGCTGTATCTACATACAGAAGTCCCTGACGATCCGGTCAAGATCGCCAGGGACCAACGATGGGGTCAAGACGCACTTTCCACAGCAACAGACCTGATCACCCACAACACCACAGCCACTACCAATGACATCGGTGCACCAGCAGAATACGACACCGCCATCGACACCAGCTACCAACACAACCTCGGCATCCAAAAAGGCTGGATCAAATAACCGCAACACGCCCGGAAAAGACACACTTTTCTTTACTTAACCCGTGCTAGAGGTTATGACGCAAGTTTATTGAATTCCAGAGAATTTCTGAACATCCGGCGAGCGAAGGAAACGCCCGGCCATTTCCACAGCTGGCTGAGAAGAATCTCCTTCGATTACAAGGGACGCAATCGCCAATTCCCCTGTCGTTCCAGCGAACCAGCCATTGGAAAGCTTGCCATCAATTTCTGCTGTACCAGTCTTTCCGCCAAGTGCACTAAGATCACTCAACGACCTAGCTGAACCGTGGTCAATTGTTGATTTCATCATCGTCCGGAGGCTTTGAATAGTTGTATCGCTGACATGCTGGTCTGCCTGTTTATTCACTACTGTCTGTTCGCCTTGAATGAGCTGTGGAGGAACAAGCAAGCCGCCGTTAGCGACAGTCGATTGCATGAGCGCAATCCCAAATGGACTAGCTAGAACCTCGCCCTGTCCAATAGAAGCCTCCACACGAGGAGGTCCAGCCGGTGTCCGCGGCACCGAACCAGTAAGTGTGGTCATCCCTGGTACGTCGAAGTCGGAGCCAATTCCGAGTTCTAAAGCAGTCCGTTGCAGATCATCTTCTCCCAAACGATCCGAAATGACCGCTTGGGTTGTGTTACATGATTGGGCGAAAGCTTCTTCCAGTCGAACGCTACCTAGATCGAAGTCATGATCGTTGGGAATCTTGCGTCCAGCGACGGTGATATTGCTAGGACAAGGTAGTTCCTCATCCATGCTGACTGCCCCTGCCTCTAGTGCCGCCGCTGTGGTCACAGTTTTGAACGTCGATCCCGGTGGGAATAGCCCGGTGAGTGCGATTGGCCCTTGGTTATTTGCCTTGTCATTTTGTGCAACGGCAAGGACACCTCCTGTTCTAGGATTGAGCACGACTAGAACTGCGGCACGTTGCTCACTGTCCACTGCTTGTTTTGCTGCGCTTTGCAGTGTGATATCCAGAGTGGTTGCGATTGGCTGAACTCGGCGAGGCGGCTCAGAGGCTACCGTCGTCATACCTTGTGAACTCTCAGCGCGTATCGACCATCCTGAATTAGCATCGAGCACTGACTCCCAATATTTGTTCAATTCAGCATCCAGCGGAGAGTTAAGAGTTTTGGACACGCTTAAGAGACGCCCCTGCTCCACAGTGGAAATTCCCTCAAAGGTCCTAAGTTGCTCTTGTATCTTCCGGAATTCTTCCTGCCTCAAAGTGAGGAGCACGGTGTCTTCATCCTGAGACTCTCCCAAGGTCTGCTCGATCCACTCCTTAGTCGTTGTGGGAGACACTGGTGCAAAAATCTGGGCCAATTCCTGCGCTCTAGAGGCTATATCTTTGCGACCTCGTACCTGAATAACTTTCGTCCAGGTCATATATTCATTGCCCAAGCGATCTTTAATTGGAAGATCGTACTGTTTATCTTCAGCAAAAAAGAGTGCGGAATCATCGCTCAACTGAGCTTCGAAGATCGAAGGCAACCATTGAGGCTTACCATCCTGTCCACTAAGGACGAGCCGACCATTGCTCTCCAACTCCACACCATCTTTGGACCAAGTCACATGAGTATTCTGCTTTCCATTGGAAATATCAGATTTTTCGATGTTGACCTTCACACCATGAAGTGACTGCCGAAATTCATGAAGGGCGCGCTCCGGGTCTGGATGATCCAGATACCGTGCAGCCTTGCTGTCATCTCCCGCGTTGAAAGCTTTGAGAAATACGTCTGAGTCTGATTCCCACGGTAGAGCTGAACAGCTGCTCAACATCACTGCGGAGAGCGAACAGAGTGCAATCACCGACTGACGGAAACGATTGTGCTTAGTCATCATGGGAGTGACGTTAAGTGAGACGCATTGGATGCCACCAATATCACATAATGCAATTGTCTCATTTCATTCACATATAGGCGATGGTAGAAGTGTGTATTCAAGTGGCAGAAATTCTAACGAAGAGCGTCCACGAGCAGTCTAGCCACTTCGCCAATAGCACCATCGTGAGTACTCATTGCTTGTTCTGGCACCACCTGTTTCAGCATGATGGACACCACAATGGGCTCCTCGCCCTCAACCTGGATAATCGAAGCTTCACCATGGAGAAGTCCTACAGTGCCCGTTTTTCCATAGATATCAACGCCGCTTGGAGGAAAGCCTGAAGGAACACGGTGACGCCACACCTGCAACCCCAAGAGTTCACACATAGATCGACGTACCGCTGCACTATCGTCTTTCCAAACCTGTTCCAAGTCATTAGTTATTTCCGCCAACGAAGAGACTGCAGAAAACGCTATATCTGTACTACTCCCCCCTTGGGATTGAACATATTGACGCAATTGTTTCTCCGCCGTCACTAAGCTATTCCGATCTTGCAAGTCATAATGAGGTGGAAACCGTTTAAGAAATGCTTCTCGAGCCCACGCAGGCAGTAGACGCAAAATCTCGTGGGCGGCCACGTTATCTGACACCGATGCGACTTGTTTCATTAAGTCTCGGAGACTCACGTTCACTGCGTCATCAAAGGCAGCGAACCCATACCCTTCGTAAGTTCCTTTGGACGGTGCAACGTCAACACGAAGACGAGGATCCAGATCACCTCGTTGAATCGCTTCCAAAGTGAGGTGGAGGAGCCGGATTTTATATAAGGATGCCACCGTAATTTTCTCGTCTTGTTTGCGTCCGATAGTCACCCCATCGTGCAGTCGCGATGCACACCACCATCCCTCACACCCCGACCGCATCAACACGTTTTCCAGGGCCATCTCCATCCGTGCAGTCATTGGTTAATCCTTCGACAAATTCTTTCGGCGACCGCCATGGCCTCGGCGCCATTGTCCATCCCACCTCGGCGAACCACTACATCCACGGAAAAATCGAAACGGGAAGGAAGCTCAATAGCATTGTCAAACTGGTGAAAACCGCGAAATACCAAAGACATCCCCTCCCCTCTTCCAATCAATAAGCCCCTACCTAGAGCATCCTCTGAATCATTAATTTCGCAAGACACACCCGACCGAAATAGCTCTCTCGCCAAACCACTGGCTGCACTTGAATTGTCATTCAGGTTCTCCACCAGCAGATTCAATTGAGACAAGGTCTTATCCAACCTTGAATACCCCGGCGGCACCACTAGATCACGTGACAGAGAAAACTGCCTCGCACTGCGGTGAGTACCCAAGGGAACCGGAGCTTGAACAAGCCCCGCATGAATAGCGCCTTCTTCAACACGGGCAAGAATCTCAACAGAAGGCAGTGACGACAAAACTACTCCATCATGCTGCTGTGCCTTTGCTGCAATACGCGATCCTATCTCGCTTGGAAGCGCACTACTGATGGCCAAACGAAACCCGCTTTGCGCACCACTTCGGATACCGTCAATCATCGAATGCATAGTCTGAAGATCGCGATTAATCACCCGGGCATATGGAAGCAAGGTCAACCCTGCCTCGGTTAGTTTCACTTCCCCCGCCCCTCGGATAAATAGCGGTGTACCTACACCAGCTTCTAAGCGCTTAATGGCATTGGAGACAGGCGGCTGACTCACTCCCAGTCGCGCTGCCGCCGCTGTAAAACTACCGGTCTCCGCTAAAGCCACGAAATACTGCCATTGGCGCAGATTTCCCGTCTGAGCAATCATGGGTCTCAGCATAGTGGAGCACGAGTTCGCACCACTGCAGTGAAGTGTCCCAGGTTTTGTTCCGTTTGAGTAGA
>NZ_KV786182.1:0-2248 GCF_001806865.1 Corynebacterium sp. HMSC28B08
CACGCCCGCAAGCACACGCGAACGGAAGTAGGAGACGATTATGAGTCACCCATTTAATGGTGAACCTGCCCCTAATTATCCAGGCAACTCTAATCCCTACCGGGCACATTCCCACCCCGGGATGCCCACGCACCCTCGGACCGGGATGCCCGAATACAACCACCCGGATCTGTACCGCACGGGCGGGGTTATGCCTGGTGCTCATCCCGGTGTTGGGTACGGTTACGGGGTCCCGAGCGAGGTGCCGCCTGGCTATAACCAGAAGAACTGGGTCGTGGCCCTGCTGCTCGCGTTCTTTTTGGGAACCTTCGGCGCACACAATTTCTACCTGGGCCGTACGGGTCGTGCGTCCGTCCAGCTTGCGATGACTCTTCTCTCGTGGCTCACCGTGATTGTTTTGATCGGGTTCGTGGGATTGGCCATCGTTGGAATCTGGGTATTCGTGGACTTCTTACTGATCCTGACCGGAAGTGGGGGATATGACCGCGATTCCAACGGATTCCCCTTGGAACGCTAGTCCCGCGTCACGGACGGCGATGCCGCCCTCGGTACAGTAAGAGCTATGTCTGAGCAGGAGATCTTTACCGAACGTACCCCACGAATCGTTGCCGCCGCGAAATTGCACCGCGCCGCCGCGCGCCGGAAGGCTGGCCGATTCTTGGCCGAGGGAGAAAATGCTGTCACGTCGGCCCTCCAACACGGTTCGGTCATTGAAGTCTTTGTTACTGAATCTGCTGCTCAGCGCTTTTCTTCTTTGCTCGACGCCACCTCCTCCGCGCCTATTAATCTCATTTCACCCCGCGCGGCTGACCAACTCGCGGAAACCGTCACGACCACGGGTTTGTTTGCGCTGTGCAACTCTCAACTTGCGGACTTGGATGCGGTACTGGCTTCCGCGAAAAATAGCTTGCCGCTGATCTCGGTTCCCGTGGAAACCGCTGAACCGGGCAATGCCGGCACCATCATCCGTGTCTCCGATGCGCTGGGCGCCGCTGGCGTGATTTTCGCGGGGCAGTCAGTCGATCCTCAAGGCGGGAAAGCGGTTCGGGCTTCTGCGGGTAGTCTTTTCCACCTGCCCGTGGCCCGCGAAGCAGGTGTGGCCGAAGTGATCGATCGCCTCCACGAGGACGGCTTCACTGTCATGGCTACGGCAATGGACGGTGACGTTTCTTTGGATGAGGCCGTGGGGGCTGATCCTGGTGAGCAGCCCATTCTGGCGCAACCCACCGCGTGGCTCTTTGGCAACGAGGCCCATGGGCTGGGTCATTGGCAGGATTTGGCGGACTTGCGGGTCAGCATCCCAATGCGAGGCCGCGCCGAGTCGATGAACTTGGCCACAGCAGCATCAATTTGCCTCTACGAGTCTGCTACAGCGTTAGCGCGATTTAGTGGCGAGAGTCGCGCGCACGGTTCATAATTGACGCGGAGTTTCTACCCGGTAGCTTTTAATCAGAGAGGGGCGTTGCAGCCTTGGGTGTAATTAAGACCCTCATCGCTAAGCACAGTGTTCTAGCAACGATCGTCACCCCAATGGGCCGGAACCTGGACCGTACACGGTTTTGGTAGTTGATGATTCCACAGCCCTGGTCATGGCTAAGTCCAGTGGATCTCCGGGATCTCCAAAGGCGAAAACAGTGAGCCCCATCATCGCGCTCCACGATTCGTGGAAGGCGAAGTCGGGCCAGCACGTGACGATAAGTATCGACGCGCAACAAGCGTGGTGGCCTAGTGATACCGGCATGCCAATAGGGGCCCTGCGTGCGAATCAACAGACTATGCAGGAAATGCTTGTTGAATAGTGCTAGCGAGTGTTGAGAATACTTCGGGTAGAAGAATACTTCGCTCGGGTAGAGGTTCTGTACAGCAGGCATAGATTGGGTGGGTGCGGGAGTCTCTCCGCGCTTGGTCTCGTCCGGTTGTTCCCGCGTTGGCTCTCGTCCGGGGGGGATCTCGCGCTGGGCCTCGTGCGGGAGGGGATCGAGCGTTGGCTGTTGTGTCGGTGTTCTTGCGGCGAGCAATGAATGTGCAGCAGAAGTCGAACAAAAACGTGTTATTTTGTCGGAGTTCTGCTGCACATTGTGTGAACTGGTGTGTGTGAACTGGTGTGTGTGGTGGTGGGTGCAGGAGTCTCTCGCGTTGGGTCTCGTGCGGGAGGGGATCTCGCGCTGGGCCTCGTGCGGGGGGTCTTTGTGTTGGGTCTCGTGCGGTTGTTCCCGCGTTGAGTCTTGTGCCGATGCTCGCGCGTCGG
>NZ_KV786183.1:0-811 GCF_001806865.1 Corynebacterium sp. HMSC28B08
GGTTGCTTCAATGGCTTCCGGCAGACCTTTAAGTCCGTCACAGGCAACGATGAAGACGTCTTCGATTCCGCGGTTGGCTAGTTCTGCGCATACCCCTGACCAAAACGATGCACCCTCATTGGCGGCAACCCAGATGCCGAGGATGTGTTTGATTCCGTCGAGGTCAATGCCTACAGCAATGTGGGCCGCTTTGTTGACGACTCTGCCACCGTCGCGGACGTTGATGCGGATGGCATCCAAAAACATGATGGGATAAAACGCATCCAGCTTGCGGTGCTGCCACTGCATGACGGCATCCAGCACCGAATCGGTGACGTTGCTGATCGTCTCATGGGACATATCCACCCCATAGGAGGTGTGAATATGGTGCTGGATATCCCTAATCGTCATGCCGCCGGCATACAAGGACACGATCATGTCATCCAGCTCTGTAATCCGACGGGCGCCTTTGGGAACCATTCGCGGGATAAACGAACCATCACGATCACGGGGAATGTCAATCTCGATCGGCCCGTAGTTCGTATCGACTGTTTTTGAATAACTACCATTGCGATGGTTTGTCTGCCCCGCAGCGGCCTTTGCCGTACGGTCACCGGATTCATAACCCAGGTGCGCCTCCATTTCAGCGGCCAGGCCGCTGTTGATCGATGACTGCAGCACCCCGCGGACAAGCGCGTTGATGTCGCCATCGGCAGCCTGGGCTAGCTCACCGATCAGTTTCGATAATTCCGGGCTCGCCATGATCCTGTTGGAAACAGCCTTAACCTGATCAGCGTTCTGATGTTTCTTCGGAGACATAGTTGTCATAATG
>NZ_KV786184.1:0-30226 GCF_001806865.1 Corynebacterium sp. HMSC28B08
GAGGGCGTGAGTGGCCCGAGCCGGCATCACAGGGAGAAGCGCTCGGGGCCTGCGCTTGGAATCTGTGTGAAGGACTCGTGCCATCACCCCACCCGCCACCCAGTCGTCATCACCCCACCCTGCCCCGCTCCGAGGCGGCTGCCCCTGCTGGGCTGCCCCTGCTGGGCTGCCCCCGCTGGGTTACCTGTGCGCGTTAGTCCACTCGCAGATGCGGAACTTCAGTTCTCCTTCGCCGTCAACGGTGTGTCCCTTCTGGGATACCCGCCATGGGCTGGCTGATTGCAATGTGAAATCTGGCTCGTCCACGGCCGGTGCGTGCACTTGGAAACGCGCTGGAGCTGACATATCGATCTCCGTGATGACAACCCGATCGGCAACGGCCATGCATTGGGCGTAAATCTGGCCGCCGCCGAGGATCCATACCAGCGCAGGTCGATCGGTGTTGTGCTGTAGCTGGAACTGGGCGGCGGCGGCGATGGCGTGGTCCAAAGAGGTAAACACATGGCCACCCGGCGCTTCATAGGACTCATTGCGGGTGACTACATAGTTCTCACGCCGGGGGAGGGGGCGGAATCCGCCGTCCAAGGCTTCCCAGGACGTACGGCCCATAACGACAGGGTAGTTTACCGTGGCTTGCTTGAAATGCTCCAAGTCTTCGGGCAGGTACCATGGCATATCTTTGCCATCGCCGATGACGCCCGCGGTGGTTTGTGCCCAAATCATCCCGATTTCCACATCTTCGCGCGCGATGTTCAATTGTTGTAGGGCTGCGGTTACCGACTCGGAAGTGATCTCTGGGTAATCGCCCTGGTTGAATCCGGTTGGGCGGCTGGTCTGGCTTAATCCGGTTGGGCCGTTGGTGCTAACTGTCGTGGTGTCCCTATCCATTGCCTTTGAGTCCTGCCCCATTACGTCACATCCTTACCTATGATCGTGCATCCTTACCCATGACGTCACATTCTTGCCCATTACACCGCGACCTGCGCTTTGATCGCGGGGTGGGGGTCATACCCAGTAAAGGTGATGTCATCGAAGTCATATGAAAACATATCCGCAGCCTTGCGTAGCTCGAGTTGCGGGTACGGCCGGGCATCGCGGGAAAGCTGCGTTTGGACTTGCTCGCGGTGATTGTCGTAAATGTGGCAGTCACCACCCGTCCAAATGAACTCACCAACTTCCAGGCCGGCTTGCTGCGCCAGCATGTGTGTCAACAGGGAATAACTGGCGATGTTAAAAGGCACCCCAAGGAACATATCTGCGCTGCGTTGGTACAGCTGGCACGATAGTCGACCATCGGCTACGTATAGCTGGAACAACAGGTGGCACGGGGGCAGCGCCATGTTGCTCAGTTCGGAGACATTCCAAGCGCTCACGATATTGCGCCGCGAATCGGGGTTAGTGCGTAGCGTATTGAGTGCCTGCGAGATCTGGTCTATATGCCGGCCATCCGGAGTGGGCCAGCTGCGCCATTGCACGCCGTAAATGGGGCCCAGTTCGCCGCTTTCGTCTGCCCATTCATTCCAAATGCGAATGCCGTGATCCTGTAGCCACCGAACATTGGAATCTCCCTTGAGGAACCACAGCAATTCACCAACCACGGACTTGATGTGCACATTCTTGGTGGTAATAAGTGGAAAACCAGCACGCAGGTCGAAGCGCAGTTGTTTACCGAACAAGCTGGTGGTACCGGTCCCCGTCCGGTCGCCTTTGGCGGTGCCGGTTTCAAGAATCTCTCGCAACAGGTCTTCGTAGGGGGTGGGGATCCGCTGGTCTTCTGTTAGCGCTTCTTGGAGGGTTGACGCCACGCTGAATGCACTCCTTCGCTCATGAATGGGGGCGCGAATGAATCTGAGATTACGCCTTGAGGACAATCTCTGCCAAAGCTGCATGGCATGAGTCACGAAGGCTGGCCATCGCTATGACGGACTGCGCCTCAATTGTTGCGCGGGGTTGAATCGGCGCGGGTTGCGTGGGCGGTGTGTGACCGGCGCGGGTTGCGCGGGGTTGAATCGGCTCGGGTTGCGTGGGTGGTGTGTGACCGGCGCGGGTTGCGTGGGATTGAATCGGCTCGGGTTGCGCGGTGTGTGACCGGCGTGGGTAGTGCGGGGCGAGACTACCCGACCGCGTAACGCTTTACTTGAATTCCCCGTGCTGTTCTAGATAACGGGAAGCACTGGCCAGCACTTTTTCACTGGCATCGGGACGGCACACCAGCAGATCCGGAAGATATGGATCGTCGCAGTTGTATTTCAACCGCTCCCCACTTAGTCGTGAGGTAAACAGTCCCGCTGCCTGCGCGATTCCAACGGGTGCTGCGTTATCCCATTCGTATTGCCCGCCGGCGTGCACGTATACGTCATTGTCGCCCAAAATCACCGAGGTGGTCTTTGCACCACACGAACCCATACGAACCAATTCCATGCCCAGGTCCTCGGCGATAAACGTTGCCACTTCCGGGGTGGAATTCTGGCTGATCACCAGCCGGTTGGTGGCTCTGCCCCCTACGGCGCGCACGTCGTCCGTATGGAAAACCTTGCCCAAATCCGGCATGCCAACGGCTGCCTGTTCAACCTTCCCGTTCACGGCGAGGGCTATGTGCACGGCCCAATCTTGCCGTCCACCAGCGTATTCGCGGGTGCCGTCCAGCGGGTCGATGATCCACACGCGTTCGTTGTCGAGCCGTGTGCGGTCGTCCTCAGCTTCTTCGGACAGCACCGAATCGTTGGGGCGGTGCAACGCTAGTGCACGGGCGATCCAGTCCTGCGCAATGGCATCACCGGCTTTACCGAGTTCCTTGTCACGCAACAGGCCTACACCACGTACACCTTTGAGGATTTCGCCAGTGCCCATTGCTAGCCGCAGCGCCAGCGTTGCATCATCAATTTGAGCCGTCATGGCACTTACTTTAGCGGCATGGTTGGATGGTCACATGCCCGTTGACCCGCTGAATAGATTCCATGCCCCCGTGGCAGCATGGTTTCGGGATGTATTTGCCGAGCCAACCGTGGTCCAACAGCAGGCCTGGGAAGCCATTTCAGCAGGTGAGAACGCTCTGGTGGTGGCGCCCACCGGATCGGGTAAAACGTTGGCAGCTTTTTTGTGGTCGCTTTCCAAACTCACCGCCCCACAATCTTTTTTCGACGCCTCCCAGCCCTCCCCCTCATCAAAAGTCCAGGGGGGTACAAAAGTTATTTACATCAGCCCGCTTAAAGCCCTCGGAGTGGATGTTGACCGTAACCTCGCTGCCCCCTTGGCGGGCATTGCACGCACTGCGGCTGCGATGGATGTACCGGTCGCACCTGTCCGTGTCGGTGTGCGTTCGGGAGATACACCGCAGTCGGAGCGCGCCAAGTTGCTGCGCCACCCGCCCGAGATCCTGATTACTACTCCCGAGTCCCTGTATCTCATGCTGACCTCGAAAACAGCGGGCACGCTGCACAGCGTGGAAACCGTGATCGTGGACGAGGTTCACGCGGTTGCGGGAACCAAGCGCGGAGCTCATTTGGCGCTATCCCTTGAACGCTTGGACCTCATTGCCCAGCAACCCGTTCAGCGCATTGGCTTATCAGCCACCGTGAATCCCGTAGATTCCGTGGCTTCGTTTATGGGTGGCGATCGACCGGTGCGGATCGTCAATCCACCGTCGTATAAATCGTGGGATGTCACCGTCCGTAGTGTGGTGGAAGACTTCCAAGATCCGCCACCAGCCGAGGATGTAGGCCTAGCGCAGTTTGAGAACACCACGGATCCTGACGACGGCACCGTGGGGGACGAACTAGAGGATGAAGCCCTCCTGGGTCCAACACTCATTGGCGAAGGTGTGGGTGGTAACACCCAGCTGGGGGCGGGTAATCGGGTAGCGAGTGGCGTCGATAAAGAATCGGCCCTGCCCCAGCAAAAGAGTGTGTGGCCGCACGTGCATAAAGCGGTCTACGAGCAGGTAATGGCGAACACCTCCACGTTGGTGTTTGTGAACTCCCGCCGCACCGCCGAGCGTCTGACCGGAGCGTTGAACGAGCATTGGGCTGCGATTCACGACCCGGAATCTTTGGCAGCTCCCATGCGACGAGCCCCCGCACAGCTGATGGCACAATCCACGCGGGTCACCGGTTCTCCTGCAGTGATCGCGCGGGCGCACCACGGGTCGGTATCCAAAGAGGAACGTGCCGACATAGAACAAGCCCTGAAAGCAGGCACGCTGAAGTGCGTGGTGGCAACCAGTTCGCTGGAGTTGGGTATTGATATGGGGCTGGTCGACCACGTTATTCAGGTGGGGGCGCCACCTTCGGTGGCTTCGGCGATTCAGCGGTGTGGTCGCGCCGGGCACTCCGTGGGTGAAACCAGTAGGGCCACGATCTACCCACTGCACAAGCAAGATGCCGAAGCCGCCACTGTGATTGTGCGCCGGTTGTTGGCCGGGGAGCTGGAACCCTTGCACGTGGTGAACAACGCGCTAGACGTGCTGGCCCAGCACACCGTGGCAGCCGCAGCACAGGCCCCCGGCGGCCGGCTGGATGTGGAGCAGTGGTGGCGCGCAGTACGCCGGGCACATCCGTATGCCGCGCTGCCTCGTGAGGCTTTCGATGGAGTGTTGGAGTTGATTTCGGGGCGGTATCCCTCGACGGATTTCGCTGATCTTAAAGCGCGCGTGATCTATGACGCCGAGGCAGGAACGCTCGAAGCCCGCCCCGGAGCTCAACGCGTGGCCGTGACCAACGGCGGCACCATTCCCGATCGCGGCATGTTTGGGGTGTTTCTGGCTGCCGGTGAAGAAGTTGGTGCCCGGCGCGTGGGCGAGTTGGATGAGGAAATGGTGTACGAATCCCGCGTGGGGGACGTATTTACCCTGGGCGCCAGCAGTTGGAAGATCCTGGAAATTAACCGCGACCAGGTTATTGTGGCGCCCGCCGCGGGGCACACCGGCCGCCTGCCGTTTTGGGTGGGGGACGCAGAAGGGCGCCCTGTAGAGCTGGGTAAAGCCATTGGCGAGCACCGCCGAGCGTGGGGTAAAGGTAGCTCTGCAGACAATCGGGATGCAGATTTCATCTGCCCCAACACCGTGGCCAACTTAACCGCGTTCTACTCCCAACAGCGTGAGGATACGGGTGTGATCCCAGATGAAAAGACCATCGTTGTTGAGCGTTTCCGGGACGAAATCGGGGACTGGCGCGTGATCGTGCACACCCCCTATGGTCGAGGGGTGAATGCGCCGTGGGCTATGGCATTATCGGCCCAGCTGCAGCGCACAACGGGGATCGACTCGATGGCGGTGGCCGGGGATGACGGGATGGTGTTGCGTTTGCCCTATTCCGAGGATCCACCGGGGGAGGAGCTGCTTGCTCGCGACGCGCAGGCTGTGCTGGGTGACGTAATGGATAGTGTGGGGTCATCGGCATTGTTTGCGGGCCGTTTTCGCGAGTGCGCCGCGCGCGCTCTGTTGCTGCCCCGCCGGCACCCGGGCAAGCGCCAACCGCTGTGGCAACAGCGCCAACGTGCTGCGCAGTTGCTAGACGTAGCGCGCAATCACCCAGATTTCCCGATCATGGTGGAGACCATGCGCGAATGTATCCACGATGTGTACAAACTGGATGAGCTGGAAGAACTTGTCAATTCCCTCCCATCGTTGCGCATCGCCGAGGTCACCACGGAAGGCCCCAGTGCCTTCGCTGAATCACTGTTGTTCACCTACACCAGTGCGTTTATGTATGAAGGCGATTCCGCCGAACGCGCCGCGGCTCTTGCCGTCGATCCCGCCTTACTGGCCAAGGTGCTCGGGAAATCGGGTGAAGGCTTCCTGTTGGATCCGGTTGTTGTTTCTAGGATTGTCGACGCCGCCCAGTGGCGCGCTGAAGGGCGCCGTGCTGGCACGGTGGAACAAGCTGTGGACATGCTGCGGGCGCTGGGGCCTTTGACGCTTGATGATGTTGCCGCACGCCTCGAAAGCACGGTGGCAGTCGAGGAGGTGCGCGAATTGGTTCCGAGGCGCCTAGCGGAAGTCAGCTTTGGCGGGGCGCGCAAGTTGTGTGTGGTGGAGGACATTCCCCTGCTACGTGACGGGTTGGGCGTGCCCGTCCCGCCGGGGGTGGGGGCGGATCCCACGGTCGTTGCAGATGCGCTTGACCAGCTGGTATTGCGAATGATGAGGCATCGTGGACCGACCGATGCCGCTACGGTGGCAGCCGAGTTTGGGATGGGTGTAGCCACCGCGGAATCCCTATTGAAACGTTGGGCGGCAGACCGGCGCTTAGAAGCGGGCGTGTTCGTGGAGGCCGGAGCGGCGTCGGATAAAGAGGCAACCACGCAGGTGAAGAATGCCACCCAGTTCGTAGATGTGGCGATGTTGCGCCGCCTGCGGCAAGCGACGTTGGCGGCCGCTCGAGGTGCAGTGGAACCTGTGACGCGGAAAACGTATGCTCGCTTCCTGGCGCAGTGGCATGGCATTGGGAGCGCCGAGCGGTTGGATCTGCCCAGTGTTCTGGAACAGCTGGCGGGATTGGCAATGCCAGCCAGCGCGTGGGAAACCATGGTCTTGCCTGCGCGTATTCCGGATTATCAGCCCTCGGATCTGGATGATTTGCTGGCCAGTGGCGAGTTTGTAGTGGTGGGGCAAGGAACCACTGGTGCGAAGGATAGCTGGGTGACCATTGTGCCCGCTGTGTTGAAGGATTATCTGCTGGCCGGGCGTGGTCCGGCTGCAGAAAACGTGGCAGTGGAAGTGGGCATCGTCGCTAATCAGCTGTTGGAGAAACTGCGTGGGGGCGGGGCGTATCTGGCCAGTGAACTGGCTGCGGTGACCGGCATTGGGCATAAGGAATTGGATGCGGCGCTGTGGGAGTTGTTTGATGCCGGGTTGGTAGCTCCGGATTCTTTCGCGGCCTTGCGTGCACGGTTAACAGAGGCTGGCAGTAGCGGAAAGCAGGCTCACCGGGCGCCGCGACGGGATCGCGGGCGAGGTAGTAGCAGTGCGGCGACTGGAAGATTGCGGATGGGGCGCGGGCGCTTTTCGCACGCGATGATGAGCCAAGAAGCCGCGCAGCGCACCCGCGAGGCACGGGCGGCCTTAAACGCTCATAGCGGTGTGCCTGGACGATGGTCCGCGGTGCGACCCGTGGACCCGTCGACTCATGGCAGGACCAGTGGGTCTGTGGACAATGGTGTGACTGGGGCTGGTACGCGCGGGGCCGGAACTGCGGGCGCGGCTCATGCAGGTGCTCTTGACGCGGGCACCATTGATGCGGGTGCTACTGGCACAATCGCGGCTCATGCAGGTGCTCTTGATGTGGGTGCTGCTGGCACAAGCGCGGCTCATGCAGCTAGTGCTAGTGCGGGCATTTCCACAGTTGCTGCCGCAGAGGTGGCCGCCGTCAACGGTGAAGCGTGGATCGACCGCTACGCCGTTGTAACCCGCGGGTCCGTCGTTGCAGAAAAAGCCGAAGGAGGTTTCGCGCAGGCATATCGAGTGTTGAGCGCGTGGGAGGATTCCGGCGCGGTGCTGCGCGGGTACATCATTGACGGCCTAGGCGGCGCACAGTTCGCGCCTCGGGAAGTTATCGACGCCCTGCGGCGTACCGAAGACGGCAAATCATCGGGGAACGCGGATGCGGACTCGCAACCCTATGTGCTAGCTGCCGTCGACCCGGCCAACCCTTTCGGGGCGGCACTGCCGTGGCCCGCAGTGCAAGGAGCGGAAGAAAGCGATGTGCACCTGAGCCGTACAGCCGGTGCACTGGTCGTGATCCGGAATGGAGAACTGTTGGCGTATGTGGGCCGGGGTGGCAAGAGCATTAATGTGTTCGCCATCGAAGCGGACTTGAATTTCGGTGACGCGGAAGATGAGGTGACCCATGCGGTGCCGTGGGTAGTGGAGGCCATGGCGGCGTCGGTTAAAAAAGGTAGATTGAGCCCCGTGGCAATTGAAAAGATCAACGGGGTACCTGTCATGGAGGCGAAGCTGCAGCCGTGGACAGCGGCGGGGGCGAGGCTGACGCCGAAGGGATTGACCATAAAATAGGTGCCTGAGCTGGCTTGGGCGCATTGGCCGAGGCTAACAACAACACTGGGTGGTTGCCCCGGCAGAGGGCTGGACCTGTGAAAACAATGGCTGATGGGACGAGGAATACAGTTGCCCAGCTCAGTGATACAGCAGCCCAACCATCCGCCGAAAAGAGGAGGCCGACGCTAGTGCCAGAGGGTGATTCCGTACTGCAGTTATCGAATCGGTTGCAGTGGATGACTGGCCGGACCGTGACGAAAACCGATATCCGGGTGCCACAGTTTTCGACGGTGAACTTGGATGGTCAGCGGGTACAGCGTGTATGGCCCTATGGCAAGCACTTATTCATGCACATTGGTGAGACGATCGTGCACACGCACTTGAAGATGGAAGGTGTGTGGGCGATACATAAGGCCGGTACGCGGTGGCGGAAACCGGGGTATACCGCGCGGATTGTATTGCGGTTTAGTCCCCAGCATGAGGGCGGGACCGATATAGAGATTGTGGGCCATGAATTGGGCTTTGTTCGTGTGTTTCCTGCAGGGGAGTACTCTACGGTGATTCGTGATTTAGGGCCCGACATTTTGGACCCTGATTGGCTTGAAGATGGGTTGGCGGAATGCGTGGAGCGGATCATGGCTCGGCCGGATCGAGCGTTGGGGGCGGCTTTGCTGGACCAGTCCAACGTGGCTGGTATCGGCAATGAATACCGGGCGGAGATCATGTTCTTGCTGGGGTGGCATCCGGCCATTCCGGTGGCGGCGGTGGGCAGAGTAGGGGTTCAGCGCGCGCTGGAATTGTCGCGACGTGTGATGTGGGAAAACCGGTTGGAACCAGTACGGATCTTCACAGGTGACAAGAGGCCTGGACAGGGGACGTATGTTTTCGGTCGCGCCAATAAGGCGTGCCGCCGGTGCGGGCAGCCGATTGCCAAAGGAAGCTTAGGGGGGCGATTCGCAGGTGGCGATGCACACTTGGATACCAACGAATTGGAACGGATCATCTGGTGGTGCCCGCAGTGTCAGCAGCTTCCATGAATCGCGTTGTCAGGGAACTGGAAGAGCTTCGGCAGCTTTGGGGGTGGCTATTGGGGGTGAAGCTGGCTGCGAGCTGGGTTTGGTGAAGTTGCAGGTGAGAGGAGTTAACCTAAAGTTCATTTTGAGGCGGTGTGGGGTGAGGGTGGGGCGTAGAACGGTTTTTGTCTCGAAACTGTTGATCAATCACGGATTGTCCTACGTTTCTTAAAGTATATAATGACTGCGCCGGGTACTGCGCGGGATATATTGCCGATGAGCAGCAAGTTAAGTGTGGGGTGATTGTTGGAGACTTCATCGGAGTTACCTGACTGTTATGTAGTCCCCGAGGGTTCGACCTTGCAGGTTGTGGATGGTTTTGGTTATCGCGAGGTTAACTCCCATGGAAGCGCGGCGCGGTGGTGTTATCAATTTAGTTCAACAATTTTCATTCAGTTTGTTCTAAACTCGGCTCTTGTCACTAGTTGTCAGAGAGGGATTCCCGAGGAAAAGTGTTGAGCACTATTGCTGGGTTGTGTTGAGTAACGTGGCGTGTTGCGCAACGCGGATTCTGGGGAAGCGCTTTCGGAAAATGGCAACTCCGCCCGCCCGAGACTGAATCCAGTCCAAGCACACAGGAGATTTCCTATGAACACCGTTCGCAAGATGGCTTCTGCTACCGCTGCTGGCCTGATGCTGGCAGCTGCTGCAGCTGGAACCGCCCAGGCTGCCACCTCCGAGGAGCACTACCCGGAGACTCCCAAGCTGAACCCAACGCTGCCCATCATCAACACCTACCGTGGCGATGATCACCTGAAGGCAAACATCCTCAACCCAAAGCCAGTGTGTAACGCCCTCGAGGACTACCGCACTGTGATCTACCGCGTGGATGACAAGTTCATGCCAGCCGGAACCATTTCCGCTACCAACCAGACCAAGAACACCATCCCTCTGACTCAGGAACTGTCCAAGACGCAGTCTATCTCCCTGACCGTCAAGGGTGATCGCACTGAAACCGTATCCGCCAACCTCGGCGGTGAGGCTTCTGCCAAGGACGGCAAGGGCTCTGTGGGAATCGCTTATGAGCTGGCACAGACCATCGGCGCGGAGGCTTCCTACTCCCTATCCTGGCAAGTTGGCCAGACTGTCGGCCCATACGATGTTCCGGCTGGTCACACCGGTGAGGCCACCTACGGGTTCCGTGTTATCAACATGACCGGTACCCAGCAATTCTGCAAGTCCAACGGCACGTGGTCCACCCCAACTGCTTGGTCCGCTCTGACTCCAATCAAGAACCAAGTCAACGTCAAGCTCTACAAGAACCCAGCTGACTCCGCTAAATAAAAAGTCACTCAGTAAAAGCGACGTGAAGCAATAGCGACGCTTCTAGAAGACGGCGTAATAAGAGCATCGCGAATTATAACGGCGCTAAACAAAACGGAGCTGACCACAAAGGCCATCCGTTACAACTCCACTGACCTCTGACCCACCAAAGGGAGAAAACACCATGAAGAAGTTCGCAACGCGCGTTGCAACCGCGGTTGTCATTGGCGCAGCTGCACTGTCCGGCACCGCTGTGGCTGGTGCTGCTGAGACCCCAACTGCAGAGACCACGGCGCCAACTGCTGGCACCACTGCGCCGGCTACTGGCGAAAAGTATGATCTGGAGCCAGCCATCCGTGTGGCGGGTGGCAAAGTTCCTGGTTACGCAGGCCTCGTTTCTGTCTCGGCCGTCAACGTTGGCACCGAGGACTACTACGCTGAGTTCCCCGCCATCACTTTCCGCATTGAGGTGAAGACCGAATCGGGCCCACAGGGCGTGGATCGCCTCATCACCCCTGGTTACTTCAACGGTGCTTACACCCGTGACTTGGGCTTCGACCGCGCCACTTCCACCCGCACTTTCGAAGTGACTCTGTCCAACCCAATCGAGGCTGGCGAAGGCCGCCTGATCGCTAACCTGAACTTCGGCGACGGCGCCACCAAGAAGGGGCGCATCGTTAACTACATCACCGTGACCCAGGTTGGTCGCCTGGCTGACGACAAGTCCACTGGAAACGACCAGAACATTGACTCCCGTGAGGTCACCAAGACCGATACTGGTCGTTCCAACAAGGGGCTGTTCTAATACCGACCCTTTTTTCCAAGGAGCATTCCTCCGTGAGGGACTATCTCCTTCCATGCGGTCGTCCGGTTAACGACCGCATGGCTTGATCCGCAATCTCCTCACCGGCGCCGGCGTAGATATTCACAGCTACGTCGGCGCCATTTTGTAGAAAACCCTCCTGCGCGCTCTCGTAGAGCGCGGTGGTGGCGACGACGACTTCATCACCACGGTTTTCACGAATCCGCTTCACAATCTGAAGGGTCTTCCGTGGGGAAGGCAGTGCGAGCACGATTAACTTAGGTTGTTTCTGTAGATCAATGCGGTGCCACAATTCTGGATCGCTTGCATCGCCCGGGATGATTTCAAAACCGTGTTTATTCAGGTATTCAATTCGGTCTTCATCGAATTCAATGCCATACACCTTCATACCGTGTTGCTGTGCCAGTCTGCGGTAGGCACCTTCCCCAACGCGCCCCATGCCCAAAATGATGGCATCTGCATCGGCAATGTGTACCGTTTTCTCATCCGGAGCTAGCGCGCTATCGGGCCGCGGTGGAATCAGCATTCTCACGATCTTGAGAATCGCTTCTTCCTTGCGGGTGACTAACGATCCAGAAATGAAGCTAGCAGCCACTGCGATGGCCATAATCGAATTCCATTCGGCACCGAGGACTCCATTGGCGACCGCGACAGACGTAATCAATAACCCGAATTCCGAGTAGTTGGCCAAGGTCAACCCGGAAATAGCGCTAGTGCGTGCGGACATTCCGCAGCGCTGCAAGATGATTATGAAGAGCCACGCTTTGGGAATCAACAAAAGGGTGAGGATCCCGGCGATAATGAATCCACCCGGTCCAGGCAATCCCCCCAGGCCAATCTGGATAAAGAAGGCGACGAGCAGCAATTCGCGCACGCTTAACAAGGCCTTGAACATTCGTTCCGCAAGGGGATGACCGGATAGCAAGATCCCGGCGATCATGGAACCCAAAGAACCGGACAGTCCCCCTAGCTCGAAAACGGAATAGGAGGCCACCGCGATTCCCACACCCGTGAGAACCAGCAGTTCCGTGCGGAAGATTCGATCCGGCAATCGACTAATTTGTGGCCGCAGCAGCAATACTAGAGGCAGCGCCAAAGCCCACGGCTCGGGCACCTTCCCAGAAGTCAGCACTAGCACGCCCACCGAAATGATGTCTTGCAAGACCAGAACACCGATTGCAATACGGCCGATCGCCGAACCATTGCGGTTGTTCTCCGCGAGCTGCGACATTACGAAAATGGTCGAACTGAAGGATGTCGCCACGCCGATATAGGCCAGGGCCGTCCAACTCAGACCGGTCAATTCACGCAGAGGCAGCAAACCGATCAACGCGAAGAGTCCCGCAAAGACCACAGTGTTAGCAAGTGCATGGCCGAACGCGGAAGCAGCAATACGGGGTTTGGAAATGTCCCGGGGATTGAGCTTCAACCCGATCGTGAACAGCAAGGTGGTCACGCCGAGTTCGGCGATGACGTCAATAGAAGGGATTTCTTCCACACCCGTCGCGCTGATCGCGAATCCAGCAGCCAGAAATCCAAGTAGTGGGGGAAGCCGCAGAAGTGAGGCGCCTAAACCCCCGATGATGGAAAAGAGGAGAGTGAGTAGATAGGCAGAGTTCACATGTTAACGATACCTGCGAACACCGCAGTAGTGGTTAATCAAACTATCCGTCGAGGAATCTCCCGAATCCGAAGGGGTTCTCCCGCTGACGGCTGGAAGCAGCTCATTGGCTTGCTTCTTCCCCAGCTCAACCCCCCACTGGTCGAAGCTGTTGATTCCCCAGATCACACCTTGGGTGAAAGCAATATGTTCGTAGAGCGCGATTAAAGCGCCCAGTACATCTGGGGTCAACTTATCCGCCAAAATTGTGGTGCTCGGGCGGTTACCCGGCATGACCTTGTGGGCAATGAGTTCTTCGCTGACCCCCTCTTCGCGCAGCTCATCTGCATTCTTACCGAATGCGAGCACGCGCGTCTGCGCGAAGAAATTGCTCATCAGCATGTCGTGCATGCTGGTTTCGCCATCGGCGGCGATGTGATCGTCGTGAGGATTGCAGAAACCAATGAAGTCAGCAGGAATTAGGTGGGTGCCTTGGTGCAGCAACTGGAAAAACGCGTGTTGCCCGTTGGTGCCGGGCTCACCCCAGTAAATCTCTCCCGTGGAATAGGGCGTGGTCGAACCGTCCAATCGGACTGACTTGCCGTTGGACTCCATCATTAATTGCTGGAGGTAGGCGGGGAAGCGGGATAAGTCCTCGCTATAAGGCAAAACCGCATGCGATTCCGCGCCTAGGAAGTTGGTGTACCACACTCCGAACAGCGCCATGAGTACTGGCACATTCATCTCCAGTGGTTCCGAACGGAAGTGGTCGTCTACCGCATGGAACCCGTCCAAGAATCGCATGAAGTCCTGCGGGCCGATGGCTGCCATCAAACTCAGGCCAATAGCGGAATCGATTGAATACCGTCCACCGACCCAATCCCAGAAGCCAAACATGTTGGCTACGTCAATGCCGAATTCCTGGACAGCCTCTGCATTAGTAGAAACAGCTACGAAGTGCTTCGCGGTGATGTCCCGCACTGCTGCGTCACCTTCAACATCGACATCGGCCCGCGAGAGCTCATTCAAAAGCCAGCGACGGGCAGCGTGGGCGTTTGCCAGAGTCTCTGAGGTGGTGAAAGTCTTCGAAGAGATAACGAAAAGTGTAGATTCAGCATCGAGGCCATCCAGCGTGGCCGACAGGTCAGCTGGGTCAATATTTGAAATGAAATGCGGGGTAATACCCGCGGTCAAATATGGGCGCAGCGCGCGGGCAGCCATGGCCGGGCCCAAATCCGACCCGCCGATTCCAATGTTTACAACATTTTTAATGGTGTGGCCGGTAACTCCTTGCCAGGCTCCGCTTCGCAGTGCCTTGGCGAAATCGCGCATCCGGCCCAGCACGTCGTGAACGTCCGCGGCAATATCCTGGCCATTTGCGCTGAATTCGCGCTCGACGGGGACTCGTAGAGCGGTATGGAGTACAGCGCGCTGCTCGGTCGTGTTGATCTTTTCGCCACTGAACATCGCATTGCGACGATCTTCCAAACGGGCGGCGGTGGCCAACCCCATCAAAAGCCGGAGCGTGCGCTCATCAACTAAGTTTTTCGACAGGTCAACGTGCAATGGGCCAACGGGGAACGTCATATCGCTCGAGCGCCCCGGCTGCTCGGCGAACAGTTCTCGTAACGAGGTGCCCCTCATTTCGGCGGCATGATCGCGCAATTTCGTCCATTCGTATGAGGCATCGATGGTTTCACGATGGTCCGCGTTCGTCACAGGAACTCCTAGCAGAATTGGGGGCGACCAAAAAACTTACTCACCACGCTAGTGGAAAAATTCTCACTGTGCGTGGGACGGGTCTGATAAACCCGCCCAGCTCATTCCACACCTAGACCCCATCGCTTGATCCGCTGCCGGGCCCTGACAGTCAGTCTCCCGTTTCCGCTTTCACAGTCAGCCTTTCGTTCCCGCCTTGACAGTCAGCCTTTCGTTCCCGCTTTCAGCATAATTCTCCAGACGGTGGCACAGTAGAAGGTATGACTGACAATCTTTTCACCACATTGCACGTAAACGACCTCACCATTGACGTGCCCACCGGCTTGCTCGTCGGAGGGCAGTGGAAGGCCGGCAGTTCTCACGAATCTTTTGATGTTCTCGACGCCGCCACGGGTTCCCCCATCACATCTGTCCATAGTGCGACGGAGAAAGACGCGGCGGAGGCCATGGACATCGCCGTGGAAACGCAGGAAGAGTGGGGAAACACGGCTCCTCGTGAACGTGCAGAGATTCTGCGCAGAATCTTTGATCTCATCATGGAAAACGATGAGAAGCTCGCTGCACTGCAATCCCTTGAACTCGGTCGCGCGTTGCCCGATTCACGTGGCGAGGTGACCTATGGCGGTGAATACTTCCGCTGGTTCTCCGAGCGGGCGGTCTCAGATACCGGTGAATACCGAGTGGCGCCTGGTGGGCAGGGTCGCATCGTGACCATTAAGCAGCCGGTAGGTCCAGCCCTGGCCATCACGCCGTGGAATTTCCCCCTCGCGATGATCGCCCGCAAACTGGCTCCGGCCTTGGCATCGGGTTGCGTGATGATTGCAAAGCCCGCGCAACTCACTCCTCTGACCATGCTGTTCCTCGCTCAACTGACCAAGGAAGCCGGTTTGCCTGACGGGGTTTTCCAGGTGTTACCCACCAAGAGTGCGAAAAACATTTCGGTGTTGTTGGATGACGACCGCCTGAGGAAATTCACCTTCACCGGATCCACGGAGGTGGGGCAGATGCTGGCATCGAAGGCAGCCGAAAAGACAATCCGCACGTCTTTGGAGCTCGGTGGTAACGCGCCATTTGTGGTGCTGAACGACGCTGATGTTGACCTAGCGGTGGAGGCCGCCGTGACCTCCAAGATGCGTGGTGGAGGACAGGTATGTATTGCCTCCAACCGGTTTATCGTGCACGAAGATGTGGCAGATCGGTTTGAGCGTGGCGTCGTCGAAAAACTAGGCGAGTTTGTCCTAGGACCAGGAACTGACGAGAAAACCACGCAAGGGCCGATGGTCAGCGCCGAGCAGCGTGACAAGGTGGCCGGCATGGTGGAAAAGGCCATCGAAGAGGGGGCCAAGGTGGCGCTGGGTGGGCCAGAGGCCGCTGCGAAGCTGACAGAAACTCATCCTGACCTCGACCCGAACGGTTTTTGGTACCCAGCCACAGTTCTGACGGACGTTGAACCTGAATTCGAGATTGCCCAACGTGAAATTTTCGGTCCAGTCCTCGCCGTGCAGCGCGTGGCCAGTGACGAGGAAGCGCTTCGCGTTGCCAACGACACGATCTGGGGTTTGGCCGGATATGTCTGTGGGACGGATATGAAGAATACGATGCGGTTCGCGGAGCGTATGGAAGCCGGGATGATCGGCGTGAACCGCGGCATTATCTCCGATGCCGCCGCGCCTTTCGGCGGTATGAAGCAGTCCGGTGTAGGCCGCGAAGGTGGTTTCGAAGGTATCGATGAATACCAAGAAACTAAGTACCTCGCGCTCGATATTTAAACCAGACCAACCCTTGCGTAAAATCATGGTCATGAGAATTGGTGTTTTTGTTGGATCAATCCGACGTGAAGGCCGTGGTGCAACCATCGGCAAGTGGGTCCTGGATTCCGTTGCCGATGTAGCTGGCGCGGAATTCGGACTGGTGGATCTGAAGGATTTCAACGTTCCGTTGTTGGACGTACCTTATATGCCGGCCGGCTGCGAGGGCAGCTATCCCGACCCTGAGGTGCAGCGATTTGCTGATGCGGTTGCGTCCTACGATGGTTTCATCTTCGTTACCCCGGAATACAACGGGGGAGTTCCTGGGCCGATGAAGAACGCTGTGGATCACTTGATGGTTGAATGGTCGGGCAAGCCCGTGGCTTTCGTCGGCTATGGCGGAAATGGTGCGGCCCGGGCCGTCACCGCTTGGCGGCCGATCGTAAAGAACTTCAAGATGCGGGATGTAGAGAACGCGTTGGCACTCAACGTGTTTGGCGAAGATGCACAAGGTGAGGAATTCGCTCCCCGACCCGAAAAGGCTGAAGAACTCAAGGCAATTGTTGCGGAGTTGTTGAAAGAAGAAGCGTAAGGGAAGAAGTCCCAGACTCAGCGACGCTGATTCTAGAACTTCTTGCAATAACGACGGGCCCCGGCTGCAGAAGCGGGGCCCGTTTCGCATGTCTGCAGTTTGCCTCTGCGTTATCTCCCATTGTTTGTTGCCGTTTCGCTTGTCGTACGGCGTTGAGCTAGGCCCCCGGCAACCAACTAGGCTGCATGGCTCCTAGCTGGCTACCGGGCACGTGAGGGGTGGTTCTTGCTTACCCGACGCCGCGATTTTGAGCGCATCCGTGATCGCTCGAACGTAAAGGTTTGCCCGCTCCGGCTTAGGGTGCACGCGATCGCTATATAAGGCCTCAGGGTTATCAGCAGCTAACTGACACCACATGGCAGGAAAAACATTCGGCCGAGTTTTTGCGAAACTGATGACCTGCTGCGCGGCATCGGAGATTCCAGGTACTGGCCCATAGGGAGCCACAATAATCACAGTGCGATCTGGGCCGATGACATCCAGCATGCGCTCCAATTGGCCTGGAAAGGCTTGCCCGTTTGTACCGAAGCCTAGGACAACCGTGTTGCGGAGTTTCTTTTGTGCCTTCAGGTTTTCCAAGACTGGTTCGCCGCCACTGTAATGGCGGGACACATCGGCATCAACGAATATGCCCGGGTAGCGTTTCGTCAGCGCGTTGTAGCTGGCCAACATCACCGAGTCGCCAATGGCTGTGATTGCCTTTCCCTTGGGAAGCTGGTGGCTCTTGATGGGGGAAGCCATCGGATCGGCAGCCGCACCCGTTGCTTGGCTTTGGTTAGCGGAGGCCAGACGCTGCTTTTGCTGTTCTTGCTGAGCGGCCAATGCCTGCAACTGCTTCTCCACATTGGTTTGAGCGGGTGCCGTCAAGATGGCTACCACCATGCCCACACAAATCAAGCTTGCGGTGGCAGTGGTAGCGGCCAACCGGGGGCCTTTTAGCGTGGTAACGGTCTTACGATAGCCCTGCTTTCGGAAAGGATTCTCCACGTAGTGGTACGTAGCGTAAGTACAAGCCAACGTTGCTATCAAAGCACTGACCGGAACCCCTACCTTGGTGGCGGAGTTACCGTGCATGTCCATGGTCTGCGTGTAGAGCTGCTTGAACATCAAAAACAGCGGCCAGTGCCACAAGTAGAGGCTGAAGGAGCGGTCGCCAAACCAGGCCAATCCGGGGTGGGACAATACGCGCACGAGGCTGCCCCGGCCGCGCACTGACAGGGCCACCAACCAGCCGGTGAGCAAACTAGCGATCAGCAATCCACCGCGGTAGGTGAAACTAGACGTGTCTTGGACCGTCAAAAACATCAGGATGAGAGCGACAAAACCTGCCCATGCAGCGACCTCAACATTCAATTTCAGGCGAGCTGAGGCACCGGTGGAAGACAAAGCGGGGGCGCTCGTGGGCGTCAAGAAAGAAGACCCCCGGGACACCATAAAAGCGATAGCGGCGCCCACAGCTAAACCAAAAGCATGTGTATCCGTACCGAAGTACACTCGCGTTGGATCATCCTGCGGGTTGTAGAGAACTAACATTGCGGCGAACGATGCGATACCGATGGCCATTGTTACGTAGAGCAACAGGGACAGCTGGTCGCGTTCAGCGCGTTTGCGAGTACCGATGGCGAGAATCGCCAAGACCAACAAAGGCCAGAACAAGTAGAATTGCTCTTCAATGGATAGGGACCAGTAGTGGGTAAAGATGTTCAGGTCAGCATCGGAAAAGTAACTACCCGATTCCGCGATCTGGCCCCAGTTGCTAACAAATAGCGCACTAGTAAGCGCGTGATAACCGATCTTGACCGCGATATCCCCGCGGAAAAGCGATACCAACGCAGTACAGACGGCAATGACAATCAACGCGGCGGGGAGAATTCGGCGTAACCTTCGCAACCAAAACTGTTTGAGGCTGATGCGCCCAGTCTTTCGATACTCCCTTACTAGGAGAAACGTGATGAGGTAACCCGAAAGCACGAAGAAAACGTCCACGCCCATGAACCCCCCAGGAACGAGGTTGGGCCAAAAGTGGTACAGCAAAACCGCGATGACCGCGATGCCACGCACGCCGTCCAAGCCCGGGATGTGGCGCCGCTGTGGAACAGGGCGGGGGGAGGTAGAAATGGCGCGGGAGCGCGCCGGGGACGGTCCGGTTAGTTGTGCCGGGGACGTTGCGGCAGGAGTATTCTCCTTGCGACGCTGTTGCGGCGCAGCCGGCCGAGCGCTGGCCTGAGGAGCGAGAGTCTGTGACGTGGAAGTGTCCTTGCTTTCGTTCCGTGTTTGAACTGGCGCACTGGACTGGGTATTTGATTGTGTGTCGGTTTTGGGCGAACGTGATTGAGGGGTTGAGCTAGCGCGTTTAGTGGCAGTTTTGCGGGCCGCCACGCTGCGCTGCAGACTTGGTGCCTTCGCCGCGCTGGGGAAAGAGGTTGCCGGCTTGGGCTGAAAAGCGGTTGCTTCGCGTGTGTGGGGATTGGTTGCCTTGCGATGCGGCAGCGATGCTCGCGACTTGCCGTAGCGACCGGCCGAACGGGAGGCGCGGATTCGTTCCGCGCGAGCTTCCCGCATCTTTCGTGCCTCGCGAGCATCGCGGATGCGCTTCATGTGCACTGCGGCAGGCTTGTTTTCCGAGGCTTTGCCGCGACTGCTGTTTTCTTCGTGCGCGGGTGTGTGCGATTCCGCTTTCTCCCCACTGCGCTTGGTGCCCGCACTTGGCTTAGTGCTCGAGTTTTCCTTGGAGCCAGGGCCCTGCGTGGCGGCAGCGTCTGGTTGCATGTCCGCACTTGGCCTAGTGCTCGAGTTTTCCTTGGAGCCAGGGTCCTGCGTGGCGGCGGCATCTGGTTGCACGCCCGCACTTGGCTTAGTGCTCGAAACCTGCTTCGGCGCGTGGCGTTGCAGGGAGTCAGAAGAATCAGTATCTGTGGGATTTTGAATTGCGGAGAAACGCTTGCGGACTCGCGGGGTAACATGCTCGCGCACGAAGGCGGTGCTATCTTTGCGAATCTTGCGGAAGAAATCGGGCATAGGAAGAGCAGTCAGATGTAGAGGAGAGTGAATGTGGGATAAAGGTGGATTTCTAGTCTATTTCTCTGCAGCTAAGTAACCCAACACGGCCTCGTGAAGTGCGCCGTTCGTAGCTAACGCGGAACCACCGTGCGGGCCCTCCTCCCCTGTAACCGAAGTAAAGCGCCCGCCAGCTTCGCTGATAATGGGTACCAGCGCAGCGAGGTCCCACAGGGAAACCTCCGGTTCCGCTGCGATATCCACTGCCCCTTCTGCGACCAACATGTAGGACCAGAAGTCTCCGTAGCCACGGAGGCGCCAGGCGTCGTCGGTCAAAGAAATCAGCTGCTCCCGCAAACCGCAATCTGCCCAGCCAGACAGCGAGGAAATAGCCACAGATGAGTCACCGATTGAGGTCACCCCAGAAACGCGTAGAGAACGCGGCTCAGCGGATGGGATAGGGTGGTCCGCCCCCAAGGCTGCAGGGGTGGAAAACGAACGCCACGCTCCCATGGTGTCAGCGGCCCACCACCGGCGCGTGAGGGCAGGTGCGGAGACAACTCCGACGACCGGCTTGCCATCTTCCAATAGAGCGATGAGCGTAGCCCACACTGGCACACCGCGCACGAAGTTCTTGGTGCCATCGATTGGGTCGATGACCCACTGGCGCCCCTGGAACGTTGCGGAACCACCGAATTCCTCGCCGAGGATCTCGTCCTCCGGGTAGTGGGTGGCGATGATGGAGCGAAGTTCCTGCTCCACCGCGGTATCGGCATCACTGACAGGGGTCAGGTCTGGCTTTGTTTCAACGCGCAGATCAGTGGATTCAAACCGTGACATGGTGATGTGATCCGCGGCATCCGCCAAGCTCAGAGCAAGGGTGAGATCAGCGGAGTAGCTGGAGGATGCGGAGCTTGGCGATTCAGTCATAGGGTTATGCTAGCGTGCCTTGTGCTAAATACAAGAACCTCAAAGTCACAGGTTGCTGTGAATTCCTGGGGCAGCAAGTAATTATTGTGACTTCTGAGCTTTCGGGGGTGTTAGGCCTGCTGAATTCTTTCCGACGCCACATTCACCGCGGCTGGCGAACCTGCAATGGACCACGTAGTTCCCTGGCCTTCGACCCGCACAGTCTTGCCTCCAGCGCCTTCAACGAGAGCTTGGCCGGGTAGCCAATCCCAGCTCTTCACGCTTCGCTGCATCCAGCAACCCAGCTGGCCTGCAGCCACGCTTCCAAGATCCACGGAAGCAGAGCCGAACATTCTGGTCGTAGCAAATTCTTGAACTACGGACTGCCAAGCAGTAGCGATGCGTGGTTGCGCGAAATCGGTGGGGTGCAAGTAGCCGCTGAGGCAGGTTTGTTCCGGGGGAGCTGTGGACGCGCGGATGGGCTTGCCATCCAAGGTAGTGGGGATATCCGGTCCGCCGAACCAAGTTTGGCCCATGGCCGGCCGGTGCACGGCGCCGAAGATCACCCGATCGGGGTTCTCTGGTGAGCCTTCCACCAAGGCCAGTGCGGAACACCAGTAATCCGATCCGATGGTGAAGTTGTACGTGCCATCCACGGGGTCGATGACCCAGGTGCGACCCGATGTGGATTCTTGTTGGGTGCCTTCTTCGCCGAGCAGGCCGTCCTCGGGGCGGAATGCACGCAAAACGTCAGCAATAAACTTTTCAGCTGCACGGTCGGCGGCGGTGACCACATCACTGACGGAAGTTTTAGTCTCCGTTGTTAAACCGGACTCGCGCATGCGCCAAGCCAAGCGACCGGCATTAAAAACCAGCGCTTGGGCGAGGTGTTCATCAGTATCGTCGACATGCGCCACCATGAACGTCTTAATGATCGCGTCGAGCATGTCCTGTGGGATCGGTGAGTTATCGGAAGCCATGAACTCCATTGTGCCTACCAGCGGGTAAACTTGCCCACTATGCAGATGGAAGTCACGACCGACCTGAAAGAACTAGACAGCACTCTCACCACCATTGAGAAAGTACTGGACTTGGATGCGTTGGCCGATTCCGTTCGGGAACTGGAAGATCGGGCAGCCGATCCCAGTTTGTGGGACGATCCGGACCACGCCCAAAAGGTGACTTCCGCTCTCTCGCGCGCCCAGGGGCAACTCCGGAAAGTGACCTCGCTGCGCCAGCGGCTCGAGGACCTACCGGTGATGTACGACATGGCTGATGAAGCCGCTTCGGAAGACCCAGATTCCGCCCAAGAGGCCCTGGAAATGGCCGATGATGAGCGTGCGGAACTGCGCAGGGAAATCGAATCCCTGGAAGTCACCACCATGCTGTCCGGCGAGTACGATCAGCGCGAGGCAGTCGTGAACATTCGTTCCGGTGCCGGCGGCGTGGATGCCGCCGACTGGGCGGAGATGCTTATGCGGATGTACACGCGGTGGGCCGACAAATCCGGTTACAAGGTGGACATTTATGACATTTCCTATGCGGAAGAGGCGGGTATCAAGTCGGCCACCTTCGTGGTGCATGGGGAGTACATGTATGGCACGCTATCCGTGGAACAGGGGGCCCACCGATTGGTGCGCCTGAGCCCGTTCGGCAGCGGTGGCGACAAACGTCAGACCTCCTTCGCTGAGGTTGAGGTATTGCCGGTCGTGGAGCAAACCGACCACATCGACATTCCCGATGCTGAAGTGCGCGTCGACGTCTACCGGTCCTCCGGTCCGGGTGGTCAGTCGGTGAACACCACCGATTCTGCGGTTCGTTTGACGCACATTCCCACCGGAATCGTGGTTACCTGCCAAAACGAGAAGTCCCAGATCCAGAACAAAGCTAGTGCACTGCGCGTGCTCCAAGCGAAACTGCTGGAGCGCAAGCGTCAAGAAGAACGCGCGGAAATGGATGCTCTCGGCGCCGGAGGTAATGCCTCATGGGGTAACCAAATGCGTTCCTATGTCTTGCACCCGTACCAAATGGTGAAGGACTTGCGCACCAATTACGAGGTCAATGATCCGTCTAAAGTTTTGGACGGCGACCTGGATGGGTTCCTCGAAGCGGGAATCCGCTGGCGAATGTCCCAGGTGAACGAGGACTAATCGTTATGTAGTGCGGCGAGGTGGCGTCGGGATAAAAAACGTAGAAACCCCCAGGCCACGTGAGACCTAGGGGCAGGGAGATGGCCCTGCTACAACGAGGGCCGAAGCACGCTGACTAAGGGGTCAGGCCATGGATGTAGCCGAAACGGTGCTCGGTGGTGGAAACGGCCTGCTCTAATAGCAGTGGCAACAGCTCGCGGCGACCATCTGGCAGAACATCCTGATCCAGGATGACGGAGCCCGACTGCGCAGCAGCCTGGTAGAGGGAATCCGGGGCTACACCCAAGGAACGAACGCGGACCGACTGGGCGGTCTCGACTTCCTCGGCGAAGTCCTCGTCGGAGACAACCCGCATGCGTGTGCCCAGCTCACCCCACGAGGAAGCGACTTCGTGGCTGGCAGAAATGTCCAACTCGGTGCCGGTAGCTGCGGAAGCCAGCTTCAGTCGTAGCAGGTCGCGTGGGTTTGCCCCCGCGTGGACGCGCACGCGCAGTGGCTCCAACAAGGGCTTGTAGCGGAAGATGTTGGACTCCACAACCAATGCCGTGTTGTCGTGCTCTACTCCGAATTCCGTGGCCATAGCGTGGGCATCGGATTCCGCCGCGCGGCGCAGCCACACGTGGTCCTCCTTGTCCAAAACAGGGGAGCCCAGACCGCGGATTTCGCGCAACAGCTGCGTAATCTTTGTGGGCAACGTGCCCGGAACCAGTTGTCCGAGGTCACCTTCGGTCCATACACCCTGCTGGGCTACGTAGTTCGGGCCACCGGCCTTGGCACCCGAGCCCAAGGAGGAATTCTTCCAACCACCGAAGGACTGGCGCTGCACGATAGCGCCGGTGATGCCGCGTTCAACGTAGGCGTTGCCGACCTCCACGCGCTCGCGCCAATAAGCGGTTTCCTCCACGTCGATAGTGTGTATGCCACCGGTCAGGCCAAAGCCCGTGGAGTTTTGCCACTCGATGGCTTCATCGAGAGTTTCGGCGTGCATGATGCCTGCCACGGGGCCGAAGCACTCGTGGGTATGGAACCAGCTGCCGGGTTGGACGTTATCGCGCAAACCGGGGCTCCACAAGGTGCCTTCCTCGTTCAGCTTTTCTGGCTTGACCAGCCACTTTTCACCGTTGTCCAGCTGGGTCAGGCCGCGCAGCAGTTTATCCCCGGGAGGCTCGATAATGCCGTTCATGTAGGTAGAAATGTCGTGGCCAGGCCCAACCTTCATGGAGCGCACCGCATCGACCAGCTGGCCCATGAAGCGCTTGGATTTGCCGATGGAACCGACGGTAATGATCAGCGAAGCCGCAGAGCACTTCTGGCCTGCGTGTCCGTAGGCCGACTTGAAGATGTCCGCCACCGCCAAGTCTGGATCGGCTGCTGGGGTGACGATAATGGCGTTTTTACCGCTGGTTTCGGCGTTGATGACCATGCGGGGCTTCCAGCTGCGGAACAGCTTGGCGGTTTCGGATGCGCCGGTGAGAATGACGGAATCTACATTTGGGTGGGAGATGAGGCGCTTACCGGCGTCGGCTTCGTCGGCATTGACCAGTTGCACTAGGTCCTCGGTAACTCCAGCCTCGCGGAGGATGTCCACAAAGACCTCGGCGATGCGCAGTACCTGGGGGGCTGGCTTCAAAATGACGCAGGCGCCAGCCGCCAGGGATGCGAACACACCACCCAATGGAATGGCGATGGGGAAGTTCCACGGTGGTGTTACCACGACCGTCTTGTAGGGAGTGAAGACGGATCCGCGGACATGGTCTAGCTCACGGGCGGATTCTGCGTAGAAGCGGGCGAAGTCGATGGCCTCGGAAACCTCAGGGTCGGTTTCACCGACGGTCTTGTCGGCCTCGAAGACGGCCGCAGAGATCAGTTTGGAGCGATTATTCGCCAGTGCATCTGCTGCGGCGTCCAACAACTCGGCGCGCTCGTGGCCGCTCTTCTGCGACCACTTCTCAGCGGCCTCGCGGCACCGTGCCACGGCTTCGTCGATGGCGGCCGGATCGGTGACTGGTGGGGTTTGCGCGGGTCCAGGGTTGGATTCCGGTGCGACGATGCGCTTGGCCCATTCTCGGTTCGCCGGCAGCACCGGGTCGGTATCGGGCTCGTTGACGAAGTTGCCTGGCGTGGAATCGCTACGGCAACCCAGTTTCTTCTCTTCTTCTTCCAGGCGATTTTGGGTTCGACGCCGGCCCGCAAACGTCTTCCACCGATCCTGTACGGAATGGCGGAAGCGCCGTTCCTGTGCCTGCATCGGGGTGTTTCCGTTTTCATCCGACTCGTCATCGCCAGGTGTGAACAGTGCATAGAGAAAGTTCTGCTTGGCGCCGTTTTCCTCCAGCCGACGGACCAAGTAGCTGATGGCTACGTCGAAGTCCTCGGCCTTGACGACGGGGGTGTACAAGATGAGCCCACCCACAACATCACGGACGGCGCGGGCTTGGCCGGGGGCCATGCCTTGCAGCATTTCGATATCCAGCTGTTCTTCTACGTTGCGAACAACGGAGAGCTCGTGGGCGAGTGCCACGTGGTACAGGTTGTGCGAGGCCACGCCGATGCGGATGGCATCAGCGTTTTCCGGTTGGAGTGCGTAATCGATGAGGCGTACGTAGTTGGCGTCTACCTCTGCCTTGGTGAGGTATGGCGCCTGGGGCCAGTCGTGAATCTCAGAATCCACCCGCTCCATCGACAGGTTCGCACCCTTAACCAAGCGCACCTTGATCTTGCCGCCGCCCTTGGCGCGGCGCTCCTTGGCGTACTCGGTCAGCTTGGTGAGAGCATCGAATGTATCTGGCAAGTAAGCCTGCAAAACGATGCCGGCTTCCAGCTCACGGAACTCTTCTTCATCCATCAGCTCAGTGAACAGCTTGATGGTGAGATCGAGGTCCTTGTATTCCTCCATGTCCATGTTGATGAATGGATGTGGCTGGCGTTTAAGTGCCTGGCGGTAGAGGGGGCGCAGGCGCTCCTTCAAGCGCTCGGTGCTTCCCTCCAGATCCCAGTGGTTGAGCTGGGAGACAACGGAGGACGCCTTGACGGAAACGTAGTCCACGCGGGGGTTCTTTAACAGTTCCACGATGGCGTCGAGACGCTTTTGAGCCTCGGCCTCGCCGAGCACCGCCTCGCCCAAGAGGTTGAGGTTGAGCCGGAAACCCTCTTCGCGGCTGCGGTCCAATAGGTCATCCAAGGCCTTTGATTCCGCGTCGAGAACTAAGTGGCCCACGGTAGTGCGCAGGTATTTGCGGGCAATGGGCATGACCACACTGGGAAGTAGTGGCGCGGCTACAGAACCGGCGGTGACCAGTACTTGGTCCAAGAAACTCATGAACCCTGGGACATCGGCGGTGCGTTTCAGAGGGTGTGCAATGCGCATGAACTCCTTGGCGGCAACCTTGTTGTCCTCTGGGCGGGCAACGCGGTCTACGAAGGCGAAGGTGAATTCAACACCGTCGGGGTCATGCACCATATCGGCAAGCTGCTTAGTGGATTTGGAGGTCTCTTCAACCTCTAGCCACTGCTCGGCGCGGTGGATTGCTTTAGTTACCACCGCCTCGACATCGGAACTATTCGGGCGCGGGGTGAAAGCCTGGCTGCTCAACGCCAACCTCAATTCTTCAATCGGTGGCCGAGATGGATAGCCCCGGCCCTATTTTGTGCAGGGTACGGTTACCACACTAATAACGAGAGATTGATAGGGCTAGCTTGCTGCTGGAGAGGTGTGCGCGGGGGCGGGAAATACCACAGTCCGCAGCACGTCCCTTATGGTGCGGGGTATTCCATGGGGGTGCCAGGTCCCAGCGGGAGTCCGAGTGACCACCATAGTGCGAAGAATAAGAACCAACCCACCAGCATGGCAATGGAGTACGGCAAAGCCAGTGACATGAGCGTGCCGATGCCGGCCTTTTTGTAGTACCGCTGTAAGAAGGTCAGGGCGAGGGCGAAGTAGGGGCTCATCGGGGTGATGATGTTCGACGGGGAATCGCCTATACGGAACAGCATCTGGGTGACCTCGGGGGAAAAGCCTACGTACATAAACATGGGAACCACGATGGGGGCCATGAGGGCCCACTGAGCGGAACCGGAGGTAATAAGCAGGTTGAGCAGCGCCACCAGAACGACGAACGCGGCAAACAGGACCAGTGGGGGAAGATCGGCCTTTTGCAGCAGCTCGGCGCCCTTAATCGCGGTCCAGGAACCTAGGTTTGATGCCTTAAACCATGCGAGAAACTGTGATACCGCGAAGAACAACACCATCATCGGAATGAGGGTCTCAATTCCGCGGCCCATAAACGTTGGCACGTCGCTCAGGGATGTAATGGATTTAATTCCCACCCCATAGACGATGCCTAGGATGAGGAAAGTCAGTGCAATCGGAACGGCCACGGCAGTAATCAACGGGCTGGACATCACGTCGCCGCCCTCGCCTTGAAGAGGTGAGAACGGAACAAATAGCATCGCGAAGTACAGTGCTAGAAGAACCGCGGCTACCACACCGGTGATCCCCAGCGCGCGGGATTCTTTCCGATCCAGCTGGAGGGACTCGGTGAGCTTTTCCTGAGGAACGTCTTGGGCGAGTTCGTCATCGCCGTCACGGCCTGTGTTGAACGTGACTTGGGTGTAATCGATGTGGTCATGGTCTACCAGCTGGGTTGCTCGACGGTTCATAAACGTCTCGGTCAAAACGGTGATGATGAGGGCGAGAACAATAGCGCTGGCTGCGACGAAGAAGTAGTTTGCCAGTGGGGAAACGTAGTATTCCTTATCCACAATGTGCGCTGCAGACGTGGAGATTCCACCGAGGAGTACGTCGGTGATATTGAGGATGAGGGAGGAGTTGAACCCGGCGGAGGATGCAGCGAAGGCCACCATTGCACCTACGATGGGTGATCGTCCCATTGCCCGGAATGAAACAGCACCCAGTGGGATCAGGATCACGTACACGGCATCGGAGGCCACGGATCCTGTCACGCCGGCTAGTGCGACAACAAACGTCAACATCTTCGGTCCTACCTTGGACACGATCGCGCGGACAACAGCGCTGATGAGACCGGAGTGCTCGGCCACAGCGACCCCCAGCATGACGGTGATGATTAGGCCCAGGGGTGGGAAGCTGACGTAGTTTTCGACGGCATCTGAGACAATGAGTTTCAGTCCATCTGAGCTCAGCAGATTAACAATTTCTACGGGCTTGCCGTTCTCGGGGTTTATGGCGGTTAAACCGACTTTGTTGCCGATGTAACTGGATATCAAAACCAGTCCACCGAGAATCACGAACAGCCAAAATGGATCCGGTAGCTTGTTGCCTAGCTTTTCAACGGCGCCCAAGAATCCACCGGGCTGGTTGTCGGTTTTATCGTCTTTTTCGGGGACGCGGGCTTTGGTTGCGGTCCTCTGATCGCTCATGTGATCTTTCTATCTCTGTGGCCGGGTGAGGGTGGGGAAGTAGTGCCTTAGTTTTTCGACGCCAACTTCAACTGGGTGGGGTTGTGACTTTACATTCTGTGGGGTTGAGGGGCAGGAGAACTCGATAATTAGCGTCTGAGGGTTAGGTCACATGCATCACTTCTTTCACTTAGGGGTTTAGTAATAACAGCGTCTTAGCTAAAGTACTTAGCCGTGATCACATTCCAAAACGTCTCCAAGAGCTACAAGTCCGCGGGGCGCCCCGCCCTGAGGGACATCAATATCGCTATAGATAAAGGCGAATTCGTGTTCCTCATCGGCCCTTCCGGCTCAGGCAAATCAACGTTCCTCCAACTGATGCTGCGTGAGGAGAAGCTGGATTCCGGCGATCTGCATGTCGCAGACTTCCACGTTAACAAGCTGAAAGGCAAAGACGTGGCCAAGCTTCGGCAACGCATTGGGTACGTATTCCAAGACTTTCGGTTGTTGCCAAAGAAGACGGTGTTTGAAAACGTGGCCTTCGCGCTTGAGGTGATTGGCAAGAAGCGCACAGACATTGAAACGCTCGTACCCCAAGCGTTGAAGACTGTCGGCTTGGACGGGAAGGAGAATCGTTATCCGCACGAGCTATCAGGCGGCGAACAGCAGCGAGTGGCGATCGCGCGGGCGTCGGTAAACCGTCCCCTAGTGCTGCTAGCTGACGAGCCAACCGGCAATCTCGACCCCGATACCTCGTCGGAGATCATGTTGTTGCTGAACCGGATTAATCAAGCAGGCACAACCGTGGTGATGTCCACCCACGATGACGTGGCGGTGGATTCCATGCGCAAGCGCGTCATTGAGCTGGACAAAGGAACCATTGTTCGCGATGACGCCCACGGCGTGTATGGCGTTGGACGTTAAAAAGAGAAGCGGGAAAGAGAAAACACTATGAATTTTGGTTTCGTGTTCCGCGAGGCAATGGCCGGGTTCCGTCGTAACGCAACAATGACCGTTGCCATGATCATCACAACGGCGATTTCCCTTGCGCTGCTGGCCACCGGGTTTTTGTTGACGAATATGACGGAGCGGACGAAGGATATCTACATCGACCGCGTGGAAGTTATGGTTCAGCTGGACGACAAGATTTCCTCCACCGACCAAGACTGCACTAGCGCACAATGTGCTGCGCTGAAGAACAAGCTCGAGGGCGATGATGAAGTACAGTCCGTGACGTTCCGCAATAAACAGCAATCCTATGACCGCTTCGTGGAGCTGTTTAAGGATTCCGATCCGCGTTTGGTGGAGCAGACCGGTAAAGATGCATTCCCGGCAGCATTGCACGTGCGGCTGACCGATCCCACGGAGACGGGCCCGATTGATGCCGTCAAGAACGATCCGGGTGTGGCT
The DNA here is from genome assembly GCF_001806865.1 of Corynebacterium sp. HMSC28B08. Lineage (NCBI taxonomy): Bacteria > Bacillati > Actinomycetota > Actinomycetes > Mycobacteriales > Corynebacteriaceae > Corynebacterium > Corynebacterium sp. HMSC28B08. The sequence continues at coordinate 29,654 of NZ_KV786184.1, forward strand.
AACGTGGTCGATCAAGGTGAGGATCTGCAGGCTGCAACCCGCAACCTGGATGCTGTGCGAAACGCTTCCTTCTTGGTCGCAGCTGTGCAGGCTGTGGCAGCTATCTTCCTCATTATGAACATGGTCCAGATCGCGGCATTCAGCCGTCGCCACGAGATCAGCATTATGCGCATGGTGGGTGCTTCCCGCTGGTACACGCAGATGCCGTTCGTACTGGAGGCTGTTATTGGTGCGGTTATTGGTGCCGTGCTGGCGGTTGGGGGCATGTATGCCGGCAAGAAGCTGGTGGTCGATAGCGCGATGCGCTCTCTATATGACGCCAACCTGGTCGCGCGCATCACCGATAGCGATATCTGGCTGGCGGCACCGTTCCTCGTTCTTACGGGCGCGGTGGTCGCTGCCATCACGGCGCAGATTACCCTGCGGTGGTACGTGAAGAACTAGGGAAATGCTTGGGGGCACATATGGGTTGTTGATTCTACAGGTGAGGTTGTTGGGGTAATCCTGCCGCTTTGTACTGCGGGCATCCTCTCGCTGAAAGACGAATGTGCAGCAGAAGTCCAACAAAAACGC
>NZ_KV786184.1:30246-91607 GCF_001806865.1 Corynebacterium sp. HMSC28B08
GACGAATGTGCAGCAGAAGTCCAACAAAAACGCGACATTTTGTCAGAGTTCTGCTGCAGATTGTGCGACCCAGTGCGTGCCGGCGGGTGCCACGCCAAAATGTGGCCGGCGGGTGCCACGCTCCACGTCGATCGTTTGCGGGGTGTAACTGTTAACAACGTCATTGGCACGATTGCCGCCTGGGTTTCACGCTGCATGGGTCGGTGGGGAACTATCGGGACCGCCAGTCGGGTGGTTTTGCGCTGGTGGCAAGAGTGCATTTTGCGCTGGTGGCACGAGCGCATTTAGTGCTGCTGGTACTAGGGCAGCCACAGTACGGTTTGTCTATCTGCAAACCCCCTGCGCTAAGGTATTAGCCGTTATGGCAGCGAAAAAGAGCATTCCCGTTGATTCGGGAAAATCGAAAGGGAAGGCCTCCCAAAAGGCAAAGGCCCGGACCGGAAAAGGGACCGGGTCCTTAGTCGTTGCTACCAACCGCAAGGCTCGCCATGATTATCACATCCTGGACACTTACGAGTGCGGTGTGGTTTTGGTAGGCACCGAAGTCAAGGCTTTGCGGGAGGGCAAGGCCTCTTTGGTCGACGCCTACGCGACGATCGACGAAGGTGAAGTGTGGTTGCGCGGGCTCCACATCCCCGAATATTCCATGGGTCACTGGACCAACCACAGTCCGCGACGGACCCGGAAGCTCTTGTTGCACCGTCGCGAAATCGATTCCCTCATGGGTAAAGTGCGCGATGGAAATTCCACTTTGGTGCCCCTGCAGCTGTATTTCGTCGCTGGGCGGCTCAAGGTAGAACTGGCACTTGCGCGAGGCAAACAGGAATACGATAAGCGCCAGGATATTAAGCGCCGAACCGAGGAGCGCGAGATCACGCGGGAAATGGGCCGCCGCATTAAGGGAATCCAGGGCTAGCGCGTTTAAGGGTGGTCAGGGTTCGCGCGGTAGGACGCTCTGAGCTATCACTGTCAAAGTGTCCTAGAATGGCGCGTTTCCTGTCGCTGTCACTTCTCTCTATCTTCCTGCGCCTCCAATCACTTCTTTAAAGAATCGCTTGTGAGATTCATCCTTGAGGACGATTGGGTGCATGAGTGCGGTGTTTTATGGTGGTACATGCATGATTGAATACACGGGCAACTAAAAGATTGGTGGGCGCATGGCAGTGGAGCATTGGCGATTGGCGCATCCAAACCGAGGTCTTTTAGAGGTATTGGTGGGGTCGTCGGAGGAACTGCGCGAGTATGACCCGAAGTTTCCATTGGATGCAGAACAGGAGGGGAAGGAAGAAAAGAGGCGGAAGGAAAACCCTGCGCCGACAGCGCCAAAAGGGGAGGGGGTCGTAGGTAGCGGTGAGCGTGCGAAGTGGGAGGGTGTGAAAAGCAAGGAGACAGGGGCAGAGGGGAACGAAATCACCAACTACCTCGACGAACTTGAAAAGGACTCGGAAAACCCTGGTGCTCGAGGGAAGATTTCGAAGGTTGCACTGGGGTTCCTCTCCTCGAAATGCGTTCTCGTTCGGCAGGATAAACAAGTCATTGCACGTTTGGAATCCCTCCAAAATGTCAAGATATCCTTGGATAAGGTTTCCCCGAAGGTCAAGGATGGAAAACTCGGTTACGAACTAACCATCTCGGAACCGTTTTTGGAGCTACAGAAGAACTTCACCGGGAATCATTTAATTGAAGTGATCGTGAAAACTAGGGGAGAACTGGTGAAGTTCGACCCGCCGGCTGGATCCCCGGCAGCTGCACGTGAGAAAGCTATGGAGGAATCGCCGACGAAACGTTGGCTATATCCTTTTCTTTCTGGTTTGGGTAAAGGAGGCTGGGCTGTTGCTGTCCTCATCCTTGGTCCCGTTGTTTCCAAGATCTTTGATCTTCTTTGGGGACTAATAGAACCTCATTTGCCCGATTGGGACTTACCTTCCATTCCTTGGCCGAGCATCGATCTACCCGATATCCACCTGCCGTCGATTCCCTGGCCTCACATCAACTGGCCACACATCGACCTGCCGGATTGGCACATCCCAGAATGGATGAGGCCGGTATTGCACGTCTTGGCGGTGGCGGCGGATTACTCCAAGATTTGGGTTCCCATTGTGATTGGTCTTTTCATCGGCCTGATGTCCGTGCGGCGAAGTAAGAAGTCCCAAGCGGTGAAAGAAAAGTGGAATGACGACGAAGAACCTCAGTCCCAGGAACCCTGATTGCTTCCTACGATAGCGAAGGGTAACATGAATAACCCTGCTGTCAAACGTTTCCGCAGCAGGGTGATGCATAAGGGGTCGATTTGGTTTCGACTTCGTGCATTGAGCCAGGGGAAGCGTGCCGGTGCAGGTAGGAGACCACCGTTAAGCGTCGCTACAAACCTATAAGCGCCGAGAACACTCAGCGCGACTACGCCCTCGCTGCCTAAATACAGCGACCGCGTGTCTGTCAGTCCGGGATGGTCCCTGTCCCGGGTACTGGCATCGACTTAAGGGACTTGCTGCATTATCTTGTTGCTCGGGTGATGCGGGACTTCTAGGGCAACTGGGCCCGTCATCCAGACCTGTTCGTGGGATCTGGAGGGCCGAGTAGAGATAAGGCGCGAACTGCGCACGGAGAAGCCCTGGCGAGGTCGCGAAGGACCCGGGTTCAATTCCCGGCGGCTCCACCAAAAGGACGCTCATTTTTATACAAAGTGGGCGTCCTTTTTGTACCCCTCGGGTTCCGCGTTTTATCTGTTAAAGCGCGGGATTCGAGGGGTTTTCTGTTTAGTTCCGACGGATGGGGGGGGGCTGCGCTGCCAACGGGCCGTGACCGGGAAACTGTGGCGTTTGACCCGTGTTAGTGAGGCTGATCGGGGGGAGCCGTCAAAAAGTATGGGTCTCCGTTAAAAGGTGCAGGCTTTCGTCAAAAGTATGGGTGGGCGTCAAAAAGTGTCGGTCAGCTCGCGGCTATTAGCTAGTCAAGCCTGCGCCCGCGAGGACTTATCACCGACTGTACTCAGACCCTGGCCAGCCAGCTGACCCAGTACAAGAAGCGTGACCCAGTACAAGAAGCGGAAGAAAACCCAGGACATTTCAAAGCCTGATAACGAGTAGCCGTGGCCGTTGTTTTGCCTCTGAGGTGGGGATGACGGCCACACTTTTGTCTAGTGGAGAGTCCAGACAGGTAGGTTCCTCCAGTCATCGGGAAATCCCATCTCATCGATTTTCCGCAACGCTAGTGGGTCGTACTCTTCCTCGATCAGCTTACGAACCTTATTCACCCAGGTTGAGCCAGGAGAGACGCTTCGTAACATGAATGCGATGATGGTGAGAGCTCCGAAGAGTCGTTCGCTTTGCCCTTTGGGGAGACAAGACAACTCCTGGATCGTGCGGAAAGCGTTTGTGGATGCTGGAGTGAAGTAACGGTTCCAGAGTCGGCTGTGGTGCGCACAAGTGTTTCGTAGCACGGTGAGTTGTTCGCACCAACGAGCGAGTGGATCTTGGTTGTAGTAGCTCTTCTTCTGTCGAGAATTCAGCTGATCAGGGTCGAGACGTAAACCGAAACTGTGTGAGATGCTTCGCTGATCCTCAAGGAGGAGGCCGTCAAAGAGAATCGAAATATCGGAGAAATCAAGGGCATCAGCAAGAACCCAGAATGGGTAGTCGTCGTAGTTGGCAGCGTAGTGGGCAACAGCTTGACTGCGCTTGCGCGCTCGGTCCACGCGCTTTTCTGCAGTTTTTAGCCAATCTTGATGCTGAAATTTCTCACGGAAACAGCTGCGGTCCTTGTAGGACAAGGCGCCTTTCGCAATGAGCAATTCGCCGATCCTTGCGCGAAGCGCAACCTCAATGCGCTCAATCCCATCGTAGATAAGTGTGCGCATTTTGCGGTCGAACTCGTAGAGCGCCACTACTTCCTCAAACGTTGTGCCCGGCACGAAGCTATCAGCGCGTTGTGGTTCTTTGGGATCTTCAGGCTCGGGAAGCACCCGGTAGGAGTACCAGTACCCGGACAATCGGTAGTATGAGACGCTAGACAGCCACTGCCGTGCTAGCGGCTCATTGACCTCCATCCCGCGGGTGCGCAGGAGTGTAATCTGCTCATCAACCGTGGTGGGATTCTTGATCTTCTTCATGGGAGACTGCTGCCTAGATAGAAATCCAGCCCGTCTCCAACCTAGTTGTCGAAGCGGGCTGAACGATTACCTACACGGTACCACGCCCTCCGCGAGAACTCCAGCCCTTGAGGGCGAGTCCACCTCGTGCCCACTTTGTGCGCCATCGCCGCATAGACACGGATGACTCCCAGTGCCCGACTTGGTTGAAGGCCGGCCTGGACTGCGACGTAGCGCAGCGGATCCGGTCGTGGTGACGCTCACGCTACCAAGAACGCAGATGCTCAGCGAGAGTATGCGACCAAGCAATGACCCCAGCCATTTGTGCCTGCTCGCGAGGGGGCAGTGGCCTAGACGGGGTTCTACTGCCACCGGAATGCGCCAGCGCGCACCTCAAGTGCTGATTGCAATCGCGGGGTTATAGAACGCGTGTGCTCAGAGCCGTGTGGGTAGAAGGCTCCCGCTCGTGGTTGAGGTCATGGCCACCGGCAGGCGGATCATCGTCACCGGCGAGATCACCACCACTGTCCGGCCACAGCTGCGCGCCTCCGCTTGTGCTGCGCTGCGTCGGGCTGGATATACCCCGAACCGGTTCCTGATCTGTGTGTGGGTGCGCCGCCAGTCTGGCCGACATCGGCGCAGGCGTTTCCACCTTTCTCGAGGCTAGCGCCGGTGATGAGTCGCCATATGCGAGCCTCGGAGCTGGCGACCAGGGCGCCGTTTAGGGGTACGTCACCAACGAGACGAGCCAGCGTCTGCCGCTGCCACTGGTGCTTGCTCATGAGATCTGTTGCCGCCTCGATACTGCCCGCCAACGGTGCGTTCTGGGACATTTACGACCATTCGAACGCTTGGGGGATCCGATGGGCCATCTCGTCGCCATCTACGCCACCACCGCCCGCGACCTAGGCGAATACGATCACCACCGCCAAGAGCTCGAAGACTGCCCAGACCAATCAGCCATTTGTACCCGCCCCCGCCGCACATGCATACACCCAGTGGCCTGAATCACAATGAACGTCTAAGTAACCACTAGGACGCCCACTTTGTGTCAAAATGAGCGTTCTTTTTGTATCCTTCGGGTTCCGCGCTTTACTTAGTAAGGGGCGGGGTTTGAAGGGTTTTCTGTGTTCTAACGATAGACTGACATATTGAAAACCAATAGAAAACGACTGATAGTCGATATATGTCTGCTGTGGATGCTGAGGCTCTGCGTCAAGCCCGTATTGTACAAATTGCCCTAGTGGTGATAGCGGTTCTCCTCGCGCTCTTGTATGTGGTGCTGCCTGTCGGCGCTACATCAGTTGGAAATGATTTCGGTGTTTCTCATCTGATCCCCCTTACTCAATTGCGAGCTGCCTGACTGTAGCAGCGATCCATGTTTTTCTGCTTGTTGTATGGGGGATCGTTGGATTTATCAGAACTGGTCCGTTCTACGCTAGGCCTGTTGAACTGTGGGTCAGGATCGCTAAAACCGCAGCCCTGTTCGGGTGCGCCCTGCCAGTAGCGGCGGGCCTGCATCTAGCCGTGGTGGAGAACGCGGATGGGCCGCTTTTCTTCCTGTTTGTTTTAGGCATGGTGACGCTAGCGATTGCGGGTTCGAAATCACTGGACTAACTCGTCGAGCTTTATCGAGGTGTGAGCGTCAACGTAGCGGACCTAGCGGAGGGCATCTGATGATTCGCGTCAATATCGATGTCCTGTTGGCTCAGCGGGGCTTAGGTGTTCAGGCGTTTGCCGACCTTATCGGCATCACACCGGCCAATGTGTCCGTGCTCAAGAACGGCCGGGCGAAGGCGATCAGATTCTCGATGCTCGAAGCGATTTGCGCCGCACTGGAGTGCCAACCGGGCGACATCCTGCAATGGGTGTCCGACGACAGCGTCGAGTAGGTGTTCAGAAGTTATCGGCATTGCCACTCTGGTCGTCTCCTTGTGACATCGTGACTAACTCGTTACTAAGACCGTCAGCACACAGTTGGTGGGGCCCGGCAGTGCCACTTCGAACTGGTTTATGGTGACTGGAATGAAGGATTCGTGGGATGGCTTGATCTAAGGCCGGAGGCACTGCGGTTTCGGAGAACAAGCCCCCGTTGGCCAAGATTCGCCCAGTTACGTTGAAGGATCGCCGGCACTGAGGCCTCGGGCAGCGGGTAACCGCAGTAACCTCAGCAACCCCACATTTCGGTTTTGAAGGTGACGCGTGGAGGTGGCGCCATGAGCGCCATGGGCCACCCCTAGGCGTGTTTCGGTAAGGAAACGGACAGTGGGTTATTCAGCGTTTTCTACTGCTGTCGCGACTCGTTCATGAGCCTCCCAGATCTCCTGTGGGAGGTTCTTAAACTGTTCGAGGTGCTCGCGGCGCGCCTGCATTTCTTTGACCCACAGGTCCTTGTCAACCCTCAGGATTTCATCGAGATCCTCGCGATCGCTCGTGAATCCGGTGAGGTTGAGTTCTTCAATCAGCGGCACAGTGCCCACCGGGGTCTGTTTGCCTGTGACGCGCCCTTCCTTCAGGTCGAGAAGCCACAGTAGTGCGCGCAGATTATCGCGGTAGCCTGGCCAGCGGTAATGTCCGTCCTCCGGATCGCGTTGGAACCAGTTGACGTGCGCAAAGATCGGAGTGTGGGTAGCATCACCGATGATCTTGAGCCAGGGGCCGCGTATTCACCCTCGGGGTACGACATGAATGGACGCATGGACATGGGGTCGTATCGCAGCACTCCTTCCTTGCCTTCGGCGGCGAACGTCGCTTGCGCGCCGAGCGTCAAACCGTCGTACACACCCTCGGCAATGTCAGTAATCGCACGAATCAATGGTTCGCGGTTTGCCACACGGCCACCGAAGATGATCGCGTCAATGGGTACACCCGCAGGCGCGTCATAGTCGGGCCCAACATTGGGTACGTTTGCGAGAGTTGTGGTGAACCGTGAGTTCGGATGAGCCCACTCGTCACCCTTTGCTTTCGAGCGCTGGCGCTCAGCCGGGCGATCCGAGATCAGCTCACCTTTCCAGTCCAACCAACCGGTCACATCTTCGGGGTAGTCCGGTGTTTTCCCTTCCCACCACAGGTCTTGCTGCTCCGGGTTGTAGGCGACGTTCGTGAAAAGAGTGCGAGTGCCGGGGGCCAGTGACTCCATCGCGGTGGGGTTCGTATCCCAGTTTGTGTCCTTGGCGACGCCGAAGGCACCGAATTCGGGGTTCATGCCGTAAAGCTTGCCCTCCTTCGGGTCAACGCGCAGCCACACGATGTCATCCCCGTAGAAATGGACCTCGTAGCGGTCACCTAAACCTTCTGGCGGGAGCATCATCGCAAGGTTTGTTTTGCCTGAAGCTGAAGGGAAGCCCCCGCACACGTAGTAAGTGCGGTCTTCCTGCTTGTCCTTGATTCCGATAAGCATGAACTGTTCACCGAGGAACTCTCCAGAAAACCACCCGTCGAATGACCCTTGGCGCAGCCCGTGGGCAATTTTGCCCAACAGTGCATTTCCGCCGTAGGAGGAACCAAAGTGCAAAATTGTACGTTCATCAGCAACGGTGGCGAATAGGCGTTTATCCTCATCAGTGCCTTGACCGAGGTCTTCCAAGTCCCCTGTGACGTGGACTGCGCGTACGAATGTTGCTGGATCGTCAAGGTCGTTCAAATACTGTACGCCCACACGAGCCATACGAATCATGTGGATAGCCACTGTGCGGTTATCGGTTAACTCCACGCCACGCGCGTACTTCTCCAGCGGAGAGCCGACGGGAGCCATGAGGTACGGAACTACGTACATGGTTTTACCCCGCGAGGCGCCACGCATGTGCTCTAGCTGAACCTCGGTCACTTCGGCGGCGTCGCGCCAATTGTTGTATACGCCAGCATCGCTGGGGCGGTGGGTGGCGACAACTGTGCGCTCCTCAGAGCGTGCCGTGTCCTTGTAGTAGGAACGAGAGTAGTAGCGGTCCTTACCGGCCGGGAAAATCTCGCCAGCAGCTAAAGCCTCGTTGACAATGCGTTCGTCGTCGGAAGCGTCAATGACCTCAATGCTGTCGGGCTCGGTGATGCTCGCCCAGTACTCTACGTATTCTTCAACGGCTGGGTTGCGCAGTCCTGCGGCCCGGAGAATGCCGGGAATGTCGTTCATATGTTTCCTTCCCAAACTCACTGCCACACACAGGCAGCTACATATGTGGTTGCACCAAGGCGGTGGGTGACCTGCGATCCACAGGTTTCACGGCTATCTGAGTAAGCACTATCAGCGCACAGCAGGGTTATCAGCTCCCTCATGCTTCGTTAATGCCATTCGTTAACGCGTACAGCACCGACCTCAGTACCAACTATGTCACACTGAACAAAAAAGTTCGCTAACTTGAAGCCTTCGAGTGTGTGACGCTTTGTTTTCTTTGGTCTTGTGTGTTCGACCAGTCAAAATGGCAATGAACCATGCATGCCAAGTCTTCACTGTTTACTGAGCTGTCCCAGGATTTGTTCCGCCCTGCTTTAGGAGGGGGGCATGGCGAAGAGGTGTGCGCAAGTTTTAAGATCGTGCTGTGTGGAAGGGCAATTACCGTCTCACCCAACACAAGCCATGCATCCGGTGGAGAGTGAAAAGGCTAGATAGCCCCGAAGGGGGGTGCCAAAATAATCCTCAGCAGCCTTCGCAGCTACCACGTGTGAGATCGCGGAGTGGATCACCGCCAGGTTTACTTCATAGGCACTCGCACTGGGCGCACTCGCACTGGGCGGTACTGATGCTTAGGGGATGGCGGTGCGTTGGGAGCGGGCAGCACGGAGGTCGTTGGCGATGACGACTACTTCGGCAAGCTCATGGACGAAGACAACCGCGGCCAAGCCTAGGGTGCCGGTAATCGCCAGGGGCAAAAGCATAGTGATGATCTCCAGGGACAGGACGATGTTCTGGTTCATGATCGCCCGGCCTCGGCGGGCGTGGCGGAGTGCTTGCGGGATGAGGCGTAGGTCGTGGCCGGTAAAGGCGACATCGGCGGATTCGATTGCGGCATCCGATCCGGTGGAGCCCATTGCGATTCCGACCGTGGCTGAGGCTAGGGCAGGAGCGTCGTTGATGCCGTCACCAATCATGCCCGTGGGGCGCTGGCTGGCCGATGCGGCGACCTCAGTGGCCTTATCTTCGGGGCGCAGTTCAGCACGTACATCGGTGATGCCGGCAATTTTGGCTAGGGCGTTCGCGGTGCGGGGGTTGTCGCCGGTGAGCATAAAAACTTCGATCCCTTGCATCTGCAAGGCGGTAACGGCTTTGGCTGCTTCGGGGCGCAGTTCGTCGCGGACCCCGATCGCGCCGACGGTAGTGCAGTCGCGGGCGACCATGACACAGGTTTGCCCGTCAGCTTCCATCGACGCCACTTGGCTGGCTAAGCTGCCAGGAGTGACCCAGCGGGGGTTGCCGACCTGTAGCTCGTGTCCATCGATCTGGCCGGTGATGCCACGCTCAGGCTCCTCGTTCACCTCGGTCGCGACAGGAATCTTGGGTGCGATGGCGGTGATGGCGGTGGCGATCGGATGTGTGCTGTGTGATTCGAGTGATGCCGACCACGCCAACACCTCCTCGCGGGAAACGCCCGCTACTGTAGTGACAGTTATGACGGTGGTCTTGTTGCGAGTAAGGGTGCCTGTTTTATCCACGGCGATTCGGCGCAGCGAGCCGAACTGCTCAAACGCAGCACCGCTCTTAATGATTACACCGAACTGGCTGGCAGCTCCGATCTCTGAGACTACGGTTACCGGCACAGCGATCGCCAATGCACACGGGGATGCCCCAACAAGTACGACCAAGGCTCGGGTGATCCACGTTTCAGGATCGCCTAACACTGAGCCGAGGGCGCCGACGAGGAGGGTGAGGACAATCACACCTGGCACCCAGCGGGCGGGCAATCCGGTCGGCGAGACGGGCGCGCTCACCACGATTCTGCTGGGCCCGTTCAACCAACCCGACGAGGGTTATCAGGGAGTTGTCGGTGCCGTCGGCGGTTGCGGTGATCTCCAGCACCCGGGTGGTATTGATGGGCCCGGCGTATACATCATCGCCGGGAGCCACATCGACTGGGATGGATTCCCCGGTAATGGCTGAAGTGTCGAGGCTGCTGCAACCGGAAGTAACGGTGCCGTCGGTTGCTACACGCTCACCTGGTCGAACCCGCAGTACGTCTCCAACCTTTACCTCGCGCGCGGGCACTGTCACTGCGCTGTCGCTGGATACAACGGTGGCAGTTTCCGGAACGTGTTTCAATAGAGCCTGCAACCCTGATCGTGCGCGTTCCATCGCCTTGTCCTCTAGGGCTTCGGCGATAGAGTAAAGGAACGCCAATGCAGCGGCCTCTTCGACATGGCCGAAGATCACCGCGCCGCCCGCGCTGATTGTCATCAGTAGCGCGATTCCGACCTTGCCTCTGATGAACAGGCTCTTTAGAGCCTCAGGTGCGAAAGTGGATGCACCCAGAAGGAGGCCTACCCAAAACATCACCGACGCCACTGTTTCCCCAACCTGGCTCTCACTAGTCGTCCAAGTGGTTATGAGCCCGGTGAGGACGAACACGCCTGAGGCGGCGGGTATTAGAATCGACGTGTCGCGCCACCACGGGCGTTCGATCTCTTTGTTTTCGCTCGACTGCGGCGGCTCGCAGCCACACGCAGCACTCACGGAATGACTCCCGTCGTAGGTGTGCAGCAGCCGGGCAGGATGCATGTTGGGTCGATGCAGGGGACTTGCTTGTCGAAGGCAAGGGTCACGTCCACCAGTGCGGTCAGAGCCACGGTTAGGTGAGGGTCGGCGATCCTGTACCGGGTTTTACGGCCCTCGGGCTCGCAGACCACGATCCCGCAACCGCGCAAACAGCTCAGGTGATTTGACACGTTCGTGCGAGTCAACCCCAGTTCCCGCGCCAGCTCCGCCGGATACCCCGGACCGTCCAGCAGTGACAACAGAATCCTCGATCGCGTCGGATCGGCCATTGCTCGGCCCAATCGATTCATTACATCCACCCGTGAAGACATAGTCAGCATTTACTGAACTATTCAGCCATCGATGACCTATAGGCTCTCTAGGGATAGTGCAGTGCAAGTGGCCTGAGAAGTACTGGCGGGTTCGGCGACGAAATTCTCAACATCAAGCCGGCCACGTTGCATAACTGGATCCTTAACGAACACCGACTTCACGCCTCGATAGGCTGGAAGACTCCTGTAGAGGTTGAGCTAGCGGTGTGGGCTGAGGTTCACACCTCGTAGAAAATGGATACCAAGGTAAACGCCTAGGTATAAAACCTGAAACACGTCAGTTCTACGAGCTGAAGGTTAGGCCTCGTGGTGTGGGTAATCAATGCTGAGTCGTTTGGTGGGTGCAGAAAGCACTCACCCCTTTGGTGGGTGGGCACGTGGAATAAAGATCCCGCGATTCAAGTTGAGCCCCGTGGAAAATGATCGCTCAACTGAAAGGCTTAGTGTGGCCACGCTATTCACCCCTGCAGAGGCAGGGGCATTGCAACTTCGCAACCGTGTGACAATGGCAGCGTTGACCCGCTCTCGGGCAGGCAAAGATGGAATTCCCACGGACATGCACGTGGAGTACTACACCCAACGCGCGAGTGCGGGATTAATCGTCACCGAAGGCACGAGTACCGGTGACGTAGGCAAAGCATTTGTGGGCCAACCCGGGATCCATACCGAGGAGCAACTCGCTGGATGGCGCCGAGTGGCGGATGCTGTGCACGCCTCCGGCGGCACGATCGTCATGCAGATCATGCACGGCGGACGGCTGACCTTGCCTTCGATCAACAACGGTGAGCAGTCGGTGGCGCCTAGCGCGATTGCCCCTGGGGTTACGCTGCATGGCGCGAATGGGCGCGAGGAAGTCCCAAGCCCACGTGAGTTGGGTCGTGACGAACTCGACGGCATCGTTGCAGAATTCGTTTCTGCTGCTCGGAACGCTGTCCAGGCGGGAATGGACGGCGTGGAGATTCACAGTGCAAATGGCTATCTGCTCCACCAGTTCCTGGCACCATCCGCCAACCATCGGACCGATGAATACGGTGGTTCGGCCGACAACCGCGCGCGACTGGTGATTGAGGTCGTTCGGGCCGTCGCCCGCGAGATTGGCGCGGATCGCACTGCCCTGAGGATCTCTCCGCAACACAACGTGCAGGGTGCAATCGAAGACGATAGGGAACAGGCCGCGAAGACTTACGCTGCCCTACTCGCGGGAGTTTCGGATCTGGGATTGGCGTACCTGTCGATTCTGAACGTCGAAATCGACAGTCAGTTTGTCGCGGACCTGCGATCTCAGTTCGGGGGCTTCACCGTGCTCAACAGTGGATTCGGTGAGATGACGGAATTGGATGAAGCCCGCCACATCGTGGAAGGCGATCTCGCCGATGCAGTCGCGGTCGGACGATTGCTCATTGCCAACCCCGATCTTGTTAAGCGTTGGGAAAACGGATTGGAGCTCAACGTTCCCAACCCAGCGACGTTCTATACCCCAGGGGCTGAAGGCTATATCGATTACCCGTTTGCGGAGTAGAGCGGGCGTCCACCACAGCTGGCTCGGGGAATCGTGGCGGTTCCCACAGTTGCCACTGGTCGGTGCTAGCAAGCCCTGTCCTACCGATTACACGTTTGTTATGCCGATTACACGTTTGCGGAGTAGGGCGGGCGTGCCTCGCATCTCTTGTAGCGCGGATAGCCTCCGGTACCGCCACCGCGAAGTGGCGGTGCTGGTCTCAAGGCGGGCTCAACGGCAGGCTCAAGGTAGGTGCAACGGCGGGCGCTAACCGGCGCCGTTTTTCACAGGCACGTCACTTGTCGATCTTCGACCAGACGGCCCGCGCATCCTCGGAAGAAATCGAAGTATCGAATTCCTCCCGCAGCACCTTCTGCAGATCCTCGGGCCCCTCCAACTCGCGTTCCGTCGCCTCACCATCGGCAGGGCTGACTCGGAACTTCGCATTAGCGAGCGTGACCTTGGTGCCATCCAGACGGTAGCGGGCCAAAGCCAACATAGAAGTGAATATCGAGCTGGGGTGCGTAGCGGCCCACCAATTGGAATTTTCTAGGTCGGACTCCGCCAGAGGCGCCATGGAAAAACCGTAGACCCCAGAGAATGCATCGCCGTCGTTGTCAACGGGAGCGGAATCTTCGGCAGCTGGATCACCGCCGTCGTCACCGCGATGCTCCTGGTGCGGTCGCGTCTCCAACACAAAGTCGATCCCCGGGACCTCGGTGAATTTCGTGGCGCTTACTCTAGCTATACGGTGGTCGCCGTGGGGCGAATCCACAATAGGCCCAAAATCCTCCCCCTCTGAAGGAAGTGGCACGGGATGCAGGGGCGTTCCAGCTCCGAATCCCGGGTCAACGAGAAATGAGGCTTCGCCATCGGCAACCAAGTTTGCCTGGTGCGTGTACGGCGAAGGATTCTCCACATTTTTCAGCAGTACACGCGCCAGCACGGGACGCACTTCGAAACCCATTTCACGCATAGCTGTTCTAATCAGGGGCGCGTGCTCATGGCAATAACCCGCCTCGTTGCGAATCACCATTTTGTCGAAGGCCTTATCGGGGGTGATTCCCGGCGTTCGTCCCGATAAAACCTCGGTATTGCCAAAGGGCATCGCATTCGCATGTCGAGAAGGTAATTCGTGGAAGAAATTGCCGTCGAAAGTTGGGTCAGTTTCTTCATCCGCGGGGTTCAATCCCAGCTTGTGCAAGTAGGTGTGAAGGTCAAATGGCTCGGCTGCCAATTGGTACTCCTTTGCGTTATGGATTGGTGAGTAACAGCACGCAAGACTTCTATTGGGTGCTGCCACTAGTGTTGCCATCCACGATAGGAGGTTGTTGTCTGATAAGCAGACTCGCGGGATCTGATTTTTCAGCGAGGCCGCTCTCACACCCCTAAATTGCCACGAGGGCCCGTTTCCATGCCTTGAAACGCACACGCCCACCGGTTGCGCCGGTTACTCTTCTCGATTCGTGCCGCTCAAGGCATGCAGGAGTCAGCCGGCCGGGCCCGTTTGCCGCCTTTTTTCGCCGGAGGTTCGCAAGAACCGGTTCCGCCGGTTACGCTTCTCGATTCGTACCGCTCAAGACATGCAGGAGTCGGCCGGCCGGGCCCGTTAGTCGATCTTGGTTGACCAGGTGTGCACGGGCTCGCCGCTTTGCTGGTTGTCTAAGTAGGCGGCCAACATGCGGGCAATTGCTTCCCGACGCCGCGGAGAATCCGGCTCAATATTGCTACCGCCGGTATTCGCCAGCGCGGTGAGTTGCCACGTGGCGCCATTCTGGCGGGATTTAGTGCGAGCACCAATGATGCCCAAGTAGGTATCAATGAGGTCCTTATTGACATCAAGTGATTCCAACCCGCGGCGGGATTGCTCAAGAAGGTGATCCCGAACCAATTCGCTGACACTCACCTTGCCAACACGTGGCCACTTCATACGGGCGAACAACCCATCACGGGCGCCGGCATTGAAGTTGGCGTCGGCATCAGAGAAAGGAAGACGAGACCACACCGGGCGAGCCTGGTTGCTTAAGTACTTGACGAGGCCGTAGTAAAAGGCAGCATCAGCCACGATGTCAGCCGCAGTGGGCCCCGCAGGCAATAGACGGTTTTCCACACGGATGTGCGCCTGCGGTGTGTTCGGATCGTAGATTGGCCGGTTCCAGCGCCAGACCGTGCCGTTTTGCAAGTTAAGGTAGTGCAGTGCCGGGTTATTACCATTCATGATGGGGTTGCCGGCTTCTAGGCGTGCCTCAGGCAGCAGGGGAGAGAAGTACCGCACGTTTTCCTCGAACAGGTCAAACACGCTGGTAATCCAACGTTCCCCGAACCAAACTCGCGGGCGCACGCCCTGATTTACCAGCTCGTTGGTGCGGGTATCGATGGACTGAGCGAACAGCGGAATGCGGGACTCGTGCCACAACTGATAACCCGCGAAGAGTGGAGAGTTCGCCGCTACGGCTGCCTGAACACCCGCAATTGCCTGAGAAGCGTTCCACGCGTCCGCGAAACGATTCGGCGCGACCTGCAAGTGTAACTGAATGGACGTGCATGCGGATTCTGGCGCGATGTCTTCAAAATCGTGCAAGTAACGGTCCTGGCGGGTGATATCGATCCGAACCAGTTCGCCACGTGCCTCCATAACCGCGTTGCTGAGAGCACGGTAGCGATTCTCCTGCGTCATCCACGACGGATCGGAAAGGAATTCGGTGGTCAGGGTGGGCAGCGTGCCGATCATCGCTACATTGGCGCCGTGCTTGCGGGCAGCTGCGCGGGCCGTATCCAATCGTTGTTCCAACCCAGAATGAAGCCTCTGCAAGCCGTCGCCAGAGATCGATAGCGGGGGGTGATTCACCTCAATATTGAAAGACCCGATTTCCGATTGGAACTCGTCGGAAAGGTCTTCCAGCACTTCCTTACCGACCTTGGCCGGCTGCATGTTCTCGTCAACAAGGTTGAGCTCGAGCTCCAGACCGATCGAACCCTCATCCATGAACTCTGCCTCTTGGAGGTGGTGATCGAAAAGCTCCAAGTCGTGCAGAAGATTCTTGCGGTAACTTGTCCGTTGCTTCGGGGTGTATGTGTGTGATGAAACGGCGTCTCCCATGCAGGCAAGCATATCGCAGGGATCAGTTAATTTTGGCGGACTTGCCCGCCCAGGCCTCCTCACGCAACGCATTCTTTCGAACCTTCCCCGTTGAGGTCCGGGGTAGCTCGTCTAAAATCACGATGTCTCGCGGCACCTTGTAACCGGCAATGCGTGCACGACAGTGTGCAATGACGGCCTCGCCGACGGCGTCGTGATCAGCAGATTGGGCTTCCGGGCGTAGCACCACAAAAGCTCGCGGGCGCTCACCCCACTTGTCATCGGGTACACCCACGACCGCGCAATCTGAGACATCGGGGTAGCTGACAATGGCCTGTTCGACCTCGATCGTCGAGATATTCTCGCCACCACTGACCACCACATCCTTCGCGCGGTCAAGCAGTTGAATGTAGCCGTCTGGATGCTTCACGCCGAGGTCGCCCGTATGGAAAAAACCGCCTCGGAACGCAATATCCGTGGCTTCGTCATCATTGAAGTAACCGGCCATAATGCCGTTTCCGCGCATGACGATTTCGCCCATGGTTTTGCCGTCGCTGGGTACTTCTTCGATTGTTGGGTCGTCGTCCGTGGTTTTTTCGACTACCAGTACCTCTTCGTTGGTAATCAAGGGCACTCCTTGCCGGGCTTTCAAAACGGCTCGACGCCGCACTGTCATATCCGACCATTCTGGCTGGGGCTCACAGACAGTGTAGGGTCCGTAAGACTCAGTCAATCCGTACACGTGTGTGACTTCCACACCGAGGTTTTCGCAACGGGTGATAATGGTGGGGCTTGGGGGAGCGCCTGCCGTTACAATGCGCAGGTTCTTTACACGGCGCTTGTTGTCATCATCAACCAGGGTGGTGAGCACCGCTGGTGCACCGCACATGTGGGTGACGTGCTCTTCGCTGATGAGGCGCCATATTTCCGGGCCGCGTACGGCGCGCAGGGCAATCTGTGTGGCGGCTACCGCCATCGTTGCCCATCCAGTGCACCACCCAGAACAGTGGAACATGGGGAGTGTCCACAAATACACGCTGTCGGTATCGAACTTTTGAGCACTTACTTCGCCAAGCGCGTTCAGGTACGCGCCACGGTGGGTATAGACCACACCCTTGGGCTTGCCCGTGGTGCCGGAGGTGTAATTCAGTGCGATTGGATCGTTCTCATTGACTACGGCAAACGGTAGGTCCGGGCCGGAGCGGTGGGGATCCAAAAACGCCCTGACGCTGGGGAAATCGCCCGGTTGAGACCCATCGGCTTCGGGAATCTCTACCAAAGCAATATCCGCTGGCAGGTCGGCTTTGGCTGCATTGAGCAAGTCGGCTGTCCCCAGGAGGATATTGAACCCGGAATGCTGCTGGATATACGCAACTTCGGCGGGGGCCAACCGGGTATTGATAGCCACGATCACCCCTTGAGCCAGGGGAACCCCGAATTGGGCTAGCAGAGCTTCGTAGCTGTTAGGTGCTAAAACACCTACGCGGTCACCCTTGTTGAGCCCACTGGCTTGTAGGGCCCGGGCAAGCGCTTGGGCGTCGTTACGAAATTCCTCAAACGTGATCCGCCGCGAGCCATCGATGCAGGCAGTGGATTGAGGAAAGGTGGCGGCACTGCGCTCGAGGAAGCGCAGTGGAGTGAGGGGAACATTTAGTCCAGAACGATTAGTTTCCATAGGGAAATGTTAAATGGTCACTCGGTAGTTTTGTCCTCAATGCCAAAAATGCTCGGGGGCTGTTCCGCTTGCTGGACCGATGCTCTGTGCAGGTGGAGCGAGCACACTTGCTGCTTACTCGGCTTCTATTCTGAGCCCCCAGTCTCGCGAGCTTTGCCTGCGTTCGGCGCGGCTGCAACGTCGGCCCGCCACGGATTGTCGGTGTGGATAAGGAACTTGTCCACAGACTCGGGAGTGGCGCGAAGCGTGGGATCAAAGGCGAGGTAGGCCTTCGTCTCTTTGGCTATGAGCCCAGAGAGAATGAGTAGACCCACCAGGTTTGGCAGGGCCATGAGGCCGTTGGCGATGTCCGCAAGCGTCCAAACCAGACTGAGTTCAGTGGTCGCACCCACAAAAACCACGCACGTGAAGATCATACGGTAAGGCAGGGAGGCCCACAGGCCCAGCGCACGTTCGGCGTTGCGCTCACCATAGTAGGACCACCCCAAGATCGTGGAGAACGCGAAGAACACCACGGAGACCGACACGATCGTGCCGCCCCAGTCCGCACCAATTCCTGCGCGGAATGCGTCGGCAGTCATGGTGCCCGCAGACTCCTTGCCGTTGGTCCACACACCGGTCGTTACGATAACTAGCCCGGTCATGGTGACCACGATGATGGTGTCGATGAAGGTTTGCGTCATAGAAACCAGGCCTTGGCGAACCGGGTGCGTGGTTTTCGCAGCCGCGGCGGCGATAGCGGCCGAGCCCATGCCGGATTCGTTGGAGAAGATGCCGCGGGCCACACCCATTTGCAGTGCCACGATGATTGCGGCACCAGCGAAACCGCCGGTCGCGGCCGTGCCCGAGAATGCATCCGAGAAGACTTGCGCAAATGCACTCGGAATCTGATCCACGTGCATGGCTAACACAATGAATCCACCGACCAAGTAGATGATGATCATCAGCGGAACGAAGGCGGAGGTGACTTTACCGATGGTCTCGATGCCGCCCAGCAAAACCGCTCCGACCAGCACGAACATCACTACACCGGTGACCCAGGGATCGACATTGAACGTATCCTTCAGCCCGGCGGCCACGGCGTTGGCCTGGGTGAGGTTACCAATGCCAAACGAAGCGATAATCGCAGCGATGGTGAAGAACCATGCCAGGAACTTCCCCAATCCACCCCGGATGCCGTACTCCAAGTACCGCTGCGGACCGCCGGAAATCTTGCCGTTGGCATCGGATGTGCGGAAGCGAACCCCCAAGAAGGCCTCCGAGTACTTCGAGGCCATACCCACGAGGCCGGTCACCCACATCCAGAACAACGCGCCGGGTCCACCGATCGACAGGGCGGTAGCAACACCGACAATGTTGCCCACACCAACGGTTGCGGCCAGCGCCGTGGTGAGTGCTTGATATTGGGAAATATCACCGGCTCCGCCCTCGTCATTCCGGTCGACGAGTCCGTGGCGTAAAGCTACAAAAAGATACCGAAATTGTATGCCCGCCAGACGGATAGTGAGAACTAAACCTGCGCCAAGAAGAAGGGGAATGAGGAAAAACTGACCCCAAACAAAACTGTCAATAGTTTCTAAGCTCTCAGCGAAGCTTGCCTGATATGAAACGTCAACCATGCGAAAAAGGTACTGCATGGAGCCAGATATTTATTTTGATTTGCGGATTTTGGCGCAAATTGGACGTAGTTGGGGGAGGGTCCTTGCCCCCTCATGCTGGTCGCACGGGTGTGTGCTGGTCGCCCGCGCGTGATTACCGGTCGCTCGGGTGTGTGCTGGTCGCCCGCGTGTGATTACCGGTCGCTCGCGCGTGAATACCGGTCGCGGATAAGAGAACGTGTTATGTCGAGGACAAAGGGGCCTGATCATCACCCACCCCCTTTTGTAGTGCCTAGAGCTGCTCCCACACAGCAAGAGCCCCCATGATATTGCACTCTATTAGTTAAGAGGTGCGCATCTTTTTCTCGGCAACATCGCGCCGGGAAGATTCGTCCCGCTTTGAACTGCCCTATCAACCCGGTCGCAACGCCTATGGCGCGACCAACTTTTCGAGGAGCACGATCATGCACCCACGCGCCGGACAACCTGCTACGCCTGCAGATTTGGAAGATATCCCAGCCCTGTTGGAGGCCTATCATTCCATACATCCCGATGCCTCCGACCCTGCTCAGCGTGTCACCTTCGGAACTTCGGGTCACCGGGGCAGTTCCTTCGACGGCGCGTTTAACGAGGATCACATCGCGGCTACTACCCAAGCGATCGTGGATTATCGCGCGGAGCAGGGCATCCGTGGCCCGGTGTTTATTGGCCGTGATCCGCATGCTTTGTCGGAGCCAGCCCAGGCCACCGCGCTTGAGGTCCTAGCGGGCAATGGAGTGGACGTTCGGGTGGATTCCAACGACGGCTTCGTGCCCACCCCTGCCATTAGTTTTGCCATTCTGGAGCACAACAAGGCGCTACCGGGTGGGCCTACGGGTACCGACGCCGCTAGGGCAGACGGCATCGTCATCACTCCGTCCCACAACCCGCCACGTGACGGTGGCTTTAAGTACAATCCGCCGACGGGCGGCCCGGCTGATACGACCGCCACGGAGTGGATTGCCGCTCGGGCCAACGACTACCTAGACGGCAAGCTGGACCAGATCAAACGCTCCACCAGCACCAATACTTTCGTCAAGCATGACTTCTGCGGGCTATATGTTGATACCCTCCCAGAGGTCATCGACATGGAGGCGATCAGGAACGCTGGTGTGCGCATTGGGGCAGACCCGATGGGTGGAGCTTCGGTGGAGTACTGGCAGCGCATCGCGGATGTTCACGGCTTGAACTTGACCGTTGTGAACCCGAAAGTAGACCCAGCCTTTGGCTTCATGACGTTGGATAGTGACGGCAAGATCCGCATGGATTGCTCCTCGCCTTACGCGATGGCATCCCTAGTTAACGCTGTCAGCGGCGGGCAACAGGTTGGACAGGCTGCCGTTCAGGCCGCCGCAGCCGCCGGGCAGGGAGCGGGCGCAGTATCCATCGACGCGCGCTCGCCGGGTCAGCCGGCATTCGATATTGCTACGGGTAACGACGCGGACTCGGATCGCCACGGAATTGTCACGCCAGATGCCGGGTTGATGAATCCCAATCACTACCTGTCAGTGGCCATCGACTACCTGCTGGGGCACCGAAACGGATGGCCCAAGGGGGCGTCGGTCGGTAAAACTCTGGTGAGCTCGCAGATGATTGACCGGGTGGTGGCAGCGCATGAGAGAAACCTCATGGAGGTGCCAGTGGGGTTTAAGTGGTTTGTGCCCGGCCTGGTGGATGGCAGCGTGGTGTTCGGTGGCGAAGAATCTGCCGGTGCAAGCTTCCTGCGTTTCGATGGCACGGTGTGGTCAACGGATAAGGACGGAATCATCGCTGACCTGCTGGCGTCAGAGATCCTGGCTGTCACCGGTGAATCCCCATCGCAGCGGTATAGCGACCTGATCGAGAAATTCGGCTCACCTGCGTACACCCGAATTGACGCGCCGGCGAACCGCGAGCAGAAGGCGCGTTTGAAAGCGCTGAGCTCCCACGACGTAACGCAGTCTGAACTGGCAGGGGAGAAAATCACCAACGTGATGACCACCGCGCCGGGTAATGATGCGCCAATCGGTGGTGTGAAGGTGACCACTGAGAACGCGTGGTTCGCTGCACGGCCTTCCGGCACTGAGGACAAGTACAAGATCTACGCGGAGTCCATGGCGGGCGATGAACACTTGCAACAGGTCGTGGAGGAGGCCCAAGCAGTGGTTGACTCCGTATTGGGTGCTTAATTGGGTGCTTAAACGGGCGTTTGGATGTTGGGGGCGGGCGTCAGCTACGCCGAGCGAGGTTCGCCCTCATGGCTCGTGCTGGGCGTAATAGGTCTAAAAGGCTCCGAATGGCCCTTGTGCTGCGCGTTTCGACTGTGAAATTGCTGTGTCGGTGGCGCGCCAGATTGCTAGTTGGCTGTCAATAGCGCAGTTCAAACGCAAATCATTAGAGATTTGTGGGGGCAGGTCGTTAGAGTAGAGCATTGTTGTATTGAGCACATGCCCTTCTACAAAATGGTTCATTACCACGGTGAACGATAATTCTGTCGGAGTGCGGGCGCATCGAAATGCGAGCCGACCTCCGCAGATCATGACCTTTGTTACCGGGGCATGAAAGCGACAGCTGTGAAAGGACAATCCTAAGTGAGTCAGCAGATCAAAGCCCCGAATAGCCGGGGTGGAAGCGGTTTTATCTGGGTGATCGTTGCGATTTTAGCCATCGCTGCGGTCGTTATTGGCCTCTTCGTATGGAAGCAGAGCACGAAAAATACGATCGCGGAGGATATGCCGCAACAGGAAGCCAACTTTACGGTCTCGGCAAACGACGGTGCGGTGACGCTCGCTTCGGACAAGGTGAAAAAGGACGCGCCAACGGTCGAGATTTTCTCTGACTTCTCCTGCCCTCACTGCGCCGATTTGGTTGAAGCGGATCACGAGGACGTTCACAAGGCCGTCACCGATGGTGATGTCAAGGTAGTGTATCGCTTCCTGAATATCCTGGACCAGAAGCCAGGTGGGTCCTCCACTCGCGGTGGCGCGGTGGCCTACGCGATCGCTAAGACCGGAAACGCCAAGGCATTCTGGAATATGCACGACAAGATGTTTATGGATCAGCCAGAAGTTGCACGTACGTGGAACTGGGAGGAACTGGGCAAGGCTGCCGAGGCCTACGATGTGGATCCTGCTCTGGTTGAAAAGATCAAGAAGGGGGAAGTCCAAGACGAGGCTCTTCCGGTCTTTGAGGGCAACGCCAAGATTCTGACCGACCGGGGTGCCCAGGTGTCTACTCCGCAGGTGTTCGCCAACGGTAAGCCGTACGAGCTGAAGTCCGATGGCGGCCAGAAGCCACTGTCGTGGGTTCCGGATCTGGTCTGGAATAAGGGCGGGAACAACGGCGAAAAGAAGTAAACCGCGCTTATTAACCGGGGCCGCCAAAGAGTTCGAGGAGTCACCAATCGCGGTCGCTAGAGCATGTCGGATGCCGGGGCACAGTGACTGCGAAAGCAAGACGCAGTGACCTCGAGACATAGCGGCCCCAAAAGAGAGCGGATGACCTCAGCTCGATCCATCCGTTCTCGCCGCGGGATTATTCCCGGTGACCTGCGGATTTGGTTAGCTCGAGAGCGATCGGGTAGCTTTAGATCCGTTCGCTTCTCCATGGAGAACGCGTTAACGCAAACTATGCGGGGCTATGGCGCAGCTGGTAGCGCACCACACTGGCAGTGTGGGGGTCACGGGTTCGAGTCCCGTTAGCTCCACCAACCGCATTTCCCCAGTTCGTTTACGAGCTGGGGTTTTGTCGTACCTAAGCAGTTAGAGCTGTCGTATTTACGCAGTTAGAGCTGTCGTATCTAAGCACCTAGAGCTCGAGTCTCGTAGTGGATTGCGGGGGTATTATCGCTCGCCTATCTGGCAAAGATGAGGCAATGTTTGGGAGCAAAATCGGGGGAGTTTCTGCACTGCAAGCGGGATCAATTATTTTGATCGTCGCAAAATGACTCAATGACCAAACCGTAATTGAATTCAATTTTCATTAGGTAGCAAAGTTGATATTAAAACAGGGCCAATTATCGACTTCATTGTTTCGGGTTGTGAAATAGGTCCAACATGGTTGGTATTGTGTTACAAATTACTTCCGAGTGAAAACTATCTTTCACTCGTGCGACGTATTTAAGGAGATGACAATGAAGGCAATGGTCTACCGTGGCCCAGGGAAGCCCAGTTGGGAAGACGTTCCAGAGCCAGAGCTGCAGCACCCCACCGACGTCATTGGAAAAATGCTCACCACTACTATCTGTGGAACCGATCTTCACATCCTTAAGGGGGATGTCCCGGCGGTTGAGGATGGCAGAATTCTCGGGCATGAGGGAATTGCGGAAATCACCGAGGTTGGTGAAGCAGTCACTGAACTGAAAGTCGGCGACAAAGTAATTGTTTCGGCTGTCACGTCGTGTGGAAAGTGCTCAAACTGCCGCAAGCATCTACAGAGCCACTGCCTTGCTGACGAGGGAGCTTCCGGAATTGGCTGGATTTTCGGGCACCTGATCGATGGAACCCAAGCTGAATATGTGCGCATTCCATTCGCGGAGAGCTCGGTTCAAAAGCTTCCTGAGGGCGTTTCCCCAGAGGACGCAACGATGATTAGCGACATTTTGCCGACCGGGCACGAACTCGGGATCCTCAACGGCAAGGTGAAGGCCGGAGATGTGGTGGTAGTCATCGGCGCCGGCCCAGTTGGTCTAGCAGCTATTACAGCGTCTCAACTCTATGGTCCAAGTCGCGTCATCGCAGTAGATTTGGATCCCAACCGTATTGAGCAAGCGAAGAGGTTCGGGGCTACGGACGGGGTGCTCTCTTCTGATGATGATTGGAAGCAGCAGGTCATGGGCATGACCGACGGTCTCGGCGTGGATGTCGCCATCGAGGCTGTGGGGATCCCCGCAACGTGGAATATGTGTCTCGAAATTGTTCGGGCAGGCGGACACATTGCTAACGTCGGTGTACACGGAACAGCGGTCGAGTTGCCACTGCAGGATCTGTGGATTGAAAATCTCACTATCACCACTGGCCTAGTCAATACCGATTCTGCCCCGATGCTGACTAAGCTGCTTGCTCAACGCAGGATTGACGTCTCTGGTTTTATCAGCCACCGATTCACGTTTGATGAATTCGAGGAGGCATACGAAGTATTCACCAATGCCGCAGAAACTAAGGCGCTAAAAGTCATCATCAATTCCTAAAACAGAACTGCAACAGACTGAATGTGGCGTGGAAGTGATACTCCCGGTCAGTTGGCCCAGCACCCCAGGTAAGCACCCCTGGTACGCCAGCGACGGTCGTTTCCTTGCTGGTGCTACCGGGATGTGTGTGGAACACATCGCCGGTGCCGGTGGCACTCAGCGCTGATGCCGTTTCATTGTCGTTCCCATCGGAACCACCTCCACATGGTCAATTCCCCAGCCCGTTAGCCCATCGACGAACTCCATTAAGTTCATCGAACTAAAAACCTTGTCCTCACCAACACCCCCCGTCTCCGGCGTTTTTCCCTCCTCGGTGGCCACGGTTTTAGCTGGGCTGTGGGGTCCTTCTGCATGCAGCGCCACATGGACAACCATTTGCGACGCCCCACTGGTCGCAGCAACAAAACTTACCTCGGGCCGCAATTTCAGGTAGGCCCCGAGTTCATCAATTTTCCCCGGGCGCATGGTGATCCACAGGTTGGCATCGTTTCCATCGCCATACACACGCGTGTCGATATCCGCTTCGTAGTACAGGACGTTTGTGTCCTCCAAACGTTTGCGCCTTCGGGAGATCGTGGTTGGATCAGCGCCTAGGCGTCGAGATAAAGAGGCATTCGACACCCGGCCATCAACTTCCAATTGAGCCAAGATATCCTTGTCCATCTTGTCCAACTGGGCTGATGCATAGGGTACCGCTCCGGGTTGGCCCCATACCTTCATCAAGTGGTGGGCAGAGATGGTGGAATCGGGGAGCTTCTTGTGCGCGGCGGTAAGCAACTGATCTAAGCCCCTCTCGCTGGCAACTAGGCCACAGATGAGTTCTCGGCGGTCTGTGGATAGGCGCACCCAGCGCGTGAAGTCCAATGAGGAAAAGTCTGCGGCGACCGTTCGCAGGTAAGGGGAGGGGTTCTGCATGCGGATCAACCAAGACATGCGCCCCCCAAAGCTGGGAAGGGTGCGTCCAATGATGCGCAACACACCGTGGCGGTGCAGCCGCTCGTAGTGACGTGCCACCGTGTGGGAGGACACATCGAGGTGCGTGGACCAAGCCGAGAAATTCTCCCCCGGAAAGCGCTTGGCGGTGGCAATGAGCCTCAGATCAAGGGAGTCAAGTTGGGGGAAATTGCGTTCGTTTGAAGTTTGCATGTTGATTCTCGGTGCATTTTCGGTTGAATTGACAAAAGCGTGCACGGTCATTCGGTTTCGTGCAAGTCTAATTTAGATTGTGACACGGACTTCGTAGAAGATTGAGAAAGTGAGGTTCGGTCACGTGTCGCAAACCGAAAAGACATCGCCCACCACGTCAACGGTTCCCGCCCACCATACGACGGACAAACCTGGCATGTTGATTGCCGTGGCAGCATTTTCTTGCCTTGTTGTCACGCTGCTGCAGTCATTGGTCGTCCCGGCCGTGCCGCGATTCCCCAAGTTGCTAGGAACGAGCCCACTGACAGTATCGTGGCTGGTCACCGCTACTTTGCTTGTAGGTGCCGCTGCCACCCCGATTATTGGACGGCTTTCGGACATCGTTCCTCGTCGCCCGCTAATGGTCGTCACGATGGGACTCGTGTTTGCTGGTTCCGTGATTGCCCCTCTGGGTGGCATCACCACAATGATCATCGGTCGTGCACTGCAGGGGCTTGGAACCGCCCTGGTGCCGGTAGCAATGGCGCAAATGCGCCACAGCTTGCCCGGTGACCGAATTCCTGGTGCTTTAGCGCTTCTCAGTGCAACCCTGGGTATCGGCGGCGGCATCGGTATTCCACTGGGTGGAGTGCTGCTCTCCGGCTTCGGGTGGAAATCCATGTTCGTGGTTGCTGCCATCCTGTCTGGTATTTCCGTGTTGCTGATCTGGAAGGTAATGCCCAACGATCGCGTCACCCAAAGGCAGACCTTCGATTACGTTGGTGCGCTGTTGCTCATCGTTGCGCTGTCGTCGCTTCTCACCGTTCTGTCCCAAGGCGGGGCGTGGGGATGGGGGAGTGCGATGACCCTCGGGCTCCTGGCGGTCGGCATTGTGGTGACGATCGCGTGGGGCGTGTACGAGCTGCGGATCGAATCTCCACTGGTAGATCTCGGAACTGCCTCGGATCGTCCGATTCTGCTGACCAATGCAGCTTCGATCCTCATGGGTATCCTGATGTTCACCAACCTGCTTCTCACCACCCTCGAGCTGCAAAATCCCGTGGTGGAAAACGGCTTCGGCTGGAGCGCGAGCGCGGCGGGACTAGCCATGCTGCCGAGTGCCGCAATCATGTTGGTGGTGGCACCACTCAGTGCCCGGCTTTCCGCCGTCATGGGCCCGCGCCTGTTGCTGGTACTGGGCGCGGTCATTACAGGCCTTGGGTACCTCATGCGGGTAGGAATCCACATTCACCCGGCGTGGACAATCCTCGCCGCCACCGTGTTGTCCATGGGGATCGGAATCGGTTACGCAGCGATGCCCATGATGATCGTGGAATACGCGCCACGGGCGGAAATCGGTTCTGCTAACGCCGTCAATGCCCTGATGCGCGCCATCGGAATGGCCGTTTCCTCCGCTCTGGTTTCGGCAGTCACTGCAGCCATGATCACCACGGTGAATGGTGTGAACACCCCGAGCCGAACTGCGCTGCTTACTCTAGGAATCATGGGTATCGCCATGGCGGTCGTAGCCGCAGTCTTGGCGTGGTTTGCCCGTCACCCGCGCCCCAGTGTTGCGGTTGCCGAATCCAATACACAGCCCACCCGGGCAGAATAAGAAGGAAAACCGATGTCTCACATGCATGCTATTGATACACACGCTCACGTGTACCCAGCTGAGTATCTGGACAAGCTCGAAGCTATGGGTGTGGATCCCGCGACCACGGCCATAGCACGCGGAATGAATGCCGATTCCAGCGAGAAGGACCTCACGCGTCGCCTGGAATGGATGGATAAGGCGGGAGTTGAAACGCAGATCCTAGCAGTTGCCCCGCAATCGCCTTCAGGTGACAGCCCCCAAGCATCGTTGGACGCTGCGCAGTGGGTTAACGATGAGTACGCTCGCATCGTTGAGGAATACCCAGGCCACTTCCACGCCTACGGCGCACTGCCCTTGCCACATGTGGATCAGTCGGTGCGCGAGGCGATTCGTGTGCTCGAAGAGCTCGAGTTTGTGGGTATTTCGGTGCCGACGATAACGCAAGGCAAGATTTTCTTAGATGATCCTCGGTTTGACCCGGTGTGGGCAGCGCTCAATGAGCGTGGCGCAGTGGTCAACGTCCACCCCACCGGAGGAGGGGCGTGCTCACCCATGTTGGCGTCGCAAAAATTGGAATGGGTCAACGGGGCCCCGGTTGAAGATGCGACGGCGACCTTGCAGCTGCTGAAGGCTGATGTGCCCCGTCGCTTCCCGAACATTACGTTCCACATCGCGCACCTCGGTGGCGATTTGCCCTTCCTTTCGCAGCGCATCGAAGACAATTACACGGACTGGGATGCTTTTAGTGCCTCGCCCAATGCGCAGCTCCGGCAGATGTTTTTCGACGCCGCGAATTTCCACGAACCGTCGTTGCGACTCGCGGCCGAGACATTCGGTGCTGAACAGATTATGGCGGGTTCTGATCACCCCTACTTCCAGGATGAGCACTACGTGCGGGCCTTTGATTATGTGCGGAACGCCAAGCTGCCTCAGCATGAGATTGAAGCGATCCTGCGTGGGAATGCACAGAAATTGCTGGGGATTTAACGGAGACCGGTGCTGTGTGCGTGCAAACCTCGGCGAAGGATTGCCCCCTTAATTATTAGGAACCCAAAACGGAATCCAAGGGCAGTGTGTGGCGGGCTTAAGTAAAGCTTGTGAAACTCTGACGAAGAACGTAATGTTAGGCACGTAAAAATACAACCGACGGTAGCGCATTTTATGTAGGCGGTGGCACTAGGGTGCTGAAGTCAACGTTATCGCCGGTTGGCCTCACCATTTTTCCGTAAAGGAACACCATGTCCAGATTCTCCACGCGCTTTGTCGCAACTGTCGCTGCATCCACCATCGCTTTTTCCTCCGCTGGCATCGGCATCCCTGCCGCCATGGCGCAGGATCCAACTGGAACTACCGCCCCTTCCGGCGCGCCTGCCGCTCCAGGTCCCGGCACCGCAGATTTGGTTAATGCGGGAGCCAACGTCACGCTCAACATTCAAAAGTACGAAGGCGACCCAGTGGGTGGCACAGGTGCTCCGGCCGATCCAAATAATCTGAAGCCACTGTCAGGTGTGCAGTTCAAGATTGAACGCATCGATGGCATCGACCTGACCACGGCTGATGGTTGGGGAGAGCTGGCTGGTATCACACCGGCCAGCTTGGGTGACAATTCGGTGGGATACACGACAACCATCACGACGAATACGGATGGTTTGGCCTCAATCAATACTGGGGCCAACTCTGAATTCAAGGTCGGTGTTTACCGCGTCACTGAAATCCAAAAGGGTGGCTACACCGTTGCTCCACCGTTCTTGATCACATTGCCTTACTCCGGAGCCAACGGACAGTGGGTTTACGAGCGCACGGTGTACCCAAAGAACCAGAACGTCACCCCGAACAAGCAAGTTGATGCTTCCAAGGCTTCTCTTGGAAGCAACATCAAGTACACCATCAACGCACCGGTTCCTGCGGGCAACCTCACACGGTTTAACATCAATGACCAGCTGATTTCCAACCTGGCTCTGCAAACCGACCCGGCTCCAGTTGTCACCGCCGATGGCGTACAGCTCGAAACAACGGACTACACCGTAACCACCGATAACAACACCCTGCGCGTGGAGTTCAACGAGGCAGGTTTGTCTAAGCTGCAAGCGGCCCGCCAGACGAACCCGGCACTGCAAGTTCACGTTGCTTTTGAAGCGAAGGTAGTTTCTCTGCCGGGCAACGGAGTGATCACCAACACCGCTACCGTGGAGTTGCCAAATGGTGGCCAAATCACTACGGACGTCGTTGACGATGACCCAACCACCCCTGACACTCCAACCAGCACCACGTTTGGCAACCTGACCATTACCAAGACAGCTGCAGCTGAGACCAACCCCAACCTGGCAGGGGCCCAATTCCAGGTCTTCCGGTGTGAGCAGCAGGACGGTAAGTGGACGGTCCTTGGAGACGCTCTCAATGTGGCCACTACGGACAATGGCTCCGCACTGAGCACCACCCTGACCACCGGTACAACCGTTTCTAACCAATCCACCGCGCAAGCTTTCGGACTCCCCATTAGCTACACCGCTGGTGGCGCAACGGGGACCGTAACCTTCCAATACTGTGCCGTGGAAACCAAAGCACCTGAGGGTTTTGTACGTGACCCAGAGCCACGTCACATCGACGTCAATGCCGACACTCGTGCGATGACTGTCACCGTCGATAACAAGAAGGATTCCATCCTGGGCCAGCTTCCCGCGACGGGTGCGTGGGGTATTGTCCTGATCTTCCTCTTGGGCGCAGCTCTGCTGGGGCGCGGTCTTTACACAAGCTTCCGCGATAACAAAGATCAGCAAGCAACCGCGTAAAAGCCTTAGGCGCAGTTGCCACGATGGCAGAAAGGCCGGGGAGTTATGACCGCACGTCACCAGCGCCGCGCAACTCAGCGCGGTAAGGCGGGCAGTCGTCGCTCCGTGGTCTACATCGTGTTGGGCATTCTGGTGCTTCTCGCACCCGTGATTCTGACCCACTACAAAAACGTGGAGCAAAACCGCATTGCCCAAGGCTACAGCCGCGATGTGCAAGCCCTTACGCCCGAACAACGCAGCCAAGCGCTAGAATCCGCTCGGCAATACAACCGGGAGCTGCCGTCCTTCGGCGCACCCGATCCATGGGTCAACGGTGTTGATGTGAATTCGCCCGGATACAAAAAGTACCTCCGGCAACTCAACGTCAACACCATTATGGCCCGGCTCCAAGCCCCTACTGTGGGCATGGATTTACCGGTGTATCACGGCACTTCGCAAAACACATTGTCACACGGCATTGGGCACTTGTACGGAACTGATCTGCCCGTGGGTGGGAAGGGGACGCACAGCGTGCTCACTGGCCACACCGGACTGGCCACCCTCACCATGTTCGACAACCTCACCCACATGAAGAAAGATGACATTTTCGTCATCGAAGTCATGGGGGAGAAGCTAGCTTACAAGGTAGACCAAATCCAAACGGTGCTGCCTTCAGAAATCAATAAAATCCGCCCTGAAGAGGGCAAAGACTACGTCACCTTGGTCACCTGTACGCCCTACGGTGTGAATTCCCACCGATTACTGGTTCGGGGAGAGCGCACCAAGCTCCCACCCGGGCCAATCGAGCAGGAGTATCACAGCCCGTGGCAACCATGGATGATTGCGGCCCTCGTGATCAGCCTTGCAGCCTTGCTGTATCTGCTGTGGTGGCTGTGGCGTAGGCGTCGAAAAAAGAATGAAGATCCGGTACCTACGGCTCAAGGCCAAGCAGGCACCAAGGCACAGAAGGTAAAGCAGTAATGCACGTACGAACGGGCGCACGCCAGCAGCGGGTAATTAACCACGGCCAGCCCATGTTGACGGGGGTGGCCCCAGCTCTGGGGTTCGGGCGCGCATTCGTGTTGGCTTTGCTCGGGGTCATAACACTGCTGGGATTGACAGGCACGGTGATCGCCGGTGGAGGGGTGGCGCGGGCTCAAGTCGCGCGCGCCCAAGGCGATGGTGGGGCACCGGACACAGGCACAGGCCAATACAGCCTCACCGTCCACAAGTTTGATGGCGACCCCGCATGGCGAACCTTGGGCCCTACCGCTACCGAACCCCAACCATTGGGTGGCATCACATTCCAGATAAACAAGCTGGAGGGCCTTGATGTCGACGATCAGGTGGAGCTAGGAAACTTAGTGCAAAGCGACCCGCGGTTGTTGACCGAACAGTCGACGTATCCGCAAGGACCCGCGCTCACGGCGGTAACTGCAGCCGATGGTGAAGCACGTTTTTCTGACCTCACGCGCGGGGTATACCTCGTTCGTGAAAAGCCCAGCCGGGTGGGCAACACCAATTACTCGGTGATCGCGCCTTTCCTCGTGGCCGTTCCAGATGCAGCGGGCAACCCCAACGTGGTCGTCCGTGCAAAAAATCAGCCAATCGTGGCCACGAAAAACATCGTCAGTGGTGTGCCCGGAACCCCAGAGGCAAATCGTATTGCCGAGGAACACAAGAACGGCATCGTGCGCTATCGCCTCGAAACAACACTCCCAGCACCCGACGTGCGGGGCAAGCTGTACCAGCTGATTATGGCAGATCCACTGGACCGGAATCTCGAGTTCAAAGGTGTCACCGACGGCTTGATTGTCAACGGGGAAAAGACAATTCACTTGCGAGAAGGTGACGATTTTCGCGTAGAACTGCAGGGTGCGCCCCAAGCTAGTGACCACGGTTACGCAGATAAAATCGTGAAAATCATCCTTACAGAAAATGGGCTTATTAAGGCCGCCGGCATGCGCAATGGGCACCCTGAAACGCGCGTATCTTTCGATATTCAAACGACCGTCAAAGCTAATACGCCCGAAGGTACCCGAATTAAAAACGTTACGCTTAGTTTCCCCGACGGTCACCCGTATTGGCCGCATCTGCTGCCTGGGTCATCCGAATCACTCGTGGAATCGAATGAAGTTGAATTCGTGGTTGGCCCCTCCGCCTCGGTACCAGACGACCCAGAGGGCCAATTGCCCGTCAATCCCGGCGAGTGGCCAGACTGGATTTTCTCGCCCATCTACCCGCTGCCACCGGGTGGACACAATCATCCTGTCCCCGGAAGCCGGCCACAATGTCCCAATTGCGTTCCAGGGTCCACTACCGCGCCGGCCGGTTCACACGGTGGACCTACCCAGGGAATTCCCCCCGGAGAGGTTCCGTCCCGCGGTGGCCTTCCGGGTTTGATCGATAGGTTGCCCATGACGGGTGCGAACGTCTTAGGGTTGCTTGGCGCTGGCTTCGCCTTAGTGCTGGTGGGCTTCTTCGTCGTGGTTGGCCGTAGGCGTCGAAAAGATAATTCCGACGCCCACATGCACCCCACCTCAACGCCGACTAGGCCCCGGGAGGTGAGTGGCGATGAATAAGCAGCCAAGTGAGCCTCAACCTCACGACAAACACCACAAAATATCACCACAGAATAAGCATTCCGAAAGGCACACAATGGGAATTGAGATGGGAACTAGGCAGCAGGAAAACCCGCTGACGAATACCACTCGAACCGGTGGCGAGTCGATCATTGCAACACCCATCAGTGCAGGGCGGCGCCTGGTTGTAGCTCTCGTCGCATTTGTACTGGGAATGACCTTGATGTCGGTGCCCGAGGTGCCATTTGTGCCGGACCCGCCACAAGCGGAAGCACAGGGTGGAAACACGGTGGCGCCTTCAGTATCGCGGCTATCCAACAACATGGGTAATTGTAACTTCCGCGCCGGTGATGGCCCCTCAGCCGCTTGGGCCAAGCAATTGTGCTGGATCGATATGTCCAAAAATGGCGCAAACTTTAACTGGGCCAACGGGGAGCGGGTGACCAGAAAAATCGGCCGGTACACCCTCGCGTTCACTGCGAAGGTTAATTATGGGCCAGCGAACCGCTTGACAGCTCAAGATCAGTCATGGGCGAACGCTGCTTTCGGCAATTCCAAAGATGGTGTACGCACATTCACTAAATATGGTGACGATACCTCTAAGCCATTCCTGTTTGGCAATATGGGTCTTCTGGGTTACAACTTCATTCGTTTTTCCCTGGAAAACATCACGTTGGTAGATGACCGCGGGGTGAGTGTTCCGAATTTCCGAATCATGATGGCAGATGCGGAAGCAACCACGGAATCGGGCGTGGCCGATGAAATGATCAGTATGGAAAACCGCGAAGGCAATGTGGAACGCCTTACTAGGATCACACCACCTGGGTTTTCCGACGCGTGTAATGGGATTTACGGGCCAGCTAATGAGCCAGCGAACTGGGGAGCCGCCGGTTCCAATTTCCGTGATTTCGTTTGTTTCTCGGATAAGGGGGCAGCTCAAACCCCGGGTACGTTCCTAGCCAGTGCCGCAAACCCGAAGAACATTGATTTCGCACTGGGATCGTCCACGTCAGGCAGCCAGGCGATAGCCTTGGCCATAAATATTGGCCGTGTGGCTGGGTCAGTCTCTTCTGATACTGCCTATGAGCAGGCCGTTACCGGCCAAGCTACGAAATTCGATATCACCGCTGCCACCCGACAAAACAATGTTGAGAATCCCATTCCTCTGCCGGCAGGCGATTACACGACGGCCACCCGAATTCCTGCCGCTGGAATTACTGGAAACGTAGTGGATGATTACGTTTTCCGTTCCAAAGCCACTGGCACCGATGCATCCAAGGTATTTAGCCGGTACAACCCAGTGTGGACGTGCACGATTGGTGACTCCGCACCGGTGACCATTAAAGAGGGAGCTGTTCCTAATGGTTACTCGCTAATCAAGAACCAAACAGCTTTCACCAGCGAGCTGGTGGTCGCAGAACGCAGGAATGATCCCACTAACTGCCAGGTCGATTGGCAACCGAAATTCCAGGCCTCCAACTTGCAGCTGTCCAAAACTGTTAACGGTACGGCCGCGCTATTCGATGAAGTGCAGTTGCGGACGTTCCAGCTGAACTACAAGTGCACCGATAACAACCAGTTCAGCTCCGCTTACCCCGATGTGAAACTCACGGGAAGCAAGGTGCTGCAAAAGGGGCAAAGCGCAACGGTTCCTAACCTGCCTTTGGGAACCACGTGCACGATTAATGAAACTTTCCCGGATGGTGCCGCTCCTGCTCGTCCCGGTAAGAAACTGACGTTGACGTGGAATACTGGAACGGCTTCGGGTGACCCTTTGCCGACCACAACACAAAAGCTAGAGCAATCTACTGTTTCAGTGCGTGCCAACAACCAATACGATTACCGAGCTGGCGTGCTGCACTTTTCTAAAGAACTGAGTGGGGATCCTGTTGGAGACTTCGCCTACCCGCGCCAATACGACTTCGAATTGACGTGTGACGGCACGACGGTGAAGAACCGTCACATTTCATTGAGCATTAACCGCCAGGGCAGTGGCGTACCCGCGGGCGCCACAGATATTACGGATATCCCCGTTGAGCGCGATTGCTGGTTGAAACCACTCACTGGTTTGAATGCGCAGGAAAGCGCCCGTATTAAATTCGACGGCCGCGATGTGACGTATGCCGGTAAACCCGTTAGTGCGGACGCGGAAGGCGCTTATCATTTCCGTTTGCCGGATTACGCCGAAGGGAGCGCTCCCACGCAGGCGGATCTGCACATTAACGCGAAGTATTCCTACCAGTTGCGTGATGTCAAGGTATTTAAGGAACTAGCGGGCAATGCCGCAGCCTCCCCGGACCTGAAGGGCAAGGCTTTTCCTGTTCAGTACCGGTGTACATGGGGCGGAACGAACAACCCGCAGCAGCGTGAGGGAACACTCGATGTCGTAACACTCGATACTGGAGCGCCTGCTCGAATTAGAGGCATTCCCGTAGGAGCGCGGTGTTTGATTTGGGAACAGGACACGCCAGAGTTTCGGAACGTAAAACTCACGAGGACGGAACTAACGTTCGCAGATCCTGGGGATAACATCACCACTTTGACCAATGAACAGGCAAAGGCAACGCCGATCATCACGGTGAATACCGATTCATCGGACAGCCAGAATGTCGTCCATGTTCGTAATACCTTCGAACCGAAGTTGGGCAAGGTTCAGTTGAACAAGGCAGTGAACCGGAACGGATTGTCGGTGAATCTGCCGTCGGAGTACCGGTTTGATTTCGATTGTGGTCCCCGCTCCGTCACGCGCGCGAACGGCCAGGTTCTGTTCGTTCCTCTGACCGGATCCGTTACGGTCTCTGAGGGTGGAACTGTGCCACTACGGATGAATCCCAATGACCCGGAATTACAAGCACTCGTCAATGATCAAGACGGTAATTTGGGAGTGCCATACGGGAATGAGTGTGTATTCAGTGAGAAAGCACCGAACCTAGGCGTCACGGGTGTTCTGTGGTCGAACGATGCCGACGGGGCAACGTTTAATGTTTCCCGACCGGATGAGACCCGCACAATCACTAATGATTACACCGCCGTCGGCGATGGTCTTTTGATCTCTCAACAGTCCGGTTCCAATAAGGCCTTCGCGCGGCGTGTGGTTTACACCGTGTCCTGTACTGCGTCCGATGGGGAAGCCCTAGATCTGGGTGAGTTCGCCCGGATCGAATTGGGAGATGATCCAAAGACAGCAGCTGTGGAAGAAACGTCGGTAATTATCCCTGCTGCGATGGTGCCTGCAGGCAGCACCTGTGACATTGCCGAGGAAGGCCGGGATCCAGGAACCCGCCCGAAACTCAATGGCCAGCAAGGTGATTTCCCGATTGACCGTGACTCCACCGTCACCACATTGGATGAAAACGTGACGGGCGAGCCGCAGGACTTTAACGACCTCGCACCTATCCGGAAGCGTGTGGAGGTGGGAACCCAATCCTCGGTTCTCATCAGCCACGATTACGACTTCATTTACACGAATATCACCGGTACCAAATCCGTGGAATTCGATGGCGGTTACATTTCCCCTGCCCGTCAAGAGGTTAAGCGGAATCGCCAGTTCAATGTTTCAATCTCTTGCCTATTGCCGGATAGTGCGGATACGCCTACGACCGACTCTGGTGTAGTTTCTGCCTCCACATCAGTAGATTTTGGTGCTTTCCCCGTGGGATCGGACTGCACTGCAACTGAGGGTGCAACAACGACTGCAGCTGGTATTTCGGTGAAGCAGGAAGTATCTGCCAATGGAGCGCCTAAAACTGAAAAGAAGCAGGAATTCGATGTGGCCCGTGGAGAAAACACGGTTGCGTTTACGAATACGTATTCGCGCCGGCTGTCCGACGTGAAACTGAATAAGATTGCCCGTTTGCCCGCAGCGGTTGAGGAGCAATACAAGGCAGCCGGAAAAACGCCCGGTTTCTACACGCACACATTTGATATGGACTGTCGTGACCCCGAAACCGGAGATGGCTCCCAAGGATTCCTGCTGGGCACCTTCACCGGCACCATCACAGGTCCCGGAACGACCACCTTCAGGGGAGTACCAGTCGGCGCCGATTGTCACATTCGTGGCGATAAGTTCGGTGACCTCAACTTAGAGCTGGAGGACAGGGACGGCACCCTGCTGAGGGCAAAGCTACGGCCACGTCAGGTCAGCTGGGTCGTGGACCAAAACGACGGTACGGCTTTGATAGACAAGGACTTGGCCGACGGTATTACAGAATCGCAATATTTCCTCACCGTCGACGGCGGGGCGGATGGCCAGGTGAATAACGTAGTGGATTTGACGAACTATTATGAATACGTCACCACCAAGATCAAAATGTCGAAGGCGGTCGTTGGGCGCCAAGGGGATCTGGATTTGTTGAGCCCACGGCAGGAATTTGATTTCACCATGCAGTGTAAGGGCGTGGGTTACCAGTACTCCGAACTGGCGTCAGATGGCAAGCGCATTGAGAATGCCATCTTTTTGGATAATGGTTTTACGGACTATGCCGACGCAGGAAACGGTAATGTTTTGGGCACCTACACATCGCCGGAAGTAACCGTGCCAGCAGGTGCCTTCTGTACATTTGAAGAAACGCCCCCGAGGGGGACACCTCGGGAATTGAAGGTGACCGTCGCGAAGCCGAAAATCGCCAAATACGCTGGATCGACTGAAGATGCTCCTGTGGAATCGTGGGATTTCGTTAATCGTTACGAGCGCCGTACGACTCCGGTGAGGGTCAGCATCAACCAAACCGGTTACCTGCAGGGAATCAATCCGAATGGTTACACAGCTAACTTCACATGTAAGGATCCGCAAGGTAGTTCGTTCACTAAGACGATGACCACGGCAGAAACTCCGATTGGTGCATCGGTAGCAACCGCTGCTCCCGCTCCAGGTGGATTCATAGTGGATTTGCCGGTGGGCGTGGATTGCACCATGGATCTTGCCGATAGTCCGGCACTCGCACCGCGCAAGCAACTGGCGGTAACTGCGGGAGCCCGGACCCCGGCAACCCAGTTCAACTCATGGATTAGGGGTCTGGCGGCCGAAGGCGCTCCGTCAACCCCGCTGTCGAGGGTCGCTCCCGCAGCGGTGACCGATGCCCAGAAGAA
This sequence comes from Corynebacterium sp. HMSC28B08, assembly GCF_001806865.1. Taxonomy (NCBI): domain Bacteria; kingdom Bacillati; phylum Actinomycetota; class Actinomycetes; order Mycobacteriales; family Corynebacteriaceae; genus Corynebacterium; species Corynebacterium sp. HMSC28B08. The sequence goes on from NZ_KV786184.1 coordinate 67,561, forward strand.
CCGTCAATTCACGTTCAGGGTTCCCGCGGACTTGTCGTCTACGGAGACTGAAATGGTTGTTGGCGCGGAAAACCACAACTTCCGAGGCGTGGCGGATGTGACATTCACGAAGACCTCGGCAGGTAATGCGGGTGAAGGCGCAACGTTCGAATTCCAGCAGTCATGCTCGCCGAATGATCCGAGCTTTACGCTGAAGACGGGTGAGAGCCGAACCTTCGCGTCGGTACCCATCGACTCGCCGTGCTTTGTGCGGGAAATCAACGATGGAGTTGCAGAATCTAACCCTATCCTCAGTGTGACTCAACATGGCGCGCGTATCGCTAATCCCACGGTGGAACAAGCACCTGCACCGGCACCGGCGCCTGGCGAACCGTTGGAGGAGAACCTGCGAAGAGTCAATTTCAGCGTATTGCCGGTCGAATCGGCCACCGACTTGTCTACCCAGGGTGCCGAGTGGTCTCTCACTGCACAGAACAGCTTCCCGGGTGTGCAGGTCGAAAAGAAGATCGACGGCTCGCCCATTAGCTCTATCACGGGAGCAGTGGCGGATACCGCGGTTCTTCCAGATGATGCCACATCGATGAGGATGCACTACACCATCACGAACACAGGCGCACAATCCCTGAGTGGCTTCGCGCTCAAGGATCCATCGCTTGCTGGGCGGAAGATTACCAATACCGCGGGCACTACCCTCACAGTCCCGGACTCAGGGGTTATCGATCCAGGGTTCTGCCAGGTGGCCACCTTGCAACTTGCCAGCGGTAACGCGCACGAGTGCGTTTTTGACGTGGAGATTACCGAGCCCACGGACACGTTCTTCAGCTACCGGGGTGAGGTGACGGTCATCGCGAACGCCAGCGATGAAGCCGGCGCAGTCTCCAGCACGGACACGTATGGTGCGATCCGTTTGCAGAAGGCCATCGGCTGGATGCTGCCGGATACGGGTGCTCAGACGTTGTTGATTGTCATTCTGCTGGGCCTGCTCGCCCTAGCTTATGGTCTCTACCGTTACTTCCGACGCCGCGACGATGACGAGGGTGAGGGATTTGCGGACAACGGTCCCATCGACCCAGATAGCGATGGCACCCTCGACAACGCAGGTGTCACGTCACCGTGGAATGACGGTCTGGATTCCCAGCAGGGTTACGATGGGCAGCGATGACCACTGATCTCCCAGATGCGCACGCGCGGGCCCCGCATGAGGGGCTCGGCGCAGCGCCGCCCCGGCGGAAGAAGCGGAAAACGCGCAAGCGCCGGCGGGATCTCTTTTGGATCTTGTTGGGCGTGGTGATCTTGCTGTATCCGCTCGTCGCCACGCTGTATAACGACTGGCAGCTCAACAACCAGGCGCAGAAGTACTCCCAAGATGTGGAGAACATCAAACCCCCGCAGCTCACGGAGCACTATCTGCAGCAAGCGCGGGAATACAATGCTTTCTTGGCGAGGCAAGGTCACCACGCGCGCCCAGCGCGGCAAGGGGATGAGGGCTTTGATCGGTACATGAGCACCCTCAACCCTCCCGAGACGGGCGGGGTGATGGCGAGGCTTCGGATCCCGGCCATTGATGTGGACTTGCCGGTGTATCACACGACGAATTCCAGCGTGCTGTACAAGGGCGTGGGCCACATGTATGGCTCTGATCTGCCGGTTGGTGGAGATGGAACAAACTCCTTGCTATCGGCCCACACCGGGATGGTCAACGCATCCATGTTCGATAATCTCCGCAAACTCAAAGATGGTGATGAAGTGTTTGTGGAAGTGATGGGCGAGAAGCTGAAGTACAAGGTGCACGGCCAGAAGGTGGTGAAACCGGACCAATGGCAGCAAGTCACCTACGAAAAAGGCAAAGATAAGCTGACCATGGTGACATGTACCCCCTATGGCATTAATACCGATCGTTTGCTGGTTAATGCCGAGAGGGTGCCGATGGATAACCCCAATGAACCAGCCGACAAGTGGAGACCGGTGTTGTCCTGGTGGATGATTGTGGACCTCATTGTTATCGCACTCGTACTTCTTTTAGTGGGATGGCGAGAGTTCGGAGCGCGGCGTCGGAAAAAGAAAAAACAACAGCTGGAGAATTAAGGAGACAAAGGCCACAGGCCATTCGGGCTGAACTACCTAGGACGGCAAGGGTGATGGCGGTAAACTCTGTGGCAGATATCCCCTTCTAACCGTCCACTACTAACTGTCCTTCACGGACCCCGCGCTGTCGTTGACTACACAAATGCGAAAAACGCGCTGAAGCTCCATCGGCATCGGCCTATTCGCTGTCACGAGCAAGACGTAGTTGGGAGCATGGCGTGCGGGACCGTTAGCGAGGAGCAGGAGACCGAAAGTTTGTCATGACTGAAACACCAGCCGCCGCAGTGGCCACAACCACCGCACCCACGGCTTCCAGTGCCCCCGCCACCACCTTGGATCGCTCGGCACGGGGACTGCCCGCCTCGCGTGGTTTTGCCATCCTCATGTTGGTCTTGGCCGCGATTGGTCTGTGGTTTTCCACCCTGATCATGTACGACAAGATCAAGTTAGTCTTGGATTCCAGCTTTACCCCTGCCTGCACCTTAAACGATGTGGTGTCGTGTTCCGACGTGATGGCTTCCAGCCAAGCCAGTGCCTTTGGGTTTCCGAACCCCTTTATCGGCATGATCGGCTTCCCTGTGGTGATGACTATCGCCGTGGTGTTGCTGGTGGGCGCCCGTTTGCCGCGGTGGCTGTGGTGGAGCGTTGTCGTGGGGCTGGGCCTAGCTGTTGTCTTCGTCCACTGGCTGGCCTTCCAAGCGATCTTCAACATTGTGGCCCTGTGCCCTTGGTGCATGGTCGTGTGGTCGGTCACCCTGCCACTGTTTGTCATGTCGCTGACACATACGGTTCGTCAGTCTCGACGCCAACGCGGTCAACCCACCGCGGAAGGCATTGGGGTGCCGCTGGCCATCACCCTCGTGTGGTACGTGGGCTTTGCCGCGGTTATCGCTATGCAGTTTCTGATGTAGCTGACTAAATGGGAATTCCCGGGCGAGCCGTTAGTTAACGGGGTTCCACTGCTACTCCCTCCACCACGTGTCATGAGGTGTGGCGGGTGTGGTGCGCTTATGACGGGATGTGAACCACAAGTGCTCGATTCTTGCTGCCGCCTCATCGGAGACTCCCTCGCCTTGCAAGTAGGCATCGATGTCGGTGTATCGCACACCGAGGGCTTCCTCATCGGGCAGCGCTGGTCGGTCTTCCTCGAGATCGGCAGTGGGGACTTTCTTCCACGTCGTCTCGGGCGCGTCCAATTCACGCAGCATCGCCGCTCCTTGGTTCTTCGTGAGGCCTGCTAGCGGAACGACGTCGGCAGCGCCGTCACCGTGTTTGGTGTAAAACCCAGTAACGGCTTCGGCGGCGTGATCGGTGCCGATGACCAACAATCCGCGTTGTCCCGCGATGGCGTACTGCGCGATCATGCGCTGCCGAGCTTTCACGTTGCCCTTATTGAAATCGGTGATGTTGTCGATATCCAAAGCAGTAGCCGTAGCCGCCGCCATCGCATCTGTGGAGTCTTTGATATTGACAACAACTGATTCGCTTGGCTGAATGAACTGCAAAGCAATCTGTGCATCGTCCTCGTCGGCCTGCACGCCATAGGGGAGGCGGACAGCTATAAAAGTTGCTGGTGTGAGGGAGGAAGGATCGGTGTGTGGATCTGCCTCCGCCCACCCTGCTTGTTCCTCGTTGAATTGTTCCACTGCCATCTGAGCCAGCTTTCCCGCCAGCGTGGAATCTTGTCCGCCCGAGATGCCCAACACGTAACCCTTGGCGCGAGTCTTCTTTAGGTAGTTGACCAGAAACTTCACCCTAGTGGTGATTTCTTGGGCGGGTTCAATAGTTGGGCGGGTGTGAAGTTCCTCGATAATTCGCCTTTGAAGAGGGCGGGGGTCAGTGGTGGACATTGTGTAACCTTTCGGCGAGAGAACAATCGGGCCCGTGGCTCCGGTTTTGGATTATGTCAGGCTATCGCGTAATATCATCGCTTGTGTTTGTGCTGAACACCTTAGCGCACACCGGAGCTACCTTTCATAGTGGTAAGCCCCGTCGCGGTTCCCGAAACCCCTTGTGAGTTGTAGTTGGAACTGGGTGTTGAGCTGAAAGTCGTCGATGAAGAAAGGAGCGCCCGATGAAGGTCCGCAAGTCCCTTCGGTCGCTGAAGAACAAGCCGGGCGCCCAGGTCGTTCGTCGCCACGGTAAGGTCTACGTGATCAACAAGAAGGATCCACGCTTCAAGGCTCGTCAGGGCTAAGTGAATTCTTGACAGTCCGTTTTACGGGATGTCTTTCTGCCTCCGCTGTGAGGCTTGAAACTCTCGTCACACTCGCAATGGGTGTGGCGAGAGTTTTTTGTTTATTGGGTGCTGGTGGGAGGGGTGGTGCTGGGTAATGAGGCAGAGATAGTGGGAGGGGGGGGTGGCTGGATAATGGGGTAGCGGCAGTGGGGGGTGGATGCTGGTGAAGGTGTGCGGCGGGTGAGGTTGCCGTGGGTAGGAATTACAAGAATGTTTTTTCTTAGTTCAATATGTAGTGGCGCGGCTGATATGCCACCTGCGAATTCCCTCGTTGTAACTACTATATGTAGTATTTATCCCGTGTAATTACCCCAAAATATTGTGGTGAATGAGTTGTGTGGTTGCCGCGGGGCGTGTAGTCTCGGACAAGTCAGCGCGACAGCGAATAGAGGGCGCAGTGCAACACAGCGCCCAGCGGGGAGAACGCCTTGACTGCCCGGATGGATGCGGCGATAAGCCGCTCGTTCTATTAGCTCGCGCAGGACCATTGACCAATAGTGCATAGAGTCGCAGCCACGCCCAACCAGGAGAACCACACGTTATGATCACCGTCTACACCAAGCCAGCATGTGTTCAGTGCAAGGCCACCACGCGCGCCCTTGATAAGGCGGGCCTCGAGTACGATCTCGTGGACATCAGTCTCGACGATGAGGCTCGGGATTACGTAATGGCTTTGGGGCACCTACAGGCTCCAGTGGTTGTATCCGGTGACGCACACTGGTCCGGGTTTCGACCAGATCGGATTCGCACCCTAGCTGCCGAGGCTGCCTAGCGCTTCAGACCTCGGGAGTTGTAACCCGGGGTAATTCAACGCCCCCAGCCTTACACAGGCTGGGGGCGTGAACTAGTAGCGGAGAAAAACCCATGCTTATTACGTACTTTTCGTCAACGACGGAAAACACCCACCGCTTCGTGCAGAAACTGGATCTGCCCGCCAAGCGCATCCCGTTGCGACGAAACGAACAACCTTTGATTGTTGCGGAACCCCATGTGCTTATCGTGCCCACATACGGTGGTGGAGCGGGAATGACACAGGATCTCAATCGGCCCGTGCCCAAACAAGTGATCCACTTCCTCAACAACGAGAACAACAGGAATCTGTTGCGGGGAGTGATTGCCGCCGGCAACCTGAACTTTGGAGTCGACTTCGGTAAAGCGGGCGATGTCATCTCCGCCAAATGTCGAGTGCCCTACCTCTATCGTTTTGAGCTCATGGGAACTGATCATGATGTACAACGAGTGCGTGAGGGTTTAGCCGAATTCGAAGCATCACTGCGAAACGAAGGGCGCTGGGAACAGAGCGCCTAATGGATAGCCTCGATCGGGTGCAGCGGGGCGTCGAGATAAAAAGCAGGTCACAAGACCAAAAGCATCCAACAATTGGTGAGTGGAACGAATGTCGGGAAACTTGCCTAAACTAGCCAAAGTACAAGCGCACGCACGAAAGCCGGCACCGGCCGGCGACTCACAGAGCGTGCATAGAGGAGAGGTTTTCATGACGACGAGCGAAGTTGGTAAGACCGTAGCCGAGCCGGTCAGTGCATCGGAGCAGCTGGATTACCATGCGCTAAACGCCATGCTGAACTTGTACGACAAAGATGGAAACATCCAGTTCGACAAGGACCGGGAAGCAGCCAACCAATTCTTCCTGCAGCACGTGAACCAGAACACGGTATTTTTCCACGACTTGCAGGAAAAACTGCACTACCTCGTGGAAAACAAGTACTACGATAAGGCCGTTTTGGATCACTACGACTTCCCATTTGTGAAGTCACTGTTTAAGCGCGCTTACGCGAAGAAGTTCCGTTTCCAGTCCTTCTTGGGTGCCTACAAGTACTACACCTCCTACACGCTAAAGACCTTCAACGGTAAGCGCTATTTGGAGCGTTTCGAAGACCGCGTGTGCATGGTTGCCCTCGGGCTTGCGGCAGGCGATCGTGACCTGGCGGAAAGCCTGGTGGATGAGATCATGGATGGGCGCTTCCAGCCTGCGACTCCCACGTTCTTGAACATTGGTAAAGCACAGCGAGGCGAACCCGTTAGCTGTTTCTTGCTGCGTATTGAGGACAACATGGAGTCCATTGGTCGCTCCATTAACTCCGCATTGCAGCTTTCCAAGCGCGGTGGTGGCGTGGCCCTGCTGCTCAGCAATATTCGTGAGGCCGGTGCGCCGATCAAGCACATTGAAAACCAGTCCTCTGGCGTGATTCCAGTCATGAAGCTTCTGGAAGATGCGTTCTCCTACGCCAACCAGCTGGGTGCACGCCAAGGCGCAGGTGCTGTATACCTGCACGCCCACCATCCGGATATCCTGCGATTCCTGGACACCAAGCGCGAGAATGCGGACGAGAAGATCCGCATCAAGACCCTCTCGCTGGGCGTAGTGATTCCGGACATCACATTCGAGTTGGCGAAGAACAACGACGATATGTACTTGTTCTCCCCATACGATGTGGAGCGCATTTACGGCAAGCCTTTTGCCGACGTTCCAATCTCTGAGCATTATGAGGAGATGGTGGAGGATCCACGGATTCGCAAACAGAAGATCAACGCTCGACAGTTCTTCCAGACGTTGGCCGAGATTCAGTTCGAATCGGGTTACCCGTACATCATGTTCGAGGACACCGTGAACCGTGCCAACCCAATCGAGGGGCGCATCACGCACTCCAATCTGTGTTCCGAGATTCTGCAGGTCTCCACCCCGTCGGTGTTTAATGCCGATTTGACGTACGAGACCATCGGCGACGATATTTCTTGCAACTTAGGCTCTCTGAATATCGCGAAAGCAGTGGATAGCCAGGACTTCTCGAAAACCATCGAGACCGCTATTCGCGGGCTGACCGCCGTGGCGGACCAGACCAGCATCGATTCCGTGCCATCTGTGCGACAGGGCAATGACCACTCGCACGCCATCGGCTTGGGCCAGATGAACCTGCACGGATTCCTTGGTCGTGAGCACATTCACTACGGCTCAGAAGAAGCATTGGACTTCACCAACGTGTACTTCGCTGCGGTGATGTATGAAGCCCTCAAAGCCTCGAATGCGATTGCGAAAGAGCGTGGCGAGTCCTTCAAGAACTTTGAGAACTCCGATTACGCATCGGGTGAGTTCTTCGATCGCTACGATCCGGCGGAGTTCCAGCCCACCACCGAGCGCGTACGGGACATCATCGATAACTCCAGCATCCAGGTGCCGTCTGCCGAGGACTGGGCCGCACTGAAGAAGTCTGTGCAGGAGTATGGGCTATATAACCGTAACCTGCAGGCAGTGCCCCCTACAGGATCGATTTCCTACATCAACAATTCCACGTCCTCTATTCACCCTATTGCCTCCAAGATTGAGATTCGTAAGGAAGGCAAGATCGGGCGCGTGTACTACCCGGCACCGTATATGACGAACGAGAACTTGGATTACTACCAGGATGCGTACGAGATCGGATTCGAGAAGATCATCGATACGTATGCCGTGGCCACCAAGTACGTGGACCAGGGACTGTCCCTGACGTTGTTCTTCAAGGACACCGCAACCACGCGTGACATCAACCGTGCTCAGATTTACGCATGGCGTAAGGGCATCAAGACGATCTACTACATCCGCCTGCGCCAAACCGCGCTGGTTGGTACCGAGGTTGAAGGCTGCGTAAGCTGCATGCTGTAAAGGCGGTATGTACTGCAAGGTTTGAACTGGCCGAATGGGGTCTCAAGAGCCCTAGGGGCGCGGTTAACGCCGAGCTCCCTAGTGCTGGCCGCTTCAGGTCGTGCCGACAGTAACGAAAAAGGGGAGCAATTCGAGAAAGAATTGCTCCCCTTTTTGGGAGTTATAGGGCACACTCACTGCAGCGGGGCCCTGTTATTCAGCTGGCTCGCTGCCGCCAGGTCAGCGCTCGCTCGGTACTGGTACTCGGCTAGCTCGCCACTGAGCGGTAGGCGCTCGCCCAGCTACAGGGTTTTAGCGCTCGCCCAGCTCGGAATCGATGCGCAATAGTCCGGAGCCCTCGTTGCCGGCCAGCTTGATGCGGTCGATGATCTCGCTCACGGTGGACTCTTCCTCAATCTGCTCGCTGAGGAAGGCATTGAGCAGTGAGCGGGAATCGATGTCGTCAACCTCATCGGCAGTACGAGCCAGGTCGCGGATCATTCCGGAAACCTTCTTTTCGTGCTCGAGTGCGGCCTCAAACGCGTCTAGGGGAGTGGAGATCTTGATCGTTGGCATCTCGATGGTCTCGATATCCACGCGGGCATCGCGGTCCAACAGATGGCTTGCAAAACGCTGCGCATGCTCGCGTTCCTCGGAGGCCTGCGCAAACATCCAGTTACGCATGCCCGGGAAAGACAGGCGATCCAGCTCGTAAGCCAGCTGGGTGTACACCAATGCAGCTTGGTGCTCAGCGATTACTTGGTCATTCAATTGCTTCTGGAACTTCTCGTTAATGCTCATATGATCGAAGATACAAGCACTTTCACCACCGCGCTAGCAATATAAGCCTATCCTTCCCCGCCATACTATAAGGCTTACCTAATAATTCGGTGTTCTCATTTCTCTTCTTCTACTCGACGCCACCCTCCCCGCCAACGGCCAAAACCGGAGTGCGAAAACTTGCGCAGCGCGGAGATTATGGAGCCTCGCCTGACGGTGAGATGCGTCGATCGGCACCCGTAACTCTTGGGCTAGAGTGGGGGAGCAATGACAATTGAGTAAGGAGTCCAGAGAACATGGGTGCGCATGAACCCCACTCCCCGGCCCGTAGGGTAGAGGGCGATCCAATCTCGGCCATCAACTGGAACAGCATTCCAGATGATAAGGACCTTGAGGTATGGGACCGACTGACGGCAAACTTCTGGTTGCCTGAAAAGGTGCCGCTGTCCAATGACGTGCAGAGCTGGGGAACCCTCAACGAGATTGAGCGGCAAACCACGATGCGTGTGTTTACTGGCTTGACGATGCTGGACACCATCCAAGGCACCGTCGGCGCCGTGCGCTTGATAGCTGATGCCCAAACCATGCATGAAGAAGCCGTCTTCACCAATATCTCCTTCATGGAGAGCGTTCACGCAAAGTCGTACTCGTCGATCTTCATGACCCTGGCCAGCACGCCGGAAATCAATGATGCTTTCCGTTGGTCTGAGGAAAATGAACATCTGCAGTCCAAAGCTAAAATCATGCTGGACTTCTACGACGGTGAAGACCCACTCAAGCGTAAGATCGCATCGGTGCTGTTGGAAAGCTTCCTGTTTTACTCTGGTTTCTATCTGCCGATGTACTGGTCCTCACACGCGAAGCTGACGAATACTGCGGACATCATTCGATTGATTATTCGCGATGAGTCCGTGCACGGTTACTACATCGGTTACAAGTACCAGCGTGCCCTCGAGCAAGAGAGCGAGGAGCGTCGGGAGGAACTCAAGGAGCACACCTTCGATCTGTTGCTGGAGCTCTACGACAACGAAGCGCAGTACACCGAGGATCTGTACGACGAGCTTGGTTGGACCGAGGACGTTAAGCGATTCTTGCGTTATAACGCGAACAAGGCCTTGAATAACCTTGGCTATGAGGGGCTGTTCCCAGCGGATGAGACCCGGGTTTCCCCGGCGATCCTGTCTGCCTTGAATCCCGGTGGAGACGAAAACCACGACTTCTTCTCGGGCTCCGGATCTTCCTACGTTATCGGTAAGGCTGAAAACACTACCGATGATGACTGGGACTTCTAAGACCCCAGTAGAAACCAGCGCCTTGCGAATTCCGGTGACTGGCCCTTCGGGCCGGCGCCGGTATTTGTGATTTTTCCCACGTTTTGACATTTTGCGAGTCAAAATTGCAAGAAACCACCGTCAAGTCACCCCCGAAAACGTGGGGAGCGGGGGCTGCCCCCACCGGCTGGGCTATTGAAATATGCCTAAACGGGCTAATATAAAGCCATTCCTGCGACTAATGGCTGGTATTGACGAGACTAAGCCAGTCCGCGGAAAGATGATTCTTAAGGAGCTACCCCGGCAAAGGGAGTAGCTCCGCTAAGTCAGGAGGAACGAATGACCGCAGTAGCGCCACGGGAGGGCCACCAAGTAGTCGCCCCCACCCGGCCTGCTCCGCTTTCGGATCAAGCAAGTCGTGGTCACATGGCATGGAAGATGCTGACCACCACCGACCACAAGTTGTTGGGCATCATGTATCTGATCATGGCGTTCACCTTCTTCCTTATCGGTGGCTTGATGGCATTGCTGATCCGTTTGGAGCTTTTCCACCCGGGAATGCAATTTGTCTCTAACGAGCAGTTCAACCAGCTGTTCACCATGCACGGCACGATCATGCTTCTGCTGTACGGTTCGCCAATGGTGTTCGGCTTCGCTAACTACATCATGCCCCTGCAGATTGGCGCGCCAGATGTGGCGTTCCCGCGTCTGAACTCTCTGGGCTTCTGGCTGACCACCGCCGGTGGCGTTATCATGATCTCCGGCTTCCTGACTCCAGGCGGCGCGGCTGACTTCGGCTGGACCATGTACTCCCCACTCTCTGATGCGATCCACTCTCCAGGCGTTGGTTCTGACCTGTGGATTTTGGGTGTTGGTGTCGGTGGTGTGGGTACCATTGCTTCCGCAATTAACATGATCACCACCATCCTGTGCCTCCGCGCACCAGGTATGACCATGTTCCGCATGCCAATCTTCACGTGGAACATCTTGGTTACCTCCCTGTTGGTTCTGTTGATCTTCCCACTGCTGGCTGCTGCTGCCCTGGGTGTTTTGTACGACCGCAAGCTCGGTGGCCATATCTATGACCCTGCTAACGGTGGCACTATCTTGTGGCAGCACCTGTTCTGGTTCTTCGGCCACCCAGAGGTTTACGTTCTGGCTCTGCCGTTCTTCGGTATCGTTTCCGAGATCTTCCCAGTGTTCTCTCGTAAGCCAATGTTCGGTTACGTAGGCTTGGTCTTCGCAACTCTGTCCATTGCTGCGCTGTCCATGGCCGTGTGGGCTCACCACATGTTCGTCACCGGCGCTGTGCTGCTGCCATTCTTCGCCTTTATGACCTTCTTGATCGGTGTTCCAACCGGCATGAAGTTCTTCAACTGGCTGGGCACCATGTGGGGCGGCCGCTTGACGTTCGAAACGCCAATGATCTTCGCCATCGGCTTCTTCGCTACCTTCCTCTTCGGTGGTCTGACCGGTGTCATGTTGGCATCCCCAGCACTGGACTTCCACGTCTCCGATACCTACTTCGTGGTTGCCCACTTCCACTACACCCTGTTCGGCACCGTGGCCTTCGCATCCTTCGCTGGCATTTACTTCTGGTTCCCGAAGATGACCGGTCGCATGCTGGACGAGAAGTTGGGCAAGCTCCACTTCTGGCTGACCATGATCGGATTCCACACCACCTTCCTGATCCAGCACTGGGCTGGTAACGCAGGTATGCCACGTCGTTACGCTGACTACCTGCCAACCGACGGGTTCACCGTGTACAACCAGGTATCCACCATCGGCGCGATCATCCTGGCCATCTCGGTCATCCCATTCGTGTGGAACATCTTCAAGTCCTACCGCTACGGCGAGGTCGTGACCGTTGACGATCCATGGGGTTACGGCAACTCTCTCGAGTGGGCTACCTCTTGCCCTCCTCCACGCCACAATTTCACCTCCATGCCTCGCATCCGCTCCGAGCGCCCAGCGTTCGAGCTGCACCACCCACACGTGGTCAAGCGCTTGCGCGACGAGGCACACGTCGGCCGTCACTTCTAATCGGCTCTTTTTCCTCCGACGCCCCGCCGTCCCAACCGGTCACCAACTGGATTGGGGCGGCGGGGTTCCGCTATGTGCGAAGGGGCTGCTGAAAACACACCTAGACTCACAGCTCTGCTTGTTGGAATGGTTGAATAGGGGAGTGACGATTCCAGCTGATTCCCCTTTAAACCCTTTCAATGCCTCCACCGATAATGCGGTAGATGACAGCGCGGAGCGCAGCCCGCGCCCAGCCGCGCGAACGGAGGATACTGCCACGGCGGGATCTTCCCACGTGCTTTTTGAGGACTGTATAACCGAGACCCTCTCGGAAAATCTCGTACCCGCAGTGGTTACCGTCGTGGGTCCGGATCGTCCGGGTGTCACCGCGGGATTCTTTCGCGTGTTGACTTCTTACAACGTGCAACTGCTTGATATTGAGCAATCGGTGTTCCGCGGCAACCTTTCGCTCGGAGCCCTAGTGGGGGTGGCGACGGAAGACATTGCACCCATGTCGTCTGGTCTGGAGCAAACCCTCGATGCCTATGGGATGCGTGTCAGTGTGGAAGCTGATCGGGATGTATCCTCCACCCGTCCGCATTCGACCCACGTCATGGTGGTTTTGGGTCGCCCGCTCACCGCAGCACACATTTCCCGGATTGGCCAAACCTTGGCTGACTACGATGCCAACATCGATACCATCAGCGGGATTGCTGATTACCCCGTGACCGGTGTGGAATTCAACATCACCGTGGCAAACCCCGCACCGGGCGGTGGCGTTCCACTTCGTAAGGCGCTGGCCACGCTCACTCACGAAATCGGTGTTGATATCGCTATTGAGCGCGCTGGCCTTGCCCGCCGAGCTAAGCGGCTCATTTGCTTTGACGTGGATTCCACGCTCATTCAACACGAGGTCATAGAGATGCTGGCGGCTTATGCCGGAAGGGAAGCCGAGGTCGCGGAAGTTACTGAACGCGCGATGCGGGGTGAGCTGGATTTTGCTGAGTCGTTGCACGAGCGGGTTAAGGCTCTGGCTGGGTTGGATGCCAGCGTGATTGATCGCGTTGCACGTGACATTCAATTGACTCCCGGAGCGCGTACTACGATCCGTACCCTCAAGCGCTTGGGATACAAGGCGGGCGTGGTATCCGGCGGATTTATCCAAGTAATTGAACCCCTAGCGCGCGAGCTCGACTTGGACTTTGCCCGGGCTAATACCCTGGAGATCATCAACGGAAAGCTCACGGGCCGGGTGATTGGGCCGGTGATTGATCGTAAGGCAAAAGCAGAATGCCTCAAGGAATTCGCGTGGTCCAATGGTCTGCAGCTCAACCAAACGGTGGCGGTGGGCGACGGGGCCAACGATATCGACATGCTTTCCACGGCGGGACTGGGCATTGCGTTTAATGCCAAGCCCGCCTTGCGTGATGTCGCGGATACGTCAGTGAACCAGCCGTTCCTAGACCAGGTGCTGTTTATCCTGGGTATCTCTCGCCACGAAATCGAGGATGCGGATCTTCGCGACGGCACGTACCGCCGCGTCCCCCTAGAATCCCAGGACTAGGGCAGGTGCGAGCCTTTGCCAGGTTCGCACCCCTAGGGTGCCGTGTTACTTCGCCTCGCGGGCCCGCAATTCTCGTCGCAGAATCTTGCCTGTCGCGCTCTTAGGGATCTGGTCAATAAACTCCACTGCGCGCACCTTCTTGTACGGTGCCACGCGAGCGGCCGTGTAGTCCATGATGTCTTCTGCAGTTAGAGTTTCGCCGGGCTGCAGAACAACGAACGCCTTGGGGATTTCCTCCCCGTCATCGCGCACCGTACCTACGACGGCAACATCGGCAACCTGTGGGTGGCCCAGCAACAGGGCTTCTAGTTCAGCTGGCGGTACCTGATAGCCCTTGTACTTAATGAGCTCCTTGAGGCGATCCACGATAAACACGTTGCCGGTCGCATCTTGACGCGCCAAGTCACCCGTGCGGAGCCACTTATCTTCAGTGAGCGTCGCAGCGGTTTGTTCTGGTTTGTTGAGGTAACCAACCATGACTTGCGGACCGCGGACCCAAAGCTCGCCGACTTGCTGCTCGATCACCCCATCACCTTCGGTCGGAGCCCCAATTTCCTCCAGCGACTCCACGTCCACAATCATGTATTCCGTGTTGGCCGCAACGCGCCCCACGGACCCGCGGTTGTTGGCTTTATCTAGGTTGGCGAACACCAGCGGGGAAGTCTCGGTGAGGCCGTATCCCTGTTGCATGTGCACACCCAGGCGCTTCTCCACGGCGAGCGCGAGTTCCTCGTCAAGTGTGGCAGCACCACTGAAGAAAGCGCGCAGAGATGAGAGATCGTAATTATCCACCGCCGGGTGCTTGCTCAATAGCACAGCGATTGGCGGGGCGATGAAAGTAAACGTGACCTTAAACTTCTGGTGTGCCTCGAGGAAGGATTCCAAGCTGAAACGCGGTACTGTTACTAACGTCGCCCGTGCGGACAAAGTGGCATTCGCCAGCGCGGTCAAACCGTAGATGTGGAAAAACGGCAACACACCGAACACCACATCGTCGTGCTTGACGAGCTCAATATCGGCTGCCTGCTGCAGGTTAGAAACCAGCTGCAGGTGGGTCAGCTTCACCCCCTTGGGTAGCCCGGTGGTGCCCGACGAGTAGGGCAGGACCGCCAGATCATTGTCCCGGTCGATCGTGACCTGGGGTGGCGTCCTGCGCTCCGCCAGCATCTGCTGCAGCCCCTGCGCGGTATCCAAGGTGACTATATCGTCTTCACTCAGGCCCCCGAGCTTGCCACCCTCAATACCAGACTCACCCAGTGCGGCCACGGTCAGCAGCAACTTGGCGCCCGAGTCTTGCATCTGTTCGCCGATAGACTGGGGCGTCGCCAAAAGAGAAACCGGAGACATGACGGCCCCAAGGCGCCAGATTGCGTGCGTGGCAACGATGAACGCAAGCGAATTAGGGCAATGAAGACCAACCACGTCTCCTTTACTGATTCCCTTATGCGCCAGCCACCCCGCTGCTGAATTGACAAAGAATTTCAGCTGCGCGTACGTAGTCTCCGACCCATCGGCCACGTCAATAATGGCAATGCAGTCTTCGTCATCGGGGGATAGAGACCCGTAGAGGTAGTCGTAAAGACCGCCTTCGAAAAGCTCTAAGTCCGGGCGTTCGCTGTTCACGGGCATAGGTTGGACTCCTGTCGCGGTGTGGGAAACATCTCGGTATCGCAGGCGCGAATAACGTAAATGCTACCGAAGAAGCAATGTTTCCATGGGGAAACAACAAAAGCTTAGTCCGCGATTAACCGCCGTAGGGCCTTCTTGACGACGGTGCCGTTGGATGTCTCCCAGAATCCGGGCATGGATGCTCGGATATAAGAGCCGTAACGCGCGGTTGCTAAACGCGAATCCAACACGGCCACCACACCGCGGTCGGTCGTCGACCGCAATAGCCGACCGGCCCCCTGCGCCATGAGCAGCGCAGCGTGGTTGGCCGCGACTTCCATAAAACCGTTGCGCCCGGCGCTATCGGCTGCTTCCTTGCGAGCTTGCCGCAAGGGATCGTCCGGGCGGGGAAATGGGATGCGATCCATGATCACGAGCGACAAGCTGCGCCCGGGAACATCCACTCCTTGCCACAGCCCCAGAGTGCCGAACAAACAGGTGGATTCATCCTCGCGAAATTGCTCCACGAGGGCCGAGAGGGAATCTTCCCCTTGAAGCAGAATTTTGTGGGGAACAACTGAGCGCAATCTATTGGCCATCTCCTCGGCTGCGCGCCGGGAACTAAACAATCCCAAGGTCCGTCCGCCGGCGGCGTTGATCAGTTGGGCGACTTCATCAACGGCTTCATCGCTTACACCGCTGCGCCCGGGAGGCGGCAAATGCTGTGCGACGTATAAAATTCCGTGCTTCGCGGCATCGAAAGGGGTTCCCACATCCAGCGTGCGGGCCTTTCTGCCGATTCCCCACGCGTTGAGCATGGCATTGAACTTCCCGCCCAAGGCGAGGGTGGCGGAAGTCAGAACCACGGTCGCGGATCCGAACAGTTTCTGCCGCAGTAGATCGGCAACGCTCAAGGGCGCCACTCTCACGATTTTGCGCTCGTTATCGTTGGACAGCCACACTACGTCCTCTCCGATCAGGTCTTCGCTGGTGGTGGCTGTCGTTTCGTTTTGAGCGTGGGCGTTGAGGATACGCACACACGTATCGTTCAGCTCCTCCGTCGCGACAAGGATGGCCAGTCGTTCCGCTGCTTTGGCGGGATCGTTTGCAAATTCACCAGCGGGAATCTGGTTGATTTTTCGATTCGTGGACCACGCGGCGTCGCGTAAAGAAGTAAGGGCAGGTTCCAAGCCTGAGGGAACAGACGTCCAACGGCCAACTGCTGATTCGTCATTAAGTACGGCGGCTTCGAGGGCATTGACCCATTCATCACCGGCCTCCTTGAGCTCAGCGCCCGCATCGTCGGGGCCGATCTTGCCTGCACGTTTAGCCAAAATCGCCACCGCCGTGCCCGAAAGCTCTGCTGTGGCAACGTTGGTGATGCGCCCCTCCAGCTCGTGGGCCTCATCGACAATGACGGCTTCGTGCTCGGGCAACACGGAACTCTCGGACAGTGCGTCAATGGCCAGCAGTGCATGGTTGGTGACCACGATGTCCGCTTCTTGCGCGCGGGATTTGGCCTGTTCGGCGAAGCACAACTTGCCGAAGGGGCAGCGGGTGGCGCCGATGCACTCACGGGAGGTAACGGATACTTGACGCCACGCTCGGTCTGACACACCTTTGTCTAGGTTGTCGCGGTCCCCATCCTCAGTTTCCTGCGCCCATTCGTGCAGGCGAGCAACTTGTCGGCCGGTAGCTGAGACCTCGCCAGGGTCCAGCAGAGCGGCTTCTTCGCTTTCGGTTGTGCTTGGAGCCGCATTGACCTTGTTGAGGCACAGGTAATTGTTGCGACCTTTCAGGATCGCGAATTCCAACGGGCGAGGCAGCATATCCTCGATGGCTTTGGCCAAACGTGGCAGGTCGCGTTCCACCAGCTGACGTTGCAGTGCGATGGTCGCGGTGGAGACCACCACGGGCAACCCCTTGTCCGTAGCGTGGATTGCGGCAGGAACTAGGTAGGCAAATGATTTACCGGTGCCCGTTCCGGCTTGGACAGCGAGATGATGGTTGGATTCCAAGGCATCTGCCACCGCCTGGGTCATGCGCGTTTGCCCCTCGCGGGGCTGACCACCGAGTTCTTCGATGGCCGCTGCCAGTACGTCCTCTGAGGATGTGAGCAAAACTCTCCTTCTCGCTTGCGCCGATCGTCTAATCGTTTACGTCGATTGCCTTGCAGTTTTTGTCGATTGCTTTGCAGTTTTACGTTGATTGACTGCGCGCTTGCACCGCTGAATAAGGGTGGCCAAACGGAGCCTATTACCCGGTGACGTGCCGTACGCTCAACGCTGGTTCGTCGCGAGTCAAAGCCAAGCCCTCCCACGGCAGGGTCACCAATTGCTTGGCCAAGTGATCGCGGGATTGCTCCAGGGTATCCAGCCCTTCGACGGTGTGCCCATCGCGCATCAGCGGAATGGTGAGCTGAACGGTGGGGAGATCGCCCGTATCGGGTGCGGGTGTATCGATCGGATAGCTGATCTCTTCGACCGCGGTACCGGTGGGGCGTGTCACGCGGACAGCGGCCTTAGCCCCGCCGACGCTCGCCTTCCCACGGGAGCGTTTTGCGACGGGAACACCATCGACTTCCACCAGCTTGTACACCAAACCGGCAGTGGGGGCGCCGGAACCGGTCACCACGCTGGTACCCACGCCGAATGCATCCACGGGTTCACTGCGTAAAGCTGCGATGGAAAACTCATCCATGTCGGAGGAAACGACGATTTTAGTGTTCTTAGCACCCAGTTGGTCTAACTGTTTGCGTACCTGGCGGGTGAGCACACCGAGGTCGCCCGAGTCGATACGGACTGCACCTAGTTCGGGACCGGCAACCTTCACAGCAGTCTCTACACCCTTGGTGATGTCGTAGGTATCGACCAACAGGGTTGTGCTGGACCCCAGAGCCTCAATTTGTGCCCGGAAAGCGGCTTCTTCGTTTGGCGTGCCATCGGGGTTTGTATGCAACAGGGTCCACGCATGGGCAGCGGTGCCGCTGGACGGCACTCCGTAACGCTGCGACGCTTCCATGTTGCTGGTTGCAGTGAATCCAGCCAGGTACGCCGCGCGTGCTGCCGACACCGCAGCGTATTCGTGGGTCCGTCGCGATCCCATCTCAATGAGCGGGCGCCCCTCGGCCGCGGTGACCATGCGTGCGGCGGCGGAGGCCACAGCCGAATCCGCATTGAGGATTGAGAGGATGACGGTTTCCAAGATCACGCATTCGGCAAAGGTGCCACGCACCGTCATGAGTGGGGACTGGGGAAAGTACAACTCGCCTTCCCGGTAGCCATCAATTTGCCCAGAGAAACGGTATTTCCGCAGGAAGTCCTTGGTTTCATCGTTGAGGAAGCTCATGTGGTCGACTTGATCATCGGTAAAGCGGAAATGCTTTACGGCCTCGAGCACACGGGCGGTTCCGGCTAGCACGCCATAACGCCGCTCGTTAGGTAGGCGACGGGTGAATACCTCAAACGCGCACTGCCGGTGCGCTGTGCCGTCTAACAAAGCGGCCTGCAGCATCGTCAGCTCGTACATATCCGTCAACAAGGCGGACGACGGTACACAGTTAGTGCCAGGGAGAATTCCTGGTGTTACGCCTGACGGTGATCGCTGGGCTGCATCGTGCGACGTTTGAGAAGTTGTGCGGGGGGTCGTATCGTTCACGAAGTTGATTCTAGTCACGTGCTCGGACAGTGCTTGTGGACCCACCAACCCCACAGGGCACACAGGATCGGGGAGGCGTCGGTATCCTAGGGGCATGACTTCACCCGCAGCACCCGCAGCTACTCCAGTTCAGGAGCGGTTACCCGAGACCGAGACGGAGGCCAACCTCCCTTGGATGTGTATTTGTTGGGATGACCCGGTCAACCTCATGAGTTACGTCACCTACGTGTTCCAAACGGTTCTGGGATACTCCCGCAAGCGCGCAACAGAATTGATGATGCAGGTTCACAACGAAGGAAAAGCCGTAGTGAGCTCTGGGGAGCGCGACAAAGTGGAGGCCGATGTGAAGAAACTGCAAACCGCTGGCCTGTGGGCCACGATGCAACGTTCCGACGGATAGCGACCACCGCACCCCCGATGAATCTCAGACGAAGGAGCTGAGGAGACAGATGCAACCTTGGGCGAAAAAGAAAAGCGTTCTGCGAGGAACGCGCTATGTCACCGTGCTGGAGCCGATTGAGCGGGAAATGCTTGGTGATTCCGCAGCGACGGTCTCCGACAAACTCATGGAGCGAGTGCGAACCGCCCCCAAGGACGAACTCGCGGAACTCACGGGTATGCCTTCGGGCCACGCCGAGGCCCCTCATGAACTTGGGTTGCGGCGCATGTTGCCTTCGTTCTTTAAAGACGATGCCGAGTTGATGGATGGCGATGCCGCTTTGATGCGTCAGCTGCACGAGACCGACATCATCAAACGCAAACTCCTCAACCTGCAGTACGTGGTGACGATGCTGGGCCCCAACGGGTCCGTCAACATCTCCCTGTCGCCAGACGAGGTACAGCCGTGGCTGGGTGCCCTCGCTGATATTCGGCAGTATCACACCGCGCAGCTGGAGGAATTCCGTGTGACGTTGGAGGATAACTCCGATCAATTGATCGCCGCTAGCAATTATTTGGAGTGGCTGGGCTACCATCTGGATAGCTTGCTCACCGCGGTGATGGGCGAACTCGACGTGCCGGACGAGGGGGCCGACGGCCAAGAGGATACGGATAACGGCACCCATGATTGACCTATTTGGCTGTCACACCGGGCCGACTAACGGCCTGATTGATATCGCGGGCCTGCGCGTGGGGCACGCTATCTGCGCAGATGGGCGAGGTGATTCAGGAACAACCGTCATTGTCGCGCCCAAAGGGGCTATCGCCAGTGTGGATGTCCGTGGCGGGGGGCCAGGTACTCGCGAGACCGACTTGTTGGAACCGCACAACACGGTGCAACAAGTTCACGCGATCAGCTTGTCGGGTGGTTCTGCTTTTGGTCTTGACGCCGCCTCGGGGGTGATGGCCGAGCTGGAATCGAGGGGTATTGGTTTCCCCGTACTGGGGCCGGATCATCCAGACAAAGTCGTTCCCATCGTAGCTTCTGCGGTGATCTTTGACCTGCTGTTGGGCGACTGGCATTCGCGCCCGGATGCCGCCACAGGAAGAGCTGCCACTATAAACGCACTCGAGGGCGGTGCGCGCGGAGGTGCTACGCACGCGGGGAAACCCAGTGCTGAGGGGGATCTAGGTGCGCATTGGGGCACGGGCGCCGGTGGAGAGCTCAGCGCAGCTCAAGCCTCCCTCGCCGGTGGAGAGCTCAGCGCAATGGGCAACGTCGGTGCCGGCCTGGGGGCGAGTGCCGGTGCGCTTAAAGGCGGATTTGGCCAGGCCAGCGCGGTTTTTCCCGACAATGGTCCACTAGCTGGTGTGACCGTTGCAGCGGGAGTGGTTGTGAACCCCCAAGGTGCGGTGTTTAATCCGGTGGACGGCACGCTGTGGGGAATCGCAGCAGAACTCGATGAAGAGTTCCGCCATTACGGTGTGGGGCCAAATACCTCGATTAGCGCTCCAGCTGTTGAACGCTTGCGCGGGATGAATCGGCTGGGAACCAAGATGCTCAATACCACCATCGGGGTGGTGGCCACGGATCTGGACTTGTCGAAGTCCAGCGTCAAGCGCATGGCTCTTGCTGCCCATGATGGGCTGGCCAGAGCCATCCGTCCGTCGCACATGCCTATGGACGGGGATACCCTGTTCGGCCTTTCCACGGGAACAAAGCAGTTGGATGACAACGTTGAACTTCCTGTAGCGATGACGATGATCGCTGCGACCGCAGCCAGCTGTGTGGAACGCGCAATTGTGCATGCGGTGTTGGCGGCAGAAACTGCCTTCGATGTGCCCAGTTGGAAAGAAGCTACTGACCTATGAAAACCGCTCGCATCCGGAGCGCGATTTCCGCAACCGTGAGTTTCCTAGCCATCATTTGGATAATTCAATTTATCAATTTTTTATCCGGCATGCGGTTGACAGCCTATGGAATTCATCCCCTGACCCCGGAAGGGCTAGTGGGAATTATCTTGGCGCCATTTTTGCATGCTGATTTTGGTCACCTCATGGCAAACTCTTCCATCGCACTCATTGTGGTTTTCCTGGTTGCGCTATCCGGGCGGCGCGTATTGTGGTTGAGCTCCATTGTTATCGCTCTAGTAGCCGGCATCGGCACATGGCTTTTCGGTGGTCCAGGCACCGTACACATTGGAGCCTCGGGCGTTATCTTCGGCTGGCTGACTTTTTTGATTGTGCGGGGATTGTTCACGCGGCAATTGCTGCAAATTTTGCTGGGCGGGGTTGTGCTGTTTTCCTATGGTTCCGTGTTGTGGGGAGTATTGCCCACCACCCCGGGAGTAAGCTGGCAAGGACATCTATTCGGAGCAATCGGTGGACTCGTTGCCGCGTGGCTCGTGGGTCGAAGGAATTTGATGGCGGGGATGAGGGTGGCGTCGGTATAAAAAATGGTCGGCCACGTTGCACCGGCAATATATCGGCGAGTGATGTGGACCAGAAAAGACTAATAGCGAGAATGTCTAAGGCAAAGGGCCTCAGGGAGCTAAAAGAGTGCAGTGAAATAGAAACACCCTGAAAAGTGGCTTAACACAAGCGGGCGAATGAACAAAAACACACCACAAACAGCAAAACAGCAAGGGAGAAGCAGTGTCCAATAACGCGCCCATCGGCATTTTTGATAGCGGTGTGGGGGGACTGACTGTGGCGCGGTCGGTCGTGGACCTACTGCCGCGGGAAAATATCGTCTATATCGGTGATACCGCAAATTCTCCATATGGAGATAAACCGTTGGCGCAGGTGCGGCAATTATCGACAGCTATTGCCGATGAGTTGGTGGAGCGCGGCTGCAAAATGATCGTGGTGGCCTGTAATTCGGCCAGCTCGGCTTTTATTCGGGACGCACGGGAGCGCTATCCAGTGCCAGTGGTCGAGGTGATTTTGCCCGCGGTGCGCCGGGCGGTTGCTGCGACCCGAAACGGGAAGGTGGGAGTGATCGGCACGCAGGCCACGGTGACCAGTGGGAGCTACCAGGACCTTTTTGCGGCGAGCCCCAACGTAGATGTCACGGCACAGGCCTGTCCGCAGTTTGTTCCGTTCGTGGAACGGGGAATTACTACCGGACGGCAGATTGTGGGGTTGGCGGAAAACTACTTGGAACCACTGAAAGATGCAGATGTGGACACCGTGGTGCTGGGGTGTACGCATTACCCGTTGCTGGCTGGGGTGGTGCAGTTGGTGATGGGGGATGACGTCACGTTGGTGAACTCCGCTGATGAAACCGCGAAGATGGTCTACCGGCGGCTCAGCGAGCTGGACTTACTGGCGGATGAGGATCCGAATAGGAATGTGGAACTGGTGTTTGAGTCCACCGGGGATCCCACACGATTTGCCCATTTGGCGCAACGGTTCTTGGGGCCGGCGATCACGGATGTCTCGCGCATTCCAGATATGCTGCAGTAGCGATAGCGGGTGCGTTTGAGGTTAAGGGCTATGCAGATTCCAACATCTCAAATGGCCTGGACGTGCTGCAATAGTGATAACGGCAGTTGTAGCCGTCCGTTTATCCGCTCCGCGTGACGAATCCACGGTTGGGGGAGCCAATGTGAGATTGCCCCAACTTAACCGTGGTTAATACCAAATTCTGCTGGAATTCATGTAACAATCTGCAGGTATGGAACTGGTAGTGCTCGGCTGCTCCGGCAGCGTTGCTGGCCCACAAGCGCCAGCCTCTGGATACCTAGTGCGCAGCGAGGGCACGGAAGACCTGTTGATGGATATCGGCCCTGGGGTTCTGGCAGCGATGCAGGCTGCCGGGGACATTGACCCTGCACAATGCCACATGGCTTTTTCCCACATGCATGCTGATCACTGCCTGGATTTTCCCTCCCTTTTGGTGTGGCGCCGTTTCCATCCCACGGCTCCCTCTGGGCGGGTGCACGATTTGATCGGCCCGCGTATCGCGTTCGACCATTTGTCGCACGCAGCCGGCGATTTTCCCGATCAGCCGGATGATTTTTCCGATACCTTCGCCGTCTCTCACTATCGGGTGGGAACTTCTCAATTCGACGCCACGCGCTGGCCGTGTACGACCATGGGCGGATTACAGGTTTTTGCTGCCGAAGCAGTGCATACAACGGAGAGCTACCTCTTGCGAGTGCATGATACGCAGGGGGCGAGTGTGGTTTATACGGGTGATACTGCGTACACCGAAAACCTTGTAAACCTCGCTCAGGGCGCGGATGTATTGGTGTGTGAGGCCACCTGGTGCGATCGCGATTCTGGCATGCCGCAGGGTATGCACATGAGTGGGCATGACGCCGGTAGGGTAGCGGCTGCAGCGGGAGTGGGGAAGCTCATCCTCACGCACATTCCGCCGTGGGGCGATGCACAGTGTGCCTTGGCTGCGGCGAAGCAGCACTTTGACGGACCAGCGGAAGTGGCCTACCCGGGGATGCGCGTGCGCTGGGGGATGTAGCTGCCGGGGTTCTTCTCCGCCGTGCTTAGTGTGGGGGGTGTGTGGCTGAGGTCAGGGTTGCGTGGGGGGGTGTGTGGCTGAGGTCCAGGGTTGTGTGGCGGGTGTGTGGCAGAGGTCTAGGGTTGTGTGGCGGGTGTGTGGCTGAGGTCCAGAGTTGCGTGGGGGGTGTGTGGCTGAACTCCGAGTCAGTGTGATGAATGTGCAGCAGAAATCCAACAAAAACGCGTCATTTTGTCGGAGTTCTGCTGCACATTGTGCGTGCAAGGGGTGGGGGATGACCTGAGCGCTGGGGGGGTGACTTGAGTGCCGGGGATGACTTGAGC
>NZ_KV786184.1:91627-100284 GCF_001806865.1 Corynebacterium sp. HMSC28B08
GACTTGAGTGCCGGGGATGACGTGAGCGTCGGGCATGACCTGAGCGCTGGGGATGTCGCGAGCGGAACGTATGCTGGCAACCATGACTAATCCAGTAGGAAACAACTCCGAATCAACAACGGCTTCGCCCGCGGATTTCAAGCGTGCCGATGGCCGTGCAGTCGATGAAATGCGCCCAGTACGCATCACTCGCGGATTCACTACGAACCCAGCAGGCAGTGTACTGGTGGAATTCGGTAACACCCGCGTGATGTGCACGGCCAGTGTGGAAATTGGGGTGCCCCGATTTAAGCGCGATTCCGGGGAGGGCTGGTTGACCGCGGAATACGCAATGTTGCCATCCTCTACGCACGAGCGCATGCCGCGCGAATCCATGAAGGGTAAGGTCAAGGGGCGG
Source organism: Corynebacterium sp. HMSC28B08 (assembly GCF_001806865.1). Classification (NCBI taxonomy): domain Bacteria; kingdom Bacillati; phylum Actinomycetota; class Actinomycetes; order Mycobacteriales; family Corynebacteriaceae; genus Corynebacterium; species Corynebacterium sp. HMSC28B08. Next base: position 92,025 of record NZ_KV786184.1, read on the forward strand.
ACTCATGAGATCTCCCGTCTGGTCGGACGCGCGCTACGCGCGGCGGTGGACCTCACGCAACTGGGGGAGAACACGATTGCCATCGACTGTGATGTGCTGCAGGCTGATGGTGGTACGCGCACAGCTGCGATTACCGGCGCCTACGTAGCCCTGGCCGATGCGTTGAAGGTTTTGCAGGAACAGGGAGTAGTTCCCGGGGAACCACTGTTGCCACCGGTGGCTGCCGTCAGCGTGGGCATTATCGATGGTGTTGCTTGCCTGGACTTGCCCTACGAGGAAGATTCGCGCGCGGACGTGGACATGAACGTGGTCATGACGGAGCAGGGGCGTTTTGTGGAGATCCAAGGCACGGGGGAGCATGCGGAGTTCGACCGCGCGGAACTCAATGCCATGCTGGATCTTGCCGAAGGCGGACTGCGCCAGTTGATCGAAGCCCAGAAACACGCTTTGGCCCAAGGGGAGGTATAGGTCGTGCGGGTCCTGGTGGCGTCGAGAAATAAAAGGAAACTAGCGGAGCTCAACCGACTGCTAGAAGCAGCAGAAGTGGCCGGCATCGAGCTGGTGAGTTTGGCGGAGGTGGAGGAATACCCTGAGGCGCCCGAAACCGGGGCAACCTTCATCGATAACGCGAACATTAAAACTGCCGACGGTGTGCGGCACACCGGATTGCCAACAATTGCCGATGATTCCGGGTTGGCCGTGGATGAACTCAACGGTATGCCAGGAGTGCTGAGCGCGCGGTGGTGTGGCCGGCATGGCGATGACCAAGCTAATAATGATCTATTGCTGGCCCAGTTGTCCGATACACCTGATGAGCGGCGTGGGGCGCACTTCGTCTCGGCGTGCGTGTTGCAGCTGCCTAAGGAACTCGCTAACACACTGGGGATGCGAGAGATCTACGAGGTAGTCGGGCGCTGGGATGGGCGCGTATTGCGCCAAGAGCAGGGCGAAAACGGATTTGGATACGATCCGCTGTTTAGCCCCGTGGAGCATCCAGGGAAATCCGCGGCTGAGTTGGAGCCGGCGCGAAAAGACGAGTTGTCTCACCGCGGAAAAGCACTGGCACAACTGGTCACGGTGCTGGCGGAGCTGGCGGAAAAGAGTGCGAATTCTGCAGTATGATTAGGCAGAAAAGAAGTCAACCACCACTGCTGTAAGAAAGGATGCGTAAGTTCCCGTGACTGTATCGGGTAGCCCAGCTGGAATCGTCGACAACGCCCCCGCCGACCTGGAATGGATGGAGGACGTATACAAGTGGTTCCACGCCCACCCCGAGTTGTCCGGTGCGGAGGAACAGACAGCCAAGCGCATCCGTAAAGAATTAGAGCGGTTCCCAGATTGGCACATCACCCCGAACCTGGGTGGCTACGGCATTACTGCCGTGCTCCGCAACGGCGAGGGGCCCACAGTGTTAATGCGCGCGGATTTCGATGGTTTGCCCGTTGCGGAGTCTACGGAAGTGGATTACGCCTCGAAGCATTCGCAGCTCAATGCCCAGGGTGAGCGTGTGCCCACGATGCACGCCTGTGGTCACGACCACCACACCACCAGTTTGCTGGGGGCGATGGCCGTGCTGGATTCGGTGCGCGATAAGTGGAGCGGCACTGTGGTCGCGTTGTTCCAGCCAGCGGAAGAGGCCTCAATTGGTGCCCACGGGATGGTGGCCGACGGGCTGACAAAGGCGATTCCGCACCCCGACGTGTGTTTGGCGCAGCACGTGGTGGCGGGGCCAGCGGGCACGGTGTACACCGCGCCGGGGCCGGTGATGACATCCTCGACGACGATCGAGATCACCCTGTTTGGCCGTGGCGCACATGCATCAATGCCCCACCGCTCGGTGGATCCGGTGGTGTTGGCAGCTGCGACGGTGATGAAGCTGCAGACAATCGTCTCGCGTGAGGTGCCACCGAATAAGTTTGCGGTGATCACGGTGGCTTCGGTGGAGGCGGGTAAAGCCAATAACGTGATTCCCGATTCCGCTCGCATCGCGTTGAGCTGTCGCTTTTACGATGAGGACTTGCGCAAAAAGTGCGTAGAAGCCATCAAGCGCATTGTGCGTGCGGAGGCGATGGCGGCTGGGGCGGACCGCGATCCAGAATTTAAATTCGTGGGTCTTTTGGGGGCCACGGATAACACGGCTGAAGTCTACGACGTGATCCGTCCAGCGTTCGACGAAGCATTTGGCGAAGATTCCGTAGAGATGGAGCCGTGGACGGCCTCCGAGGACTTCCCAGTAATCCCGAAGGCATTCGGTGCGCCCTATATGCTGTGGACTGTGGGTATTACACCTCGTGCGCAGTGGACTAGGGCCGAGAACTCGGGCCGGTTGGATATCGATATCCCCACGAACCACAACCCGGGTTTCCTGCCGGACCTCGGGACGTTGCGTACGTCGATGCGCGCCGCTGCAGTGGGAATCTTGTCCTGCCTAGCCCACGATTGGCCAGAGCGCGACAAGGCCAAACCCACGATGGGCGCGGTTCCACCGACGGATGCGGAGATCGACGCAGTGGCAGTAGAAACAGCGCACGTCAACTAGGCCGGAGATGTAGTCTACCGGGCGAGCTCACGCAAGCTTTGCCCGCACTAGGACGCGCCCGCTCCGAGCTCCTGCCGAGGTTCTGCCGAGCTTCTGCCGGTTCCGGCCCGCGTCGTGCTTCCCCGCGCCGCGGTCGTTTCGCGCTCGTTTCGCGCTCGTGCCGGGCCAGCTTTTTAGATGTGGAACTGAGCTTTTACTTCCTTGCGGCGCCGGTTTTCCACGTAGAAGCTCAAGAACGGGACCACACCAGCCAAGATAGTGGTGAGCCACTTCGTCGGCTCCCAGCGCGCCTTTGTGCCCAAATCCAGGCACGCGATCATGTACACCATGAAAACCAAACCGTGCGCGGGCCCAATGAAAGCCAGCCAAGTTGGGAACTGGTCTTGGCCGATGATCAAATACTTGAAGATCATCTCCACAACCAAAATCAACAGCCAGATACCGGTGAAAAACGCCGCGAACGAGTAAAACTTCAGCGACTTCGCAACCCTTTGCTGTCGCTGCGGTGTTACTACTGGGGTGTTAGACATCTGGAATTATTCTCCTGTGGTGGGTTGGTTTGCTGCGGGGAGGGTTACTCTTGGGCGTCTTCTTGACTTTTCGACGCCCCGCTTATCCGGCGATCGCGCCGACGAGTGTCTTGCCAATGATCGCCAACGGGCTCCGTGCGCTGCGCGAAGAAATCATCAGGAACCTCTGTCATGGAGTTCTTCACCTCATCCGGAACAGCGGCCTCATCGTTGCCGAGGGCACGTTCCTTTTCGTAGTGAATGTACTTGCGGTACGCCACCACGAAGAATACGCCGAACAACGGCCACTGGATTGCGTACCCCAAGTTTTGAAAAGTGCCGCCGTTGGATTGCCACACATCCCATTGCCAGCGAGCCAAAAAGAGAGTGGCGATAACCGCGGCGATGAGGAAGGCAATCTGGACTATTCGAACGCGGAGGGGGAATGGGTTGCCCGTCTGCATAACGCGCTCAGCGCGGGCATTATCTGGCTGCTGTGTATCGGCCATAATGAGAATTCTCCACGCCTGCCTTCATTCCAACAAGCTCGATGATGAGTGCGCCTGGGGAGACTTGAACTCCCACGTCATAAGACACTGGAACCTAAATCCAGCGCGTCTGCCAATTCCGCCACAGGCGCTAGCGTCCATGGCAGATGTAAGCCATGAACGCAGCAATATTAACACCTAGGTTAGCTACGGCGTAATCGCCGCCCGTTTAAGGCCTCGTGGTGATCAAAATCGCCGGCCGTTTAAGGCCTTGTGGTGATCAAAATCGCCGGCCGCTTAAGGCCTGGTGGTGATCAAAGTCGCCAGCTGTTTAAAGCTCTTTGATGATGCGGGCAACGTGGCCGGTGGCCTTGACGTTGTACTTCGCGGTGTGGATGATCCCTTCTTCGTCGATAACGAAGGTCGAACGGATCACACCTTGCACGATTTTGCCGTAGTTCTTCTTCTCACCGAAGGCCCCGTACGCAGTCATTACAGACTTGTCCGCATCGGAGAGCAGTGGGAATGTCAGTTCGTACTTATCGCGGAACTTCGCCAGCGCCTCCACACTATCGGGGGAGATGCCAACGACGTCGACGCTCTGATCGTTGAGTTCGGTCAAGCTATCCCGGAAGTCACAGGCTTCGGTGGTGCATCCAGGGGTGTCAGCCTTGGGGTAGAAGTAGACGATGACCTTGCGTCCGCGGAAATCGGAAAGGCTCACTTTTTCGCCTTTGTCATCGGTCAAAGAGAATTCTGGGGCGGGATCGCCTGGGGATAGCCGGATCTGGTCGTTAGTGCTTTCGGTGGTCATGACAACCACAGTACGCGGGAATGATCTACAATGGCCGGGTAAAAGTTTGTTGAAAACATACGTAACCACATTTCAAGGGAGTATTTCCGTGGCCCGTAGTATCGATGCAATTCAGCGCGACATCGAGCGTTCGCGCAAGCAGCTCGCTAGGACTCTCGATGAGCTTGTCGTGCGCGCAGACCCGAAGAACCTGGCTGACGATGCTCGCGGTCAGGTCATGGACGTTGCCAAGGAGCCTAAGGTTCAGATGATCGTTGGCGGCGTGGTCGCTGGCATCGTCCTGATTGGCGCGCTGGCAGCTGGTGCCAAGCGTAAGGAGAAGAAGCAGATTAAGGAGATCCAGCGTCTTCTCGCTGCCACCCGCTAATTCCAGCTTCGGCTGGGATAGTGCAGCAGTATTGAGTTGTACAGCGGATTGATCAAAGCGACGAGGCCGAAATCCACCCCGGTGTGGCACCTTGGTGTGCTCACCGGGGTTTCCGTGTTGGGTGCCTTACTAGGACAACGCATTGGGGTGCCAGCGGCTTTTATCTTCAGCTTTCTGCTGGTGTTCGGCTGCTATGCGATATTCGCCGATCGGCAAATCACTCCGCCCAAAAGGTCATGACTCCAGCCCAGGTCGTTATCGCCTTATTGTGCAGCGCACCGCTGACTACTCTCCCCACCAGCCAGATCGCTCACTACGCGCTTCCCACCACACTGTCACTCGTGGTCACGTTTATCGTTTGTGGTTTTGCCGCGTGGTCGTTGGTTCGGGTGAACCGACAGTCACCGGCCACCAGTTTGCTCGCCACGCTTGCGGGTGGAGCCAGTGCGATGGTGATGCTTTCCCGGGAGCTGAATGCCGATACCCGCTTTGTCACGCTCACACAGTATCTGCGGCTTTCCGTGGTGGTGTTCACTTTGCCGGCTTTCGTCAGCTTGCTTTCTGGCCTCGGGGATTCGTCAGCGGGGATCAGCGGGGCGTCGGGTAAAAAAGATGTGATAGCGGGGCTGGCGACCAGCTGGCAAGGCTTAATGGGGTGTGTGGTGGCCGGTCTAACGGTGTGGGCGTTCACGAAGGTTACGGCGAGGTGGTTCACCGTGAGCTCGCCATACCTGCTGCTGACAATCGCATTTTCAGTGGTGGCCGTGAAGCTTTTGGGGGTACCGGGAGAGTTTATTACGCCGACGGGTGTGCTGGTGGATGCCGCGTACGCCATCATTGGTGTGCAGGCCGGTGGCACGTTGACCAACGGAGCGCTGCGGCAATTTGCGCAGGCTCTGCCGGTGATCTTCGGGGTGATCGCTTTGATGATCGGCTCGTCGCTGGCAGCCGCGTGGGTGATTGCGAGAGCGTGGGGATATACGCTGTTGGATGCATACTTGGCGACCGTGCCCGGTGGAGTTTATGCCGTGTTGGCTTTTGCCCACGAATCTGGCGGTGATCCACTGGTCACGGTGGTCCAGGTCATGCGGGTGATTGCCATGTTGGTTGTGGGAGCCTATGCGCCGCAGTTTGTTTCTTTTATTTCTCGACGCCACGCTGCCCCACCCCCGCGATCGTGACTAGAAGTTGGGGTGGGTTCTAAGCGAACCATTCCTGTGCCAGCAGATCCATCGAGCGCAGTGATTGTTCGGTGGATGGGGACTGCAAGGAAATCATCAGCTCGTCCGCGCGGGCGGTTTCGGCGAAACGATCCAGGTAAGCACCTACTTGATCCGGTGTGCCTACCGCGGAGTAGTGCAACATCTGCAGGATCTGCTGGCCCGCGGGGGAGTCGATGAGCATATCCAGTTCTTCTTCACTGAGGGAACGGCCACGGCCGGCCATGACGCGGACGCGGTTACGGCAGACTTCCTCAAATTGTTTCTCGGCTTCGGCTTGGGTGCCGGCAGCGGTCACGTTGACGGCTGCAACCACGTAGGGCTCAGGGTGGCGGGCAGAAGGCTGGTAGGTACTGCGGTAGACTTCCACAGCTTGCTCTAGCGCGGCGGGTGCAAAGTGCGAGGCGAAGCTGTAGGGTAGGCCCAGTTTCGCGGCTAGCTGAGCGCCAAACAGGGATGAGCCAAGTATGTAGAGGGGCACATTTGTGCCCTGGCCTGGGACTGCCGTCACCCCAGGGATGGCAGATTCACGACCGAAGTACGCCGCCAGTTCTTGCACATCCTGCGGGAAACGGTCTGCAGCGCCGGGGGATCGGCGGAGGGCTTGAACTGTCCTTTGATCCGTACCGGGGGCACGGCCCAGGCCGAGGTCAATGCGACCGGGATAGAGCTCCGCGAGGGTACCGAATTGCTCGGCGATGACCAGCGGGGAGTGATTGGGAAGCATCACACCGCCGGCGCCCAAGTTGATGTGGCTGGTGTGAGCGCCCACATGGGAAATCAGGACAGCTGGGGAGGAGCTGGCGATGGACTTCATGTTGTGGTGCTCGGCGTACCAAATGCGCTTGTATCCTAAGCGCTCAGCGTTCTGAGCCAGCTGCACCGAACGGCGGAATGCATCTGAGGGGCGCTCCCCCTTATAGACCGTCGCGAAATCGATGAGCGAGAGCGGAATCTGGTTCCGGCCGCGCGGCGAATCGGTCGAGGGTGCAGATGCATTCGTCATAATTGGTTTCTCCTATTACCCAGGTGCCGTTAAGTAGGTGTTTTTACTTAGGTGCTGTATGCATAACCAACTATAAGTTCGTAGTATTCCTGGCCCCGGGTGCGGTGGGTGAACGGTTGCCCCGGGTGCGGTGGGTGAACCGTTAGAAGCTCGAAAGGCGCGCGCTAAGGTTCGCACCTGGTCGAGTGGGGGCCTGGTTCGAGGCCGGTTTGATACCCGTTGTTTCCCGTACCCAATCGGCGTAGTGCTGCACGTCGACGGCCTTGGACTCTGCGTATGGATCGGCCCAGACGGAGTGCGACCCAATGACATTGACGCCCATGATTCGCCCCTTGTCGTCGAACACTGGGCCGCCGGAATCACCGTGGTTCGATCCACCGGTCACTCCGCGCATCACGAAGACTTGTCCCGCGTTGATGTGATCTTCTTGTCCAATCACTTTGAGTTCAGCCTTTCGCAGCCATGTGACGGGCGCGTCTTGGAATCCTTTGCCGTAACCGTAGAGTTCCACTTTCTGGTCTTTGACAAACGGATGGTTATCCAAGAGCGTTGGGTAGTTGTGGAGCTGGTGGGCGGTGGCGACGTGCAGTAGTGCAATGTCTGCGTGAGAGTGCTTGACGTACTTGTCCACCCGGGTTGCCGCGCCGGGTTGTTCCTTGTTGTTGGAGTAGAACACCTTGAGGACATCCACTGGAACGTCGGGGGAGGAGTAGGTTTCACCCTCCACACAGTGCGCAGCGGTCAGAATCCATTGATCGTTGAGTGCTGTGCCCGTGCAGCGGTGCGGGGTTCCATCGGGCTTGTCGTAAATGTGGATTTGGACGACATCGGGACGAGTGGCCTTTTCACCTTTCGAAATCGCTTGAGCGGCAGGAATCTCGGGTAGAGCTGAACCTGTCACCACCGTGATCGTGAAAAGCACCGCGGTGGCAATGGAGCCCAGCGCTGCGTTCTTTGCGTGGGTGCGGTTCTTACGGCAGAGGGGATTGATTCGATGTAGAAAGGTGCTCACCATTCATCTCCATGGCAATAGTTCGGTTAAATGAAAACTATTGTAGATAATGCAGGGGGTGGAGATGTGTTGGGTCTTACTTAAGGACGGTGGCGGCCGACGGTCTCGATAATCAAATAGTTTCTTTCGTTCAATGCGGCGCGCAATTCGGCAATTGACCAGGGGGTTTATGCCGAGTATGCGGTGCGATCAACGTGATCTCGCTCCTGTGCAGCGTGTTGCCCAGTAACATGTGGTTCACTCTAGGTCTTCAGCATGAGCTGGGATTGGTGGCCCTTCCGGATTTAGAGTGCGTTGATCCTGCC
>NZ_KV786185.1:0-11677 GCF_001806865.1 Corynebacterium sp. HMSC28B08
AACCCCGCACCTTCCCACCCCTACCGCCCAACCCTGTACCGCACAACCCCGCAAAGCAGAATGAAACGACACGTCAAACCACAACATCGCGCATCTCATTCTGCTTCTCTACGAGGAGGGAGGGAAGAAAAGAAAGGGCGCGTTGGAGGGGAGGAAGAGAGGGAGCCATTGGAAAGAGGAATGGAAGAATGAGGAGCCGTTGGAGAGAGGGGAGGAAGAATAAGGAGCCGTTGGAGGGGAGGAATGGAAGAGAGGGCGCGTTGGCGTGTTGGAACGAGTAAATGAGGGGAGAAAGGGACAAAGGGAAAGAGGGAGGGATAGTGCAGTCGTAGGAACGATCGCACAGATCGGGATCTGTTCCGCGACACGCCAACCCTAGCCTCGCGCGCGACCGACTAAACTCATGCTCCATGACTGCGCAATCCCACGCCAAGGGCACCAACGGCTCCCGCACCAATGTCAAAGCCTCCGACACCACCTTCACCCTCGGCCACGAGCTCGGGGAGATCTCGGATCCCTCCTCCGCCACGCCCGCAGGCACCAAAGGCGCAGTTCACGGGCGCACGGGCGTGATCCACACCCCGCACGGCGATATCGAAACCCCCGCGTTCATCCCGGTGGCAACCAAGGCAACGGTGAAAACGCTCACGCCGGATCAGATCCGCGAGACCGGTGCGCAGGCCATCCTCTCGAATGCCTACCACCTATATCTGCAGCCAGGCCCCGACATTGTGGATGAAGCGGGCGGGGTCTCCGCTTTTGAAAACTGGCACGGGCCCACGTACACCGATTCGGGAGGTTTCCAGGTGATGAGCTTGGGCGTCGGATTCAAAAAGGTGCTGGCGATGGACACGGTGGGCCTAACGGAAAAGGACATCCGCGCCAAGAACAAGGACCGCATGGCGCACGTCGATGAAGACGGCGTGGATTTCCGCAGCGTGATCGATGGGTCGAAGCACCGCTTCACCCCGGAAGTCAGCATGCAGATCCAGCACCAACTGGGCGCGGACATCATTTTCGCGTTCGACGAGCTGACCACCCTGGTGGATACGCGCCAGTACCAAGAGCAATCCGTGGAGCGTACCCGCCGTTGGGCGCAGCGATGCCTGGACGAGCACGACCGCCTCACCAACCTTCGCACGCATCGGCCGTTGCAGTCGCTGTGGGGCGTGGTGCAGGGTGCGCAGTATGAAGATTTACGACGCCTCGCTGCCCGTGGCCTCGTGGAACTTTCGGAGCAGGCGGAAGCCGCTGGACGCCGAGGCTTTGGAGGATTCGGCATCGGTGGTGCGTTGGAGAAAGAAAACCTGGGCACGATTGTTGGATGGGTGTGCGATGAGCTTCCCAAGGAAAAGCCTCGGCACTTGCTGGGGATTTCGAAGCCCGATGACCTGTTCACCGCTATCGCTGCAGGTGCGGATACGTTTGATTGTGTTGCACCCACCAGGCTGGGCCGGCGCGGAGGTGTGTATACCTTAGACGGGCGGATGAATCTGACGGGCGCGCGGTTCAAGCGAGATTTCACGCCGGTAGATGCGGAGGTCGGCGGGTACGTATCCGAGAATTACACCCGCGCATACATTCACCATCTGCTGAAGGCAAAGGAGTTTTTGGCGGGCACGCTGTGCACGATGCACAATCTACACTTCATGATCCGGCTGGTGGACAATATACGCGAGGCGATGAAGGAAGGCCGCTTTGAGGAGTACCGCACGGAATTCATGAGCCGCTACTACGGACCCGATTGGGCGGATCGAGTAGTGCCCACGAATTTCATTGACGGGGTTCGCTAGGTACAGCACAGCAGCGCTTTTTGGAAATTGATCCAAAGGTTTTTGCTGAAAAACTACACTGACCTTCATGAGTCAGCTTTCTCACCCCATTGGTTTTTCAATTGGTACGGCCAGCGCGGCACTGCAGATCGAAGGATCCTTGCCCGCCAACAATTGGTCGCGCTGGGCGGATCAGGGGCATGTAGTAGACGGAACATCGCCCGATGTCACGACCGACCATTGGAACCGGTGGCGGGAAGATAACTGGATCATGGAGGAGCTCAGTCTTCAGATTGCCCGTATCTCCGTGGAATGGGCCCGGATTGAACCGCGGCGAGGCGAGTTCGATTTCGCCGCTCTGGACCGATATGCCGCCGAAATTGCCGACCTGAAGGAACGGGGAATCGCCCCGTTAGTGACGTTGCACCACTTCGGGCATCCCCTGTGGTTCGAGGATTTGGGGGCCTTCACCCGTGAGGAAAACGTCAGTCTCTTTCTGCGCTATGTGCGCACGGTCATTCAACATCTCGGTGATGTAGTTGATGACTGGGTGACAATCAACGAACCCAATGTGTTCGCCACGCAGGCATACCTGTTCCGTGAATCCCCGCCCGGGAAAACCAGCTGGCCAGCGCTGCTACGCACGTTGCGGAACATGGCGGTGGCGCACATTCGGGCATACCAATTGATCCATGAAGCATTGGATAGCCCGCAACGGCAGATCAAGGTGGCGTTTGCACATCACGTACGCGTTTTTGCACCACTTAATCCAAAGAATCCCCTCCACCGGGTTTTCACTACTTTCAACGAATGGGCTTTCAACCGCGTGGTCGAAAAAGCATTCCTCACCGGGACGTTTTCGCCCCTGTTGGGGAAAGCCCACACGACGATTAGCCCTGGCCATTACGCAGATGCAATTGGAATTAACTACTACTCACGCACCGCAGTCCGCGGCCCGTCCGACGGCACGTTTCCCGATGCAGACGTCAATGATTTGGGTTGGGAGGTGTATCCGCAAGGCTTGGTGGATGTCTCGCGCCGTTTAAGCAGCACCTATCAACTACCGATCTGGATCACCGAAAATGGGACCGCCGATAACGGATCGGGCGAACCCTCGAGTGAAAGGTTTCGCTGCCGGTTCCTGCTTGACCACCTAACAGCTTTATCGGACGCGCATGCCCAGGGAGTTCCTATCGAACGCTATTACCACTGGTGTTTCATTGATAACTGGGAGTGGACCGAGGGGATGGCCCAGCGGTTCGGCATCGTAGGAATGGAACCGGGAACGCTGAACCGCGTGGTCAAGCCCAGTGGATACATGCTGCGGGACATCATCAAATCCGGTGGCATCACCCGGCATATCAGGGAGCAATACACAGAGCCCGGCGGTTACCTGCAGGGTGTGGGGCTCAGCCAGCCGGGCTTTCAACCACGGAATCGCCGACCGTGGAATCGCGTGGCGAACGGCGAGCGGCGAACCAAAATAGGCCGAACCGATGAGTGAAGTAATCTCAGAAAACGTCACCCGCAATTGGATGACTCGGTATGGCTTGGCCTATTTCGGATCATGCGTGGGATGGGCTGCCCCTTCCCAATTGCTGCTTGGCAACCAATTGATGGTTCTGCGACCGGATGACAAAGAAACAGCGCTTTCGGTTCTCATGATGCTCGGCGGAGCAGTGATGGTTGTCACCAGCCTCATCACGGGCACGCTGAGCGACCGAACCCGGTCTCGATGGGGCCGGCGCATGCCGTGGATCCTGGCCGGTTCAGCCCTGTGCGCATTGTGCTTGGTCATCGCCCCTTTTGCGCCAAGTTATTCCCTTTTGCTGCTCATGTGGGCTGTGTTCCAGATGAGCATGGCTTTTGTCACCAATAACCTGCTCACCGTCGGTCCCGATGTAGCTCCCCCAAAGCAATACGGAACGATTTCGGGAGTGTTGGGCGCGACTTACACGCTGGGTCTTGTGATGGGAACTGTCATTGCGTCTGCACTGGATCTCCGCACAGCGTATTTGGTTACCGCCTTAGTATTAGTTGCAACCACGCTCCAAATGATTTTTGGCTCCGGATTGAGAGTTATTCTGCGCGCAGAGCAACAGGCGCTGAGCAGCAGAATGCTCCCGGAATCAACCCCATCAAATCCCTCCGCCAATCCGCGCACCCATTCATACCGCGACTATTGGTGGGTATTCGCTTCCCGCTTTGTTATTCACATCGGCAATTACACAGCCCTGTTCTACCTTCTGTATTATTTAGCGGATCATATCGGCATCGATGATCCAGATACCGGAGTGATGATCCTCACCGTCATTTACGCCGCATGCACCGTGGTGACCAGCCTCATCGGGGGTTCCCTTTCGGATCGACTGGGCAAGCGCAAGGTATTCGTGATTGTGAGCTCCTGGGCAGTTGCCGCCGCAACGCTGCTCATGGCATTTGCGCACCACATGATCACGGTTGTTTTCGCAGCAGTAATTCTCGGCTTGGCCTGGGGAGTGTTCACGTCTGTGGACCAAGCCCTCATCAACGAATCCCTCCCTAGCGAGTACAACCGCTCGCGGGACATTTCCATCATGACTCTCACGGTCGGCATCACGAATATGGTCGCGGGAGGCATAGCGGCGTTGGCCTTGCACAACCTCGGTGGTTACCCCGGGTTGTACGGACTGTGCGCCGTGGTGAGTTTCGTCGGATCGTTGCTGGTCATCCCGGTGCGTAGTTCGTCATAGAGGCGGCCGCGCTGGTGGCGGTTTCTCCGCCGCCCAAATTCGGACGCGATGGCCTGCTCCCTCCACCCCAGCTCGCCCCCAGCCACTCCACCTCGGCCGCCAGCCACCCCGGCTTCTTACTTAACTTCCCACTAACCTCCTACTGTGGGAAGTTAAGTAGGAAGCTTGTGGGAAGTTCCAATCAGGACCCGCGCCTCGCCCCCACTGCGTCATCGCCCATCTGGTGAATCTCGCCAGAGTTGAATGCCGCTTCCAGCTTCTCGCCCTCCACATCAAACGTGGGAAGAATCTTATCCAACCACTTGGGCATGTACCAGGTCCACCGCCCGTGGAGAATCATCAGCGCAGGGATGGCGGTCATGCGGATAAAGAAGGCGTCGAATAAAACTCCGGCGCCGAGTGCGAAACCGAAAATCTGAATGAACGGCAAGGGCTGGAACACAAAGCTGGCAAACACACCAATCATGATCAACGCGGCGGCGGTAACTACGCGCGCACCCAGGCCGAAACCGAAGATCACCGAATCCTCGGTGGGGGTGTAGGGGGAATTGTGGGCTGTGCGCTTCGATTCGTGAATGAACCTCTCACGCATGCGAGAGACTATGAACACTTGGTAGTCCATCGCAAGCCCAAAGGTTACCCCGATCAGGAAGATTGGCATGAAACTGATCAAGGGCCCCGGTGAATCCCACAACCCCCACAGACCCTTTTGCCACACTAATACTGTGACGCCGAAAGCCGCACCGACACTGAGCAGGAATCCGGCAGCGGCCATGACGGGTACGAGGAGACTGCGGAAGACCATGAGCAGGAGCAGCAGCGCCAAACCGACCACAAGGCCGAGGTAGATCGGCATCGCGTCCTCCAGCTTGTCTGTCACATCCTGCTGGATCGGAGTGAATCCGGTGATGCCCATGTCGGCGCCGGTGGCCGCCTCGATCAACGTCTGCTGGGAACGCAGTCCGTGGATCAGTTGCACAGTGCGCTCGTCGATCGGTCCGCCGTTGGGCGTGACGAGGACCTGCGCGGTAGTGCCGTCAGGAGATTGGCCCACCAGCTGAGCGTGCTTAACGTCCGCATTATTGCTCAGCTCGGATACCGCATAAATGAACGCGGCCGAGCGGGCGGCTTGGAGGTGGTTATTGTGCGACTTGCCCTGGGCCTGGCTGTTCTGCTGTTTGTCTTGGCCCTGCCCCTGCGCGCCCTGCTGCGCATCCTGTTGGCCCTGGCCCCCACTACGTTGCTGGCTCTGTTGCCCCTGCGCGCCCTGCTGCAATTGCGCCTGCACATAGGGCTTCAGCGCCTCCGCGTTCTCGTTGACATTCGTGGCGTTTACCAGCACCAGGAACGGCGCATTGCGACCAGCCCCAAAACCCTCGGCAGTGAGCTCCGCAGCCTTGCGCTGCGTACTATCCACGTTCGAGGTCGAATCCGAAGGCAACGACAGCTGCAGATCCATCGCCGGCGTGGTCAGCGCAGCCAGACACGCCATCACCAACGCCAACATCAGTCCAGGCACCCGGTGAACCAGTTTCACCCACTTCATGCTCAACCCCTCGCGCTCAGCGCTGTCTGGCGCCCCAGCTCGGCGCGCGGCCCTGGTGCTCTCTACTGTCCTAGCTCGGTGCGGGGCCTCAGCACCGTCCGTAGCCCCAGCTCGGCGCGCCGCCCCGGCGCTCTCTGCTACCTCGGTTCCACCGGTAGCCCCGTCGCCACCCCGTTCCGCGTTACCGCTATCAGCCAGCGCAACCCCAGCCCGCGCGGCGTCCTTCTTAAAGAGCCGCCCCGCAAAGATCCCCACCAGGGCCGGCAGAAGAGTTAGCGCCACCAACACCGCAATGAAGACGAACGCGGCGGCCGAGTAGCCCATGTACGCCAAAAATGGAATGCCGGCCAAGCGCAGGCCGAGCAGCGCAATGATAACGGTCAGCCCCGCGAACACCACTGCAGAACCAGCGGTCCCGGTTGCCAGGCCGATGGCGTCCGGTTTGGACCGTCCCCGCTTCAACTCATCACGATAACGAGACATGATGAACAGTGCATAGTCGATCCCCACGGCCAGGCCGATCATCACGCCCAGCGTGGGCGTCATGGAATTCAACGGACCAAACGCGGTAGCCCCCACCGTCAGCAGGGCGCCAATGCCCACCCCGATCACCGCGGTAATCAACGGCAACCCGGCAGCAATAAGGGATCCAAAAGTAATGAACAAGATGATGAGAGCCACGATCACACCCGCGATCTCACTGATGGGCTCAACCGCGATGGGATCCCCAAAACCGGGCCCGCCGACCTCAACGGTCAACCCAGCATCACGGGATTTCGCAATCGCGTCGTACACCGCATCGCGATCTTCCTCCGTGACATCCGCAGGCAGCGGCACATCAAAGCTGAAAGTGGCAATACCCGTGCGCCCATCGGCGGACCACGTGCGCAGATTATCGGCATCGGCCCGCGCGGTCTGCTCGGGTAAACCCTGCGCGGTCAACTGCTTGACCAGCTCTTTCTCCAACCCAGCGTTCATCGTGACGGGGTTGTGGAACCGCATGGTATCGCCCAGCTGCGGCACGTGTTCCTTGACGTGCTGGACGGTTTCGTCCATAGCTTTCATGTACTGCGGTTCGTCCAGTTTATGGCCCTCGGGCGCCTGGAACACCACGTTGACATCCGCAGCGGCTGCCGGGTTCTTCGTCCCCGGGAATTTCTCCATGAGCGTTTCGGTGGCATGCGTTGTGGGCACGTCACTGATCTCGAAAAGGTCGTTAAACCCCTTCTGGAACGTCAAGGCACTACCGGCGACGGCAGCCAAGGTCACGAGCCAGAAGATAAGAACCATCCACTTATGGAGGAACGACCAGCGGCCAGTATGAAAGAGGAATTTAGCCACGGAAAGCCTTGTCCTTTACTGGGGATTGTTGGTGTGCAATAGTGCGGTGAACGTGGTGGTTTTTATCCACCCTCACTGAACGTAATGACGTGTCCTCAACCATAGTGGCCATCTCCGACAGTGCCGAAATAGTTGAGTAAGCTTCGGGCTGCAGGCTCGCAACACAGGCTGACAACGAGGACCTCGGGCAGAGGCCTTCAGCACAAGCTTCGAATGCGAGCATGCAGCACAAGCTTCCACACAAGCATGGACGAAAGGTAGGGCAAGTAGTAATCGTGGCTGCGAACGTAATCAAGGTATGCGCGGTGGTCGTTCAGGATCCAGAGGGCCGACTGCTGTGCGTACGTAAGAAGGGTTCGCAGTTCTTCATGCAGCCCGGCGGCAAACCCGAGGCCGGGGAAACCAGCCAACACACCATCATCCGCGAGGTCAGGGAAGAGCTTGGCGTCGAGATAAAAGAAAACAGCCTGCGGTTCCTTGGCGTGCATTCCGCCCCGGCCGCCAACGAGAACGGCTTCACCGTCCAGGCCACGCTCTTTTCCCACCCTTATACCCAGGCGTTCGCCAGCATCACCACTGGTCGGGCCGAAATTGCTGAGGTTGCTTGGTTATCTTTAGACGACGCCACCCAGCGCCCCCATGTCATCGCTCCCCTGATGCGGGAGCGCATTCTGCCCGCGATCGCCCGGCGGATTAATTCCGTGGCAGTGTTTACGGGAGCTCGTCCCGGGGTGGACGAAAGGTACATGAGCATGGCCCGCGATTTCGGACGCGCACTTGGGAAGCAGGGGTTAACCCTTGTTTACGGTGGCGGCAAAGTCGGGCTGATGGGAGCGGTCGCCGACGGCGCGCTGGAAGTGGGCGGGCACGTGGTTGGTGTGATTCCGCAACACCTCGTGGATGGCGAGATCGCCCACCCCGGACTCACTCAGTTACATGTGGTGCACTCGATGCACGAGCGCAAGGGGCTCATGGCAGAGCTGGCCGATGCGTTTGTGGCGCTTCCCGGCGGCACTGGCACGCTGGATGAGGTTTTTGATGTGTGGACCGGACAACAGTTAGGGATCCATCACAAACCCATCGCATTGTGTGGCGCGGAGTTCTGGCAACCGCTGGTGGAGAGCTTGGCCGGAATGTCCGCGGAAGGGTTCATCCGGCAAACCGATATTGATTCGCTGATCGTCACCGATGGTGCCGAGGAGACGATCGCGATCTGCGAAAGGTGGCAGGCGCCGAAGCCGCGCTGGTCGGATCGGTAAGCCGCAGCAACCGCCCCCAGCACGACGCAACGGCCGAGCCAAAATCCCCCGTTACCGTCGTGCTGTCGCAGCTCTTGCCTAGATATTCAGTTGGTCACGAATCCCTGCAACGCCACCAGGTTGTGGCTGCGGCGCCTTAGGATTGTGCGGGGCCGGCTTGACTGGGGTCAGCGCCTCCAAGCTATTGCCACGCGGGATGTGCCCGCAGCTGGACGGAACGGGGCGCCCGTTGAACCGATCCATGAGCCAGGTCGTGGCTTCCGGGTACCATAGCGCGAAAGCACTGGTGTGCGGAAGGATTTCGTACTCACGGTACAGCACGGGGTTACCCGCCTTGCAGTACTTATCCGCGATAGAGCGAACGTCGCCGGTCACCATTACTCCGTCGCCCTTTCCGATTCCCCTTGGTCCTGGCATGGTGCCATCCATGAAGCCACCATTGGTTTGGCCGATCATGAATGGGACGTCCGGATTCGGCCCGAGGTTCATGTTCACCTTGTTCAAGACGTCAACGAGCCCCGGAACGGACCGTGGGTCCTTGTACTCCGGCCTGAACATGGATTCGTAGGTCACGCCACCGAACTGCGCGTGGACTTCGAATAGGGAGGCGTTGCGCAACTTGGTCATGATCCGCTTGCCGTATGGGGAGAGGTAAGGATCTAGGTCCAAATCGTATGCCCTCGCTAGACCAACCACCGCCATGGGAAGCACACCTGCCCACAGCGGGCTGCCGTTGATGTATTTCACATCGTGGATGGGGTTGACGAGTGTGCCGCCGGTAGCTGCGCCGACGAGGTTGTCATTGATATCCGGCGCGTACTGGGGTGCCAGTTGTGCTGCCCAGTTCGTAGCGATCGCACCGCCAGAGTATCCCAACAACCCAACCTTGGCCTTCGTGCCGAGGCGCAACTTTTTGGAATTCAGGGCTGCCCGGATTCCATCAAGCGTGATCTGGCCGTATTCTGGGCCCGCAGCAAAGTCAGCGGTTTGGCCTTCGATATCGGGGATCGCAACGGAGTATCCCTGCGCCAAATATGGGATTAGAACAGCGGTTTCCATTCCACTGGAGAACGTGCCCAGTGCGAAGTCCCCTTCGATCGCGCGGGAGGGGGAATGCTCGGGATTCAGCGAATCGTACACCGAGTGGTAACTAACCAGCCTGCCGTTTGGCTTGCCGGTAGGCTTCACCACGGAGGTCACTCCAACGCTTGGCCGGCCTTGTGCATCCGTTGTACGGTAGCGAATCTGCTCCACGCTGACTGGGAATTGCAGGCCCAATGCATGGTAGGAAATAGTACGCTGCCCCAAGATATCCCCTGGTTTGAATGCAGAGAGATCACGGGACTCGTGGTAGAAAGCAGTATTCGATTGGCGAATGGATGCCCCGCCCAAGGGGGCGCCAGCCATGGGGCCCTCGTAGCGAAGCCCGCTTTGGGTTTGTT
Organism: Corynebacterium sp. HMSC28B08; assembly: GCF_001806865.1. Taxonomy (NCBI): domain Bacteria; kingdom Bacillati; phylum Actinomycetota; class Actinomycetes; order Mycobacteriales; family Corynebacteriaceae; genus Corynebacterium; species Corynebacterium sp. HMSC28B08. Next base: position 10,093 of record NZ_KV786185.1, read on the forward strand.
GGTTCGGTGGGATAGGTATGATCTGCGATGGCTTCGGATCGCTTTCTACCTTCACGTGAGGCGGGGTAGTGGATCCGGAGCTAGATGCGGGAGCCGCATTCGCGGCGGGCATGGTTCCGTCGAGTACCGCTCCAGCGGGGAACGCAGAGGGAATCACAACTCCCGCTGTAGCGGTAGCCGCTGCGAGTGCGGTTGAAAGGAGCCTTTTCATGGTGCTCTCCTTTGTGGCGTTTCAGCGTTGAACAATGAGGGGTGTTGAGAGGCCACAGCAATCGAAGCGATCAACCTCCGATTATCTGACCTTGAACTGAGATTAACGCCTCTATCCGGTGATAAACAGGCGTTCCTAACGTTCTCCTGGCACCAGATTTTTTGTTGAACAACTGCGCCCCTGCTCACACGGCTTAAATATATTCCCGCCGGGGGTGGGGCAGCCCACCCCCGTCCGGCCGCGGATTTAACTGAGCCCCGCTTAACCGAACCCGTTTAGCCGAGCCCCCCCGTTTAACTGGCCTCCCCCGTTTAGCCGAGCCCCTTTAACTGGCCCCCGTTTAACTAAGGCCCCACAGAAACAACGAAAAAGAAGCCCCAAGACATCCTCCATAAGGAACAATGTCTTGAGACTTCGCAATGGCGGTGGCGGGGGGATTTGAACCCCCGGTTGCTATTACACAACACTCGCTTTCGAGGCGAGCACCTTCGGCCGCTCGGACACGCCACCATCGGATTACGCAAACCACATTCGGTAGAAACTTGTGCCTCACGCCAAGTCGAGGTTTGCAAACCTCGATCAAGAATAACACCGGCTTGCCGACGCACGAAAAACGGGTCCGCATCACACTGCATGCGAACCCGACTCCAAAATGTTTGCGCTGATCCGCCCCTGTACCGCCGCGACAATCCCCAGCCAGGAGCGCAAACTAATGCGCTTAGTTTTCGTCCTCACCTAGAACGCGGTCCAGCCCTTTATCCAAGCCCTGCTTCGCCTTGTCAGCCTTGCCCTCATCTAGCTTGCTATCAATAACCTTGCTGCCTTGCTCTTCAATCTTGTCGCGGTTGTTGCCCGCCAGGTCCTTAGCCTTATCCATGAAACCCATTGTGATTCTCCTTCTATGCTTGTTCTGCACGCCAACCGGTCGCGGCTTCCGCTACACCGGCTGGCGATCCTTTACGTATAACGATCCGCGGTCGAACCTGAGAATTCACTCAGCGTTTCACCGGCGCGTTCCACGGTAGTGATATTGCCCGTACCTCGCAGCACGCTCGCCGGCGCCTTCAAAAAACACGTCCCAACCATAGGTTTTTGAAACAATCCCGAATCAGCGGCCCGTATTCACCACAGCCCCGGAGGTCGCAGCAGCCTAGCACCCTGCCCCCGAACGGCGTGGGGTCGTAGCACCCGCCGCCCACATCTCGGCCTAGCGCTCTACCCCCCGAACGGCGTGGGGTCGTAGCACCCGCCGCCCACATCTCGGCCTAGCGCCCTACCCCCTCCCGAACGGCATGGGGTCGCGGCCCCACCCCACCGGATCGCCACCCGCCCCACGCACTCGTTCACACAATGTGCAGCAGAACTCTGACAAAA
>NZ_KV786186.1:0-1216 GCF_001806865.1 Corynebacterium sp. HMSC28B08
CCCCTGCCAGGTATCACACGCATATGGTTTAGCCAAAAATCCACGTTCGCTCGCCGCTACTAGCAGAATCATTATTATTTTCTTCTCCTACGGGTACTGAGATGTTTCACTTCCCCGCGTTCCCTCCACACCAGCTATTGAATTCACCAGCGGGCGACTACACATCACTGCAGCCAGGTTTCCCCATTCGGACACCCTCGGATCAACGCTCTATTGGCAACTCCCCGAGGCCTATCGCGGCCTTACACGTCCTTCATCGGCTTACTGTGCCAAGGCATCCACCGTGTGCCCTTAACAACAAACACAACACCACAAACAATGGCAGATAGATACACTTACAATCACAAAAAAATAAAGAAGATACTCGCGTCCACTATACAGTTCTCAAACACCACGAAAACACACACCACACACACCACCACCAGGCAGCACACACAGCACACGCTTCCCACACAAGGAACACACTCTCATGCATCACACACAACAATGCTGTCCCAGACACCCAACAGACATGACAAACCGAAACACACGCACCCACACAAAAACAGGCACGCACACCGCTGCTATCCCCAACACAACACAACACCAACAACAACACACATCAAACCAATCAACCACCACACAACCATGCGATGACCGTGATGCACACCCCACAACAACACGCAGGATGTATCCAACAATCATGTTCACCCGGAACACAAAAACACAAAATAAAAACTCCTTAGAAAGGAGGTGATCCAGCCGCACCTTCCGGTACGGCTACCTTGTTACGACTTCGTCCCAATCGCCGATCCCACCTTCGACAGCTCCCTAACAAGTTTAGGCCACTGGCTTCGGGTGTTACCAACTTTCATGACGTGACGGGCGGTGTGTACAAGGCCCGGGAACGTATTCACCGCAGCGTTGCTGATCTGCGATTACTAGCGACTCCGACTTCATGGAGTCGAGTTGCAGACTCCAATCCGAACTGAGACCGGCTTTAAGGGATTAGCTCCACCTCACGGTATCGCAACCCACTGTACCGACCATTGTAGCATGTGTGAAGCCCTGGACATAAGGGGCATGATGATTTGACGTCATCCCCACCTTCCTCCGAGTTAACCCCGGCAGTCTCTCGCGAGTCCCCACCATAACGTGCTGGCAACACAAGACAAGGGTTGCGCTCGTTGCGGGACTTAACCCAACATCTCACGACACGAGCTGACGACAACCATGC
>NZ_KV786187.1:0-14986 GCF_001806865.1 Corynebacterium sp. HMSC28B08
CAAATGCCTAGGAACAAAACCCGGGGCACTTCAAAGCAACACCGGGGAGGGGACAACAACCGCACCCACCAAACAATTCCAAGACCCCACCCCTAAACCACAGGCCTCGCCCCCCACTCCCCGCACCACCCAAAAACCACACCACAACCCAACACAAAAACCCGTAACAAAACCCAGGTAACTGCTACAATCAAAGCATGGAATGCTTAATGTGCGGCCGAACCGTCAAACCCCCAAAGCGCGGGCCAGTCCGCAAAACCTGCTCAGCGCGATGCCGCATGGCCCTATCCCGCCACCGCCGCAACAACCCCTACCCCGAGGCCATGCTCAACACCCGCCGATGGGTACGCGCCGACAACAAACGCCCGATCATGGTCGACGGTTCCCCCGCATCAAGCACCAACCCCGCAACATGGGCATCTTTCACAGAGGTTCAAACCGGGGCTGGCGACGGGTACGGCTTCATGCTCGGTGACGGCATCGGCTGCTACGACCTAGACAACGCACTACAGGGAGGGGAGCTGAAACCGTGGGCACGCGAGGTTGTCGAGTCAATCTCGGAGCCTGTTCTCTATCTTGAGGTGTCGCAGTCCGGTAGGGGACTGCATGTGTTCATAGAAGCCGTAGAGGGGCGAGGTTCCCGCCGCCGTGTTGGTGATGGTGGGGTAGAGAGGTATACGCGGGCTAGGTTCATCCGCAACGGCACCCCATTCACCCTGTGATAGTGAAACCCAAGCCCCCACCTGCAAGATGCAGAATACCGCCAGAGTTGCTGACGGTAATAGAGACAACCAGCCCCACCTGCAAGATGTCGACACTATCGACATGTCCCACAACCCCCAAACCGCAAAGATACCAACAGCGCCAAAGCTACTGACGGCAATACCCTAACCACTAGTGAGAGTATTCGAGGCAACCCACACAACAATCACCCCGCACCCTTACGCCCCCTCACCTCACCCAAATCAACCACATCAGCCAACCGAGGTAACTCAATACCATCCGACAACGCCCGCGCCCGCTCCCTCGTAGCGTGCTGATACCTCAACGCCGCCCCCGTCGAAGAATGCCCCAACCGCTCCATAGTCTCACTCAACGTCGCACCCTGCTGCGCGAACTTCGTACCACCATAATGCCGAAAATCATGACTACTAACATCAGGCCTCCCCACCTTCCTACCCGCCCGCTTCAACATCCTGTTCACCCGCCGCCGATCAACCCAACCCCCCTCACCATTAGGGAACAGCAAACCATTACCCTCAACCTCCCCCACACGCCCCAACAACGCACCCCACAACGAACGAGGAACAGGCACCCTCCGATTCTTCTTACTCTTCGTAGGCTCCACAACCTTACTGCCGTCCTGCTCCTTAACCTGCCGAGTGACATACAAATCCACCCCAACCAAAACCCCATCACGGTCATACTCCGGGATAACATCCCCAGGCCTCAACTCCGCCCACTCCCCAATCCGTAAAGCACACCCCGCCGCCACCGCCACCGCCAGCGGATAATGGCCCGACAACTCACCAATAAGCCCCTGCAACTCCTCCACGGTCAACAACCGCTTATGCACCGGGTCAGGTTTCCTGCCCGCCCCCGGAATACTGCAAGGGCTAGCCTCAATAAGATCAGTCTTCACAGCGTCCCGAAACACCGTAGCCAACAGCGTGTAGCACTGCGCATTAGTCGTAGCCCGCTTAGGGAATGTCTTCCACAACCAAGCCCACCACTCACCCACATCAGCCTTGGAGATAGAAGCAATCGGCAGATCACCCAACCGTGGAGCAATGCCATTATCGAAAGCGCTGCGGTAGGTCTGTTTAGTGCTACCAGTTCGCCCCGGCCTCGCAAGGAACTGCTCGAAGTAATCCGCCAGCGTCAAAGTCCCTCGCAACTCCGCCCTGCGCGCATTAGCTTCCCGAACCTTAGGCGGTAACCAACTACCAAGCTGAATCGCCCGCATCTCCTCCGCATAAGCGCCAGCCGCTTCGCTCTTGGTAGGCTTCGTGATCGAATACCGCTTCCCATCCGGTGCGACATAGCGAACCCGCCACTTGCCGAACCTCCTTCGGCCAGTATCTCGCTTGCTGGGAATATAAACAGGTTCAGCTGCGCTAGGCATGAGTTCCTTGCCTCCTAAAATCTATGCAGCCAAGCCTAGCGGACTCAGGCCAAAATTAGTCCATTCCCAGTCCACAGAGAGTCCCCCAATGTCTCCAAAAGGGCACTAAAGACCAGACGCAAAAAACACCACAACCAGCACAAACAAACAAAAACCCCAGCTCACAAACGAACTGGGGGAACACTACCTGCGGAAGTAGAGGGATTTGAACCCCCGGATGGTTTCCCATCGCTGGTTTTCAAGACCAGTGCATTCGGCCGCTCTGCCATACTTCCAAGATTTGCTTCGGTTCTGCCGGAATTAATGTCCAGCAGTTGGTGAAGCACTCATAGCTTAGTCGGTTGAAGGGGTGAGTCACAAAGTTTCCGGGTAAGGGTGTGGGGAAGGGCGTAAGACAGGTGGTCAATGGCGAGAGCTTAGGTGCTGGGGAGGTGTCGCTGTATCGACCCAGTGGCGCTCGATCTCACGCTAACTCACGAGGGTTAAAAATCGGTAAGAGTTAAGCCAGTTTAGATAAGGGGCACTTACCCCCTACTTAATGTAGGTGTTGTTCTACAATTCGTTGCTAAGGCGTTCGGTTCGAGCGGTTCGTTGGCGGGCTCAAAGCTGCTGCTAGTGCGCAGTAGGTTGCTGTGAGCGACAAAAGTATGTGGGTAAAAACTTTGTTCAACCTTTAAGGTTTATTAAAAAACTATAAAGTTTGAGGCTTCTAATTTCGGCTCAAGGGTGTAGTATCAGCAAATGTTCAGGTTGCAATCATGTGTATCTCACATTGGGAGCTACCTAACTTAAAGGATTCACATGCGAGTAGCAGGGCTTCAGCTCGCCACCCTGGTTCAGGTGGGCTGCATCATGGGCACTGTTTTTCAAGTGTGACGCCACACTGCACGAAGCCGGTGTCCACCGGCAATCTCGTCTTTTGAAAGGACACACTATGGCTAACCTGCGAGGCCGTAAGGCTCGTAACCCCGGATCGGGTGCGCTGGCACTCGGTTTTTCTGACAAGATGAAGTCCGTTGCTGCTGCAGCGGCAGTACTGATGCTGGCTACAACCGGCACGGTCGTTGTACAGTCGCAGGTTGCATTGCCTGCGGCGGTGGCCCAAGAGGCGCCGGCACCAAAATTCAACTCGGTAAACCCATCGGCTGCAGCAGATGCTGTGGGCACTCTCGGTAACTGGGATAACGCTACTCCGGCGGTAGTTGCGGCTAAGACGACCGAGCCTGTTAACCGTGATGCAATTGCTTCGGGGACGATTACAAACGTTGGTAATCTCACAGGTGGAGATAGTGCACGAGGTGTCGTTTCTGGCAGGCTTTACTTGGATACGGGTGAAAGCTATGATACTACGACCAACTCTGCCACTCGTTTGAACGACCTCAAGGTCTACATGCAGTGGAAAGACCAAGATTCGCCCGCTAGCCCGGTGTTTGAGGCTAATACTCATAATTTGCCGGGGGACTCAGGTCAAGGTGGCAATGGAACTTATGCCTTCAACAACCTGAACTGGATTGATGAGACAGGGGTATTGCACCACTTTGAAGGCCGGTCTTTGGTCAATGATGTACGGGTCAAGATATGGGTCGCTCCGGAGCAAACTGGTCCCGCAGGCGGTACGTTAACAACGATCCGGCAAGTCCCTGGCTTGTTGCCTGGATTCATGAATCCAGGTCGCGATGGTTTCTATGGTTCCTTCATTAATGAACCATGGAATTTGCAGCGTACGGGTGTATTCGTGTCTGAGACTGCTCCAGCAGAGAGCCCATTGACTAAGCCAAAATCTGATTGGCGACCCACGGAAGGCAGCCCTCTCACAGGCTCCCAGGCAACGTTGACGGCGAGTGAGAATAATTTCGTTCAAGGTCAGGTTTGGTGGGAATCAGGCGAGCCAGATCTCCAAATCGGTTACCCGACCAGTGCTGGCGAGAACTGGATTGTCGGGGCCAATGTAGTAATGTCCGTGCTGACTCCAGAAGGGCGCGCTGCTCTAGCCCAGTTTGACTCCTTGCCGGTTTCGGAGCGAGCAGTTCGTCAGCAAGAGATCTTGCGAGCCAACCCCGACTACATTGCAGAGACTGTTACGGCGCCTGTCGATGAAAAGGGTAACTACACAGCTCGTTTCAATACTGAAATTCCTAATGCAGAGTCCGTGTACGGTTTCCTACTAGCCCCTAATGGAGATCGCCTAACTGGGTACACTCCGTGGAACGCACCAGCGTATGCGAATCCGAATGCAGGGTCTCTCAATTCTGGGGTATGGCGCCCAGTTCGTCACGCGTTAGCCAACGTTCATTTCGCGGCCGTTCCCGACCCATCGAAGTACGATCTGATCCTCGACAAATCTGAGGCAAAGCCGGGAGATACGGTAGTACCTACCGTTAGAGCAACCCTGTACCCTGGTCAGGTTACTGCAATCCAGTGGTTGAACCCTGCAGGTGAACCAATCGGTGACCAGTGTGCCTTCGCCACCTTGGAAGAGGTATCTACGAAGTGCGCGCTGACTCTTCCGGATGACGCCAAGGGTCTATATCAAGCCCAATTGTTGGTCAACGGAGATGTCTACGACAACGAATATGTAGCAGTGGTGGATAAGCCTGATTGGAAGGACGGTGAGACTCCAGCTGATACGCCAAAGAACATCCCTAATGAGGGTGGCGACGTGCCTGAGGGCTCGACCGTTGAGGTAACTGAGGGTCCTGGTACAGCGACGTTGAACCCGGATGGTTCGATCACCGTGACGCCTAACGAGGGTGCTAAGGCTGGCGACAAGATCGTTGTTGAGGTCAAGAATGGTTCCGGTGAGGTTGTGGATACCGTCACCGTCACCCTGACCGACCCTGAGAGCACGGACCCCACCGATCCGGCGGGCGACGTTTCGGTTGACGCCGCACCGGATACTAAGGTTCAGCGCGGCGAGGAAGTTTCCATCCCGGTTACGTCCACCCCGAATTCCGTGGTTACGGCAGACGGCCTGCCCCCCTTCCTGAAGTACAACCCAGAGACCAAGGCTATTGAGGGAACCGTCCCTGCAGACGCGGAACTCAAGAGCTACGACGTAGTCGTAAAGGCGGAACTGGATGGCAAGGAAGACCAGGACAAGTTCAAGATCACTGTCACGGAGCGCATGATTGCTGATCCAGACACCGATGGTGACGGCATTCCAGATTCTAAGGATCCTGACATCGATGGTGATGGCGTGAACAACTCCGACGAGAAGGCCGCCGGTACTGATCCCTACAATCCAGACACTGATGGTGACGGCGTCAACGATGGCGACGAAGACACCGATGGTGATGGTAAGCCGAACAAGGATGAGTCCGATCCGACCAAGGACGAGACCACCGATACCGATGGCGATGGCATCCCAGACATCATTGACAGGGATGACCAGGATGGTCCTAAGGGTGACAAGGATGGCGATGGCATCCCTAACGCTCAGGATCCAGATGCCGATGGTGACGGTGTTTCCAACGATGACGAGAAGGTCGCTGGCTTGGATCCGTTGAATCCTGATACCGACGGTGACGGCACCAATGATGGTGACGAGGACACCGATGGTGATGGTAAGCCAAACAAGGATGAGTCCAACGTTCCTGAAGGTCCTGTAACCGACGGTGACGGTGACGGCCTGGGTGACACAGGCATCACGGACGAGAACCCGAAGAACGGTAAGCCTGACTTGCTTGACGGTGCAGAGAAGCCAGGCGGTTCCGATGGCAACAATGGTTCGGATAGCTTGCCTGGTTCCGATGGCAATAATGGTTCGGATAGCTTGCCTGGTTCCGGTGACGGCACCGGCTCCTCCGAGGGCCTGATTCCAGGCCTGATCGGCGGTGGCATCATCGGTGGCATCATCGGTGGAATCGCTGGTGGCGGCAATGCGCCAGGTTCCTCCATGCCCGGCAAGCCAGGCGACACGAAGCCAGGCAAGCCCGGTAAGCCAGGCGACATGAAGCCAGGCAAGCCAGGTGAGCCAGGCAAGCCGGGCAAGCCAGGCGACATGAAGCCAGGTAAGCCCGGTGCAGGTGACAACGGTGCTGCTAACCAGGGCGGCAAGGGTGGCAACGCCGGCGCTGGCAACAACAACGGTGGCAACTCCGCAGCAGCGGACCAGGGCAACCGCGGTGGCCAGTTGGCTATGACCGGTGTATCCGGTGTGGCAATCACGCTGGGTGCTGCAGTTCTCGCCCTTGCCGTAGGTGGCGCGCTGCTCGCACTGCGCCGCCGCGAGAGCTAACCACTCTCACCCGTCCTCAGCGAGGAACTAGACGAGCGTCGCCCGCTGGGGACGAAACACCCAACCCCGCCCCTTCGGGCACTCTGTCCCCGCAACACCACAGGATGGAGAGCCCGCAAGGCGCGGGAACGCCCTCGGGTTCGCGGGGAAAGCTGAACACGTCGACTTGAAGAACACAGTTAACCCCACGGAACCCACGGGGCAACGCACTTCATCAAAAGACGAGACGAAGTAAACCAGCAAAGAAGAGGGGCTCACGTTTTCACAACGTGAGCCCCTCTTCTGGGCATTGCGACAACAAATCAAACCCAATATTCACGTCTCACCCGCCTCGCGGGGACTCGCCGGGTTGAACTCACCCGTGCATCACCGCACCCGGATCACCCACTCCACCTGTCCGAACTGCACAGACTCGCCGTTAGCCAGATCCACCGAAAATCCTGCTTCCAATCGCTGATCTGGCACGGCCGCAGCCTCCCCAGATCTGAACTCCGCTCGCGTCCAAGGGTGGGCTGAAGAGGACAGAGTGCGGCGTCGGAAAGAAAAAACCACCAACCAGCGCCCCAACAAAACCAGAGAGCCATCCGTGCAACGAATCAACCACTCTTGGTTATCCAACAACTGAGGGGTTACGGGCATCGCTCCCTGCAGGGCACCACACAAGGTCTCAACGGAGCTAGTAGCAATGTCCGCATGCTCGGCCGGGAAACCCGCGACCGCAATCGAGGTGACCACACCCAAATGGTGGGAGATCCCATTAGCATCAAGCAACACTAAAGGCGAGCTCACCCGGCACGTCCGAATGCTGCAAAATTGCCACGCGGCGGGATGCAAGACGTGCTCATCATGCTTATTGACAGGGTGAGTAGAGGCCCGAGCTTCTTTGCTGGGAGTTAGCTTTTCGGCCCTATTTAAAGACCGCGAAACATAAGCGGAACTGCCCGCGACCGGCATAACCGCGACGGAACTCCGCGACAGGATAATGCGACGAGAAGGGCTTTCCGTTTGCACAATGAAGGCACGGTTAGCGAGGGCAGATTGATCCAGCGCGCTGGGGTGGGTGGACAGTTGGCGCTGAAAGAGCTCCCGAACATCAGCATCCGTGCTGGTAAGAGACATTCCAGCGGCCTGGAGCTGATGCACAAGTTGAGCGAAGGGCACATCCGGCTGTGCCTCCCATACCGACTGCAGCTCCGCGATGAGTTGGGGAATACGAGTGGGATCCTTCACGCCTGACTATTTTAGAACGCCTTCGATTCACGAGGAGTATTCCACTGGCGGTAGTGAACGGGCCGAGGGTGAGGTAGCAGTTTGTGGCGTGTGCTTAACCTTTGTTTTGTAGTAATTTTGAAAACGCGCGCTGTTGGGGTGAAATACCTTAGGCTTAAAGTTCTGTTAGTATTACTTACCTCAATCTATTAAAAGTGTTCAACAGTTTGTAGGGGCGATAGGCTGACCTGGCGCAACCGGCAGTGGCGACCAGGGGCTTATGTTAAAGAAAGTTGGCCGAATGAAGGGCATCAACTACGGCGCGGATCACTCCGCGAGTGCCACCGCAATGCCGGTGGCGCATTCGGCGCACAAAGGTTTGCGCCGTCATGTAGTTGGTTTTGCCGTGTCCGCAGCCGTGTCCGCAGCCGTGGCCGGGGGGTTGGCTTTAGGGTCGATTGCGCTTCCCGAAACCCTGGCCCAGGAAAACACCGGGGGCGCCAGCGACATAGCTGCACTGGCCACCGATACCACCGAGCGCGCAGCAACCATCACTGTTTTAGAGGGGCGGGCAATTCGGCCCGTCACCATCCGCTTAAGTGGGTTCGCTGAAGGAGCAATGGCGCGCCTGGATGGGCTTCCCCCAGGGATGATTTACACCCCGGCGCCCGTTGGCCCCGGTCAAAACACCAGTGAGGCGGTATTGACGGGTGTGCCTACGCAAACCGGATTTTTCGAGGTTACAGCTGTAGCGGTCGACCAGGCTGGCCAGGAAATCCGTGATTATCTAGGTAATCCGATCACTCGGACCTTCAGCATTGAGGTCATCCCTGTCGAGGTTTCCATACACATCCAGCCCAGCACACAGGCGGCCACCGTCGGCCGCCCTATCGAGGCCGTATCCGTAATGCCTGGTTCCGGTTTCACAACGTCGGATCTTTCTTTCGACGCCACCACGCTGCCCCCAGGCCTGACCTTTGATCCGGTTACCGGGAAGATCACGGGAGTGCCTGCGGCAGCGGGACGTTATGCGACGGAATTTAAGCTGGTGGATGAGCCCACGGGCAAAGAAGCGACAGCGGTGGTCACGTTCGACGTGGCAGAGGAATCCCCGGCGGAATCCTCGACGACGGAAGCGCCGACGGAACCAACGGTAACTGTTACAGAGCCGACGGAGACGGTTGGGCCTTCGGGAACGGCGGAGTCGACTGCCCCGACCTCGCGTGCACAAACGACTACCGTAGAAGCATCACTAGGCGCCACCGAGGATCCAACCGATACCACCGAGGAACCCGCCTATGATGAGACCACGGTTCCGCCTACGCCGGTGGCGGGGAACCAGCCAACACAGCGCCTCCCCGAGCAGCCTAATGAGTCGAGCATGGGCGTTCCCCAAGACATTCAAATCTTCGCTCAAGAAGATCAAACAGGCCGCACGAAGGGTCCACAGCCACAAGACGGTGCGAATAACAAAGCTGACCGTGACCGGGCTGACCGTGATAGCGCTGGTCGAGGAAAGTCCAAAAAATCGGGTGCCCTCGATGAGGCGGACGACCCAACCCTCAGCAATGAGGCCTATGGTTATCCAGGCGCATCCGCCGGTTCCCGGGGGCCCGCGCAACTGGAAAACGGCCAGGGTATCGCAGCGGTGGCGGCAACCGTTGCCGTCTCGTTGGCCGTAGGTGTCGCTCTGCTGAGTTTGCGTCGTCGCTTCTAACGCAGCGATCCCCTATGTCCCCGCGGCCCCAGCAGTGTTGACTGGGCGCTTGAGCTGGGAAACTCGCGCCTCCTACGCCCCCGCCACTGGGAGCGCCTCCTACGCCCCCGCCACTGGGAGCGCTGCCCGGAGCGCCTTGATCAGTTGATCGGTTTCCACGTCATTCGTGACAGTCACGCGAACGCCCTCGCCTGCGAAACAGCGTGCCACAATTCCGTTCGACTTCAGTGCCTCGTCGAATGCCTGCGCATTCTCGCCCAACGGCAGCCACACAAAATTTGCCTGACTGGGTACCAAGAGATCAGGGGCGGCTTCCGCAATCACGCGCTCTACCCGCGCGCGCTGCTCTACAGTGTGGTCCACGCGCTGTAGTAACTCGTCCCGTGCCTCTAGGCTGGCCACTCCCGCGACCTGCGATAGTGCATTCACCCCAAACGGGATGCCCACCTTGTTGACGGCTTCGATGAACTCCGGAGATCCCACCATGTACCCCAGGCGCAACCCCGCCAACCCGTAAGCCTTCGAGAACGTACGACACACCGCCAGATTCGGGAATTCCGCCAACAGGGCATGCTGATCGGGCTGGTCCTCCGCGCGGTTGTATTCCACATAAGCCTCGTCCAACACCACCTGCACGTGTGCAGGGATGGAAGCGAGGAAGGTGCGCAGCTGGGCGTCGGTAATAGTAGTCCCCGAAGGGTTGTTGGGGTTACACACGAAGATCAACCGCGTGCGCTCGGTGACGGCCTGCGCCATCGCGGAGAGATCGTGGCCGTGGTCGGGGGTGAGGGGGACCTGGACGGGTGTGGCGCCGGCGATGCGCGTGAGAATTGGGTAGGCCTCGAAAGAACGCCAGGCGAAGATGACTTCCTCACCCTGCGCGCATGTAGCTTGGATCGATTGCAGGCAAAGCGCCGATGAACCGTTGCCAAGGGCCACATTCTCCGTGGTGAAGGTGGTGGGGCTGGTAGACGTGGGCTGGGTGCTAAACCACTCCGCAATCTTCTTTCGCAATGCAAATCCGCCCATGTCCGGGTAGCGGTTGATGCCGGCGGCGGCCTCGGTAATGGCCTGCGCTACCGAGGGGAGGGGAGCCAACGTGGACTCGTTGGACGCCAGCTTTAGCGCCCCCTCAACCGATGCGCCGGGGACATATGCGGGTAGGGAAGATAAATCAGCTCGAACCATTGCACCAGCTTACCCACCATGCAATCGATCGCGGCGGTTTGTAGACCCACCGGCGATTTGGGGCCGGGCGGTTTCCTGTGTAGGCTTATGCCGTCGAAACTGGTTGGTCCTTCTTGCTATCTAGTTGCTTTTTGTTGCTATTTAGTTCGACGCCACCCCGGTTCGAATGGAGGCGTGCCAGAGCGGCCGAATGGGGCTCCCTGCTAAGGAGTTGTCCCTCCGGGGACCGCAGGTTCAAATCCTGTCGCCTCCGCAGAAAAGTATTGCGCCGGCCCTGCTTAATCGAGTACATCGAGGCGGGGTCGGTGCTTTTTTGGGTGCGGGGTGCGGGTGAAGCTCAGAGGGGAGGGGTGCCGCGTGCGGTATGTGTAGCGCCCGTGGCGGAGCCGAATAGCAGAATCTGGCGCATTGGGCGAGTTCGATTCTCCCAATGACTGCAAACATGCCCCCAAGTAGGGGGTAGCGATATTGCTGTCACGCAGAGAGTAAATGGGCATTGTTTTCACCCTGTACCCTGCTCATTCGCAGATGTATAAGACGGCAAAGTTTGGAATCGGCTGGAAGACTGTTTGGGGTTAAGCTTCACGAGTGTTACGATCGCAATTGGTTAACACCCTGTTGACCAGCGGAAACAGGGCCGGAGTCGCTTGCGATTTTGTGCCGCGTCTCCGTACCTTCGGTGAAATGCGAAGCGCCAGAGCTGCTCAGGTGCTGCCCAGTGACTTGTGGTGAGGTCTGGGTTCAGCGGCGGACAGTGTTGTGGGGCGTGTGGTGCGCCTGTGGTGGTCCGCGGGAGATTGTGCTCGGCTGCATCGCTTTCATCGCAAGGTGAAGCGCCCGTAGCTCAACGGATAGAGCATCTGACTACGGATCAGAAGGTTGGGGGTTCGAATCCCTCCGGGCGCACCAGTTCTCATGGGTTGCGACACGTTTGACGAGTGAGTCGCGACAAAATTGGCATCGTCGATCTTCGATCCAGCTGAACGATGTTAGGGAACCACACACCTCGGGGTACGTAACTAAATTGTGTTTGCGGAATCCACGTACCCTAGATGCCATGCAGTTTCTTAGCTACGACGATGTCAATTCCGCTATTACTCCAGCCAAGGCTGTGGAGGCGCTCCGTCAGGTGCTGCGCAGTGGCTATGACCCAGTCGATGATCAGGCCCGTACGAAGGTTCCCCTGCATCACGGTGAGATGCACCTTCTGCCGTCAACGTTGCCCCACGTCGCGGGTGTGAAGATCATCCTGCTCCACCCACAGGGCTATGACACCGACTTGCCGCTCATTCAGGGTCAGTACCTGCTGGCCGATGGTGAAACGCTCACTCCACACACCCTCCTTGACGGTGCAGCATTGACCACCCTGCGCACCCCGGCTGTATCACTCGCTGGTATCCGGGACTTCATCGTCGATGGTTCGGACCCGATCAACGTCGTGATTCTGGGTACGGGGGCGCAGGGGCGCGGTCATGCTGAGACGGTGACGTCGGTACTGGAAGGCATTAGGGAGGTCTCCATAGCGTTCGTGAGCCGCAACGAACCGGACGATCTTGGGTACACGTGGCTGCGGTCAGGGAGCACAGAGGCGGCCGAAGCGCTTAAAACTGCCGACCTGGTGCTGTGCGCTACCACGGCAGCCTCCCCGATTGTGCAACTTGAGGATGTCTCCGCGCACGCCGTTATTGTCGCTGTTGGTTCCCACACCACCGATGCCCGTGAGCTTTCCGCCGACCTAGTTGGTGCCGCCCACGTCATTGTTGAAGAACCAACGGCCGCGCTTGCCGAAGCCGGCGATATCACCCTAGCTATCGAAGACGGTACGCTTTCCGAGTCTGACTTAGTGTCGATGAAAGATGTTGTCAGTGGTGCGATCCAGCTGGAGCGTGACCGGCCGATCGTATTCAAAACAGTTGGCATGCCGTGGGAGGACCTGGTGGTTGCCGAGGCGGTGTGGAAGGCACACGATTCGCGGGGTGAGTAGCGGTCCCTGCAGGATTGAGCCGAGCTGCTCGCTGGGGTGAGCGGTGTGCCTTGCAGGATTGAGCCGAACTGCTCGCTGGGTTGAGTGGTGTGCCTTGCAGGATTGAGCCGAACCATGCGCAGGGGTGAGCAGGGTGCGGCCCGGCCAATTGAGTTTTTTGGGGAAACATTCCCCGCCCAAAATATTCTGCACTACCCTCCTGTATGTGGCTTGCTCACCGGGCCACCTTGTGGCTTACAAAATGCGCTGTGGTCAAGGATCAATGTTGATCCTTGACCAGTGGAACAGGAGAATTACCATGACCGCGTCCTCTGTGAACCGGGATGTCACCTCGATATGCTGCGCCAGTCCTGGCCCGGCCTTTCGCGCTAGTGGAGCCTCCCGCGCTGGCCGTTCTCGTCGCACCCTGGTTGCGGGCGCCATGGCTGCAGGATTGATCCTTGGTGGCGTGATGGCGCCAGGTACTGCTAGTGCTGCGGACCAGTCGTTGCCGGCGGGATCTACGTTGTCCGATCCTTTGAATAACTTGGCTGCTATGTCAGGGCCATCCACGGATTTTTTGGCGTCTATCACCCAGTTCCTGCATCAGCTGTTCCCGCCGATCCTACCGGGACCCTTCATTGGCTCTACAGGCATGGGGTCCGGTGAGAGCTTCCTGGACTGGAATGTGCGCCGATAAAGGGGCGGCCCCGGGCACAAAAATCTAGCGCATGACGTGCGGATTTGTTTAAATCTCTCGGGAATGTGTAATGTTATCCCTCGTTGCAGCGGATGCTGCTGAACCTCGCTGGTTCGGCTTCAGGCATCTACGTGCACGGTTGCGCCCGTAGCTCAACGGATAGAGCATCTGACTACGGATCAGAAGGTTGGGGGTTCGAATCCCTCCGGGCGCACGAATCAAGACCCTGGCAAACACCCTGTTTGCTGGGGTTTTTCGTTGCTTGGGGCAACCAGTTGGGTCTTTGAGTAGGTCGCGAGTCTTGAATCAGATACAGATACAGATACAGATACAGCTGGTGGGACTAAAAATCGGTGTTGAAATGCTGGGGAGCTTGTCTTGTTGAAGGGATATAGTTCTGGTTAGAAAGGAGGCGAGCAAAGTGGCAGTCGAAGTGACGATAAAACCTGAAGTTCTGAAGTGGGCGCTGGAGCGCTCTGGACTAGGTGAAAATGAGATTGAAAAACGATTTCCTAAATTGAAGGAATGGCAGTCTGGTTCGAAGAAACCCACCCTTCCGCAAGCTAAGACGCTTGCTAAAGCTGTTCGCCTACCGCTTGGTCGGCTTCTTCTACCAGTCCCGACTCCTGATGAGCTTACGATCCCTGACTTTCGAACGGTTCGCAATGCAAACGTTGAGTCGATCGGCGCCGATCTGCGTGAAGTTATACAAACCGCTGAGCAGCGTTTGGATTGGTATGCCGAGTACGCGACCGAGATTGGCATAGCACCGCCCACGATTCTCGGAGTTGTGTCGCCCTCCACCCCACCTGAGAAAGCAGCAGAAGTTGTCCGGGAATCGTTGGGATGGGACTCGATAGGCCACCCTAAAGGGCCTGACAGGGTCATGGATCTTGTCCATCGTATGGAAGATCATGGTCTGCTTGTAATGCGGAACACCATTGTTGGAAATTCGACCTCACGGAGATTGGACGTCCATGAATTTCGAGGATTCACCCTTCGTGAAGGCCCATATGCACTCGTCTTTGTAAACACGTCAGATAGCAAGACTGCTCAGCTGTTCAGTCTGGCTCATGAGCTAGCTCACGTTGCTATGGCAGCGCCAGGGCTGTCAGGCGATCAAGGAAAAAGAAATAATGTGGAGCGGTGGTGTAATAAGTTTGCTGCAGCTCTCTTAATTCCTGAGGCTAGTGTCAGGAGTATTCAATTCGATTCCGATCAGTTGGTAGTTCAACTTTCAGCAACAGCACCTCGATTTGGGGTCAGTAGAGAAGCGCTGCTCTGGCGACTCGTAGAGCTGAAATTGATTCAGAAGAAAGATGCGGATCGCGTCGTTGGTCTTTTCAAGGGCGAGGAAGCAACCCAAGCGTCTCAAACAGCTGGTGCGCCTCCCTTTCCTGTTTTGGTGCGTTCATGCGTCGGGCGCAGATTTTTGAATACCATCACGGGAGCAGCGCTTGCTGGTGATCTATCTGAACCTGCTGCCGCAGAATTCTTGGGGATTGGAAACAAGCAGACCTTGCACAAGGTCATGGCGCTTGCTGATGAGGTTGTCTGACATGTACCTAATTGACTCCAATATTGTGATTGGTACATGGAATACCTATCCACCTGCAATTTTTCGGAGTTTATGGGACGAGTTCGCTGACCTCATTCCGGGTGGTGATTTGTATTTCCATAAGGAAGTGAAACGGGAGCTTACCGGGCTCTTCGCGTTTTGGAGTGCGTAGCTGACTGCAGAGCCTGGTTCGGGGTGGCACAACATGTAGGGGTCCTAGCCGGTACAAGATGAGAGTTACTACGCTTCCATCTAACCGAACCAGGACCCTACTGTGCAGCCTCGTGGC
>NZ_KV786188.1:0-23440 GCF_001806865.1 Corynebacterium sp. HMSC28B08
GCATTCACCACTAGACCCCACCCGCTATTTTGTTGGACTTCTGCTGCACATTCGTTTTAAACACGCGAGTTTCAATTGGCTCTTCGGCCCGCCAAAAACAACACCGCGTCGCAAACAGCAGGATTCTTACACCCCCCAACTAATGGGGAGCAGTTCACAATCCCGCTTGCTGAGTCGGCAACTTAGACCCATAAGAACCCCACTAGACCCATAAGAACCCCACCCCAGTAGGGCACAGCCCCCGACCCGTCAAGGCACAGTCCCTGACCCGTCAAAGCGCAGCCCCCGACCCGTCAAGGCACAGTCCCCGACCCAGTAGGGCACACGCCCCAAACCTACTAGGGCACAACCCCACAGCCCATTAGGGCACCGCACCTGGTGGTCCCGGAAATGCTCCGGTTTAGGTCAATAGTTGGGCAACGGTATCCCATCCCAAGACCGCATCTACCGAGAGGGCGACGAAGAGGATGGATAGGTAGTTGTTCGAGAGGAAGAACAGCTTCATCGGCTTGACCGGCGTGCCGTTTTTCACACCGCTGTGCAGGCGGTGAGCCATGATGATGAACCAAGCGCCAGAGGCCAGTGCTGCGACTGCGTAGATCCAGCCGGCCGCGGGAACCAATAGCAAGCTGGTTATCACAGTGGCCCAGGTGTAGGCCAGAATCTGACGGGTGACCTCAAGGGGTGGTTTCACCACGGGCATCATGGGCACACCGGCGGCTTCGTAGTCCTCGCGGTAGCGCATTCCCAGTGCCCACGTGTGTGGTGGGGTCCAGAAGAAGATGATCATGAATAAAATGATTGCCTGGATCCATGAACCCCAGCCAGCGTTGAATGCACCGCCGTGGTTATCCGTGGTAGCAGCCCAACCTACGATGACGGGCATACAGCCAGCTGCACCGCCCCAGATCACGTTTTGCCAGGTACGGCGCTTCAGCCACTTGGTGTACACGTAGATGTAGAACCAGATGGTGAGCACAACGAATCCGGCGGCCAGCCACGAGTGGGCGAGCAGGCCTAGGAACAGTACGGATGCGATCATCATGACCCAGGCGAAAACGCGAGCCTGATTAACCGTGACACTATCCTTCGCCAATGGGCGACGGCGCGTGCGGCGCATGAGCTGATCGATATCGTAATCCGCCACCATATTGAAGGTGTTGGCGGAAGCGGCCCCCATCCAGCCACCGATGAGGGTCAGTAGGATCAGGCCGATATCGACGTTTCCCCGGGCGGCCTGCAGCATGGCCGGAATGGTGGCGACCAGCAACAATTCGATGACCCTGGGTTTCGTCAAAGCGATATAGGCCTTGACCCTATCAGTGAAGGTGGTCACTGGTTGCTCTGCCTCCATATAGATGTATTCAGTACTCCCCTACGCTACCCGAGGGCTGTCCGAATAGGTAACTAGTGGCCCAGCTTGCCGCTAGTGGAAGAGTCCTGAGCACGGCTGGCGCCCCGCAATGTTCAACCGCTAGCCCACAATCTCCAGCCGCTAGCCCACAATGTCTGTTTAAACCACTAGTATGAGTGCGTAACGATATATCTACTTTGAACGCAACCGGAAAGGCTCGCACACGTGACGCTCTCCCCTGAATTGGCAGCTTTAACCGTACGTAATTACCCAGCTGATTGGGCCGAAGAAGATACCCGAGCAGTCGATCTGGCTAGGGTGCTGGCTGCGGATGCCGTGGAAAACTGCGGTTCCGGCCACCCGGGTACCGCGATGAGTCTCGCCCCATTGGCCTACACCTTGTACCAGCGCGTGATGCGTCACGATCCCAAGGACACTAAGTGGGTCGGTCGCGATCGCTTCATTCTTTCGTGTGGTCACTCCTCTTTGACGCAGTACATCCAGCTGTACTTGGGTGGATTCGGCGTGGAGCTGGATGACCTCAAAGCTCTACGTACCTACCACTCCAAGACCCCCGGCCATCCAGAGGTTCACCACACCGATGGCGTGGAGATCACCACCGGGCCACTAGGCCAAGGTCTGGCTTCCGCTGTGGGCATGGCCATGGCGGCTCGTCGTGAGCGCGCTTTGTTCGACCCGCAGGCAGCTCCCGGTGAATCTCCTTTCGACCACTTCGTTTACGTCATCGCATCCGATGGTGATGTGCAGGAGGGTGTTACCAGTGAGGCTTCTTCGCTGGCTGGTACCCAGCAGCTGGGCAACCTTATTGTCTTCTGGGACGACAACGGAATCTCCATTGAGGACGAGACCACCATTGCCTTTAACGAAGATGTGGTGAAGCGTTACGAGTCCTACGGTTGGCAGACCCTGGAGGTTACCGGCGAAGATGTTGAAGGCATCCTCGACGCCGTGTCGAAAGCACAGGCGGAGACCACTCGTCCCACGTTCATTCGTCTTCGTTCTGTCATCGCCTACCCAGCGCCAAACAAGATGAACACTGGCGCATCCCACGGCTCCGCCCTCGGTGCGGACGAGATCGCCGGTATCAAGCAGGAGCTGGACTTCCCCAACGAGCCATTCCCCGTTGAGGAAAACATTGTGGAGCACGCCCGCGGCTTGGTAGAGCGCGGCGCGCAAGCCCATGCTCAGTGGCAGAAGTCTTTCGATGAGTGGGCAGCTGCAAACCCAGAGAACAAAAAGCTCTTTGATCGCCTTTACTCGCGTGAACTGCCCGCTGGCCTCGCAGGCAAGATGCCTACGTGGGAGCCCGGTGACTCGGTCGCGACCCGCAAGGCTTCTGAGGCTACGCTGCAGGTTCTTGGTGCTGACATGCCCGAGCTCTGGGGTGGTTCTGCTGACCTAGCCGGTTCCACCAACACGATTATCAAGGATTCCTCTTCCTTCGGTCCAGAGAGCATTAGTACGCGGAGTTTCACCACGGAGCCAGGCGGTCGCAATCTGCACTTCGGTATTCGCGAGCACGGGATGGCTGCGATCCTCAACGGCATTGCGTTACACGGCCCAACCCGTCCATACGGTGCAACCTTCCTGCAGTTTTCGGATTACGCCCGTGGTGCCGTTCGCCTAGGGGCCTTGATGAAGTCTGATGTCTACCATGTGTGGACGCACGACTCAATCGGTCTGGGCGAGGATGGCCCAACCCACCAGCCCGTAGAGCACTTAGCGGCCCTGCGCGCTATCCCCCACTTGGCAGTGATTCGTCCTGCTGATGCCAACGAGACGGCTCAGGCTTGGATGGCTGCCCTGGAGGCCGAGGAGAGTCCAAAGGCACTGGTCCTCACCCGCCAGAATGTTCCAGTTCTGGAAGGCACCAAAGACAAGGCTGCTGAGGGCGTTCGTCGTGGCGCATACGTACTCGTAGAGTCCTCCACCGAGAAGCCGGAGGTCATTCTGCTGTCCACCGGTTCTGAGGTACAACTTGCAGTTGAGGCCGCCGAGAAGCTGGAAGAGCAAGGTATCGGGGCCCGCGTTGTTTCGATGCCTTGTATGGAATGGTTCTTGGAGCAGGATGCCTCCTACATCGAGTCGGTCCTGCCGAGCGATGTCACCGCCCGCGTTTCTGTGGAAGCTGCCATCGCCATGCCATGGCACCGCTTCACCGGATTCGGTGGCCGGAACATCTCCCTGGAACACTATGGGGCTTCGGCCGACTACAAGACCCTGTACGAGAAGTTCGGGATCACCTCTGATGCGGTGGTAGCAGCGGCGAAAGAGGTTGCCGGGAAATAACCCAGCTGTCTGAGGACCCCGTTGTTCGTTGTGCCGCGGGGTCCTTTCTCCAACGGACCTTTTAACAAACCCTCACCCTCAACTAGCCCATCCTCCCTTTGCCATCTTCAACCAGTTGCAAACCCAATTGGTTATTCCCATCTAGGAGACTTCTACCCCGCGACCGGTTGCTAACCCTCAGCCGTTTGCTGGGTGAGAGTCGCCAAGCCATCTCAAGTACGCCCGTTTATTTCATTTCTGACGTCCCTAGGAGCATCTTTCATGAACACCAGTTCTTCCGCCCGCACCCAACTAGGCCCCGAGCCAATTCAAAAGCTTCGTGACCTAGGCACCTCTGTCTGGCTGGACGATCTATCGCGCGAACGCCTGCGTAGCGGCAACCTCGCCGAGATCATCTCCGCTAAGGGCATTGTTGGTGTAACCACCAACCCAGCAATCTTTGCCGCGGCAATGGGCAAAGGCAACGCATATGACGAACAGATCGCGGCATTGGCAGCCGGGGAAATCCCGGCAGTGAACGCTGTGTTCGCAATGGCCTCCGATGACGTCCGTGATGCCTGCGAGGCCTTCGCCCCAATCTACGAGGCTACTGGGGGCCAGGATGGCCGCGTGTCGTTGGAAGTTGATCCCCGCTTGGCCCACGACCGCGGTGCGACTGTGGCGCAAGCTCGGGAGTTGGCGGAGAAGGTGGGTCGCCCTAACGTCATGATCAAGATCCCCGCGACCGAGGAATGCCTTCCCGCCATCAGCGATGTGCTAGCCGAGGGCATCAGCGTAAACGTAACGCTAATCTTCTCCGTATCGCGTTACCGCCAGGTGTGCGAGGCATTCCTCGATGGTCTCGAAGCAGCTGACCAGGCAGGCAAAGACTTGTCCACCATTCATTCGGTAGCCAGCTTCTTCGTTTCCCGCGTGGACTCGGAAATCGATAAGCGCCTGGATGATCTTGGCCAAGCAGACCTGAAGGGCCAGGCAGCCCTGGCAAATGCCCGACTTGCGTATGCCGCCTTCCAGGAAGTTCTTCTAGCAAACCCACGATGGGAAGCTCTAGAGGCCAAGGGAGCACATGTGCAGAGGCCGTTGTGGGCGTCGACCTCTGTAAAAAACCCCGACTACCCCGATACCTTGTATGTCGATGCCCTGGCCGGGCCCCAGACTGTTAACACCATGCCAGAGGCCACCCTCGATGCAGTCATTGCCCACAGCGAAGCCGATGAAGACATGCTGAGCGATAAGAAGATGCAGGCTGAACTGGTATTCCAGCAACTGGATAACGTCGGCGTGGATCTATGTGACGTCTGGCAGGTCTTGGAGAGCGAAGGCGTGCAGAAGTTCATCGATTCCTGGGAAGAACTACTCGCGACCGTGGAAGAGCAGCTGCAGGCGAAGAAGGGCGAGGCGTAAACAGGTGACGATCGAAAACGGGGTGGAGGAACGCTCAATCAGCTCGATGTTGACGCAGCCACAGGAGTGGATCAACCCCTTACGGGATGACCTAGACAAGCGACTGCCACGAATTGCCGGCCCCAGTGGCTTGGTGATTTTCGGTGTGACCGGTGACCTCGCGCGGAAAAAACTTCTTCCCGCGGTATACGACCTTGCCAACCGAGGCCTTCTGCCACCCGGATTCAGCCTGATTGGCTACGGTCGTCGCGATTGGACCAAGGAAGAGTTCGAGGCCCAAGTACTCGATGCCGTGAAGGACCGCGCCCGTACCCCATGGCGGCAATCCGTGTGGGATCGGCTGGCTGAGGGCATCTTCTTTGCCAAGGGCGATTTCACCACGGACTCGGCTTTCGACAACTTGGCTGCACTCACCCGTGAGATAGATGCCACGCGCGGGACTGCAGGTAACTGGGCATTCTACCTGTCGGTTCCGCCGGAATACTTCTCCGATGTGTGTAACCAATTGGATCGTTCTGGCTTGGCGCGTGGCGAGAAGATTGAATCGGCCACCGACGAGTTTCCCGCTATCCAAGGATGGCGGCGCGTGGTTATCGAGAAGCCATTTGGCCACGACGAGGAATCAGCACGCGAGCTGAACTCCATTGTCAATAATGTCTTCCCCGAAAGCTCGGTCTTCCGCATCGACCACTACCTAGGCAAAGAAACCGTGCAAAACATCCTTGCACTGCGCTTTGCTAACCAACTCTTCGATCCTCTCTTCAATAGCCACTATGTGGACCACGTGCAGATCACCATGGCCGAGGACATTGGTCTGGGTGGACGTGCGGGATACTACGACGGCATTGGTGCTGCTCGCGACGTGATCCAGAATCACCTTCTGCAGTTGTTGGCGCTGGTGGCGATGGAAGAGCCAGTGGCTTTCAATCCCGCCGAGTTGCAGACGGAAAAGATCAAGGTGTTGCGCGCCACTCGGCCCGTTGGTCCGTTCGCGCAAACCACCGCCCGTGGTCAGTACACCTCCGGTTGGCAAGGCAGCGAACCGGTCAAAGGTTTGCGCCAAGAAGATGGCTTCGATCCCGAATCCACCACCGAGACCTACGCGGCGGCAACATTTGAGATTAATTCGCGCCGCTGGGCCGGCGTGCCTTTCTACCTACGCACAGGCAAACGCCTGGGGCGTCGCGTGACAGAAATCGCGCTCGTGTTCAAGGAAGCACCACACCTGCCGTTCGGAAAAAACCAAACTGCTTCTCAGGGAAGCAACACGCTGGTGATCCGAGTGCAACCCGACGAAGGGGTTCTGATGCGCTTTGGTTCCAAGGTTCCGGGATCCGCCATGGAAGTCCGCGATGTAAACATGGACTTCAGCTATTCCGAGGCTTTCACCGAGCAATCACCGGAAGCGTATGAGCGTTTGATTCTGGATGCGTTGTTGGATGAAGCCAGCCTGTTCCCTACCAACGAAGAGGTGGAGTTGTCCTGGCGGATCCTCGATCCCATCTTGGAATACTGGTCCATGCACGGCCGTCCCGAGGATTACCCAGCCGGTACGTGGGGCCCAGATAGTGCCGACAAGATGCTTCGCAGCAGCGGTCGCGCGTGGCGCCGTCCCTAGTAGCACGTCAGGTCGAAAGGTTTAATACTCATGATCATTGATCTTCCTAATACCAAAACCCACGACGTCATCCGGCGACTGCGCGAAATCCGCGACGAGCGCGGTCAACTGACGAGTGGCCGCGTGCTGACCCTCATCGTTGTCGCGACCGGTGAGGACGATCTGGATAGCATCATCGCTGCTACCCACCAGGCCTCCCGCGAGCACCCAGCGCGCGTGCTGGTGCTAGTGACTCACCGCACGTCGGCAGAGGCTCGCTTAGACGCGGAGATTCGCCTGGGTGGTGATGCGGGCGCATCCGAAATCATCGTCATGCACCTGTACGGTGAGCTCAGTGCACATCGCGATTCCGTAGTGACTCCCCTGTTGCTGCCCGATACCCCGGTGGTCGCGTGGTGGCCCACGCACGGCCCCCGCAATCCATCGACCGACCGCATTGGATCGTTGGCAACGCGACGTATTACCGACTCACTGTTCGACGACGATCCGGACGCGTTATACCGCCGTCGCATGACGTACGCTCGCGGGGACTCGGACATGGCGTGGAGTCGCATTACGCTGTGGCGTGGACTGCTTGCCTCGCTGCTGGATCAACCGCCACACGAGGATATTCTCGCAGCAGAGGTGTCTGGCCCGCTGGACGATCCCAGTGTGGATATAGCTGCCGGCTGGTTGGCGGATCGACTGGACGTGCCTGTCACCCGCAAAGTCAGCGGGTCTCCTGCCGTTCCCGTAGATGGCAACGGCAACGAGTGCCTAGGCTTGGAATCCATCGTATTGCGACGCACAGACACGGATGTTCGAGTGGCGGTCGCTAGTGCCCACACGGTGGAATTCACCGTTGGGGATATTACGCGCAAAGTCACTCTGGGCCGCCGTGAGCTTTATGAATGCCTTGCTGAAGAACTGCGCCACTTGGATGTCGACTATGCGTTCGGCCATGCTCTCCGCGGGCTCGCGCGTGTGAGCCGTCCGCACCGCGGACGTTCCGGAACCGACCGCAACCGTTACGACTCCCGTGATCAGTGGTTCGTCGATCGCGACGATTCACAGTTTGACGTGCAAGAATCCCTGCGTTAGGAAGGTTCTACGATGACTAGTCCCCACGTTCACATCCGTGTGCAGGCCGATCAAAACGACCTGGCTCTCGCTGCGGCCCGTGAACTCGTTCACGCCGTCACCCACCTGCAACGCACCCAACCTGAGGTGCGGTTGGTGCTGACCGGTGGAGGCGCGGGCATCGCTACTCTGCGTCACCTAGCTGCCCTCGATCACGCCGCGGTTCGCAGTGCGGAGGACTTTCCCACCGAGCGCATCGACTGGAATCGCGTGCTCATCTTCTTCGGCGACGAGCGCTTTCTGCCCGTCGGCGATCCGGAACGCAACGACACCCAGGCAGATGAGGCACTTCTTAATCACGTCTCCATTCCTGACCACCAGGTGTTTCGTTACTCTTCGCCCGAGGTTTCTTCTTTGGACGACGCCGCCACGGCTTATGCTGCCACCGTTCGTGAGCAGGCGCCGGAAGGGTTCGACATCCATTTGCTGGGAATGGGCCCGGAAGGGCACATCAATTCCCTGTTCCCCCATACTCCGGAATTGATGAATCCCCAGGACATCGTGGTGCCGGTGCGCGATTGCCCGAAGCCTCCACCAGAGCGGGTCTCCCTCAGCATCGATGCCGTAGGTAGCGCCGATGAGGTGTGGCTGCTCGTCGCCGGGGGTGCTAAGGCAGAAGCGGCTGCCAAGGTGGCCGCTGGCACGGATGAGGAATACCTGTGGCCAGCCGCGTTGGCGTCGGGTAGAAAGAAAACTCTGCTGTGGGTAGACAAGGAAGCGGCAGCAGGGTTATCCGATTAGGTGCTAGGTGCGGTAGGCCGGGTCGGTGGGTAGCGCGGAGTAGACGGCGAGATCGTAGAACTCGTCGCGGAGGTGCTCGGCATCCCGTGCAAAGCCTTCGAAGGCGAAATCAGCGCGCTCTGCGACCCACCTAGAGGCCATGTTGTCTACGCGCGCCTTAATCACCACGCGGTGAATACCCTGTTGAAAAAGGTGTTTCGTGGCTAGCCGGACCCCTCGGCCCTGCAGTCCCCTGTTTCGAGCCCACGGCGCAGTGTTATAACCGAGTTCGCCCTCAAATGGGTTGCGGCCGGATGGGTTCTGACGGAATTCGATGCTGCCGCAGTACCGGTCCCCAGTGTTATCCGGTTCCGTCAGCGCCCATGCCACGGTACCCTCTGCGCGGATGAGGCCTTCGATGTGCTTCACCGCGTATGTGATGGTGTAATCACCGGGGTCGTTGACCGGAATGTGAGTGAAAGCAATCATGCGTGCGTCCACGCTCTTGACCAGCTGAGGCGCATCCGTGACGCGCAACGGACGCAGACGTACTACTCCGTCGGTGAGTTCTGCAGACTCTATGGATCCAAAGGGTTCTTGACTCATCGGGGTTATACCTTTCACCGCTCGAGCGTGGTGGTGAGCTCCTCACCCTCTTTATACCCCGAATACGAAAAGCGGGCCGGTTCTGCGAACCGAGCCCGCCCTGTGGGAACCCCGTGGCTGAAAGCGCGAAGCTAGTTGCCGTAGTAGCGAATCTAGTTACCGTAGTACAGAACCAGGTTCAGGCCGATGATCGCCAACACCCAGATTAGTGCGGTGACAATGGTCAAGCGGTCGAGGTTCTTCTCTGCCACGGTGGAACCCGACAGGTTAGATTGCATGCCGCCGCCGAACAGGCTGGACAGGCCGCCACCCTTACCCTTGTGCAAAAGCACAGACAGCCCCATCAGGAGGCTCGTGATGACCAAAATGATCTGAAGTGCGAGGATCAATTTCCTACCCTAAATGACTGTCGTTGAAGCTAATAACAGTCTAAATCTACCCATCGGCGCGCGTTCACGCAAAAGTGACACGCGCCTTGCGAACGTGGTTATGCCTTGGCAGCCGCGGCTACCAGTTTGGCGAAGTCTCCACCGTCCAAGCTGGCACCACCAACGAGTCCCCCGTCCACGTCGGGCTGGGAGACGATTTCAGCCACCGAGTCGGTCTTGACGGAACCGCCGTACAGAATGCGCATGCCGGCTGCGATCTCCTCGCCGGCAAGTTCTGCGATTAATGCTCGGATAGCCTTGCAAACTTCCTGAGCATCTGCCGCGGAGGCAACCTTACCGGTCCCGATGGCCCACACCGGCTCGTAGGCGATGACGGTCTTAGCCAGATCGTCGGTGCTGAGGCCCTCCAGCGACGCGCGGGTTTGGTTGACCACGTATTCAACGTGCTCGCCTGCTTCGCGGACTTCCAGGGGTTCGCCAACACACACGATGGGGCTCATCCCCGCGCCTAGGGTTGCCTTGGCCTTGCGCGCCACGAGTTCATCGGTTTCGGCGTGGTATTGCCGGCGCTCAGAGTGCCCAACCACGACCCAGCTGCAGCCCAACTTTGCCAGCATGGCCGCGGAGACCTCACCGGTGTATGCACCGGATTCGTGCTCGCTGACATCCTGAGCGCCGTAGGTGAACAGCATCTTTTCTCCATCGGCTACCGTCTGCACAGAGCGGATGTCGGTGAAAGGAGGGATGAAGGCTACGTCGACCTTCTCGTAGTAATCCTTTGGCAGGGCAAAATCAAACTTTTGAACGACCTGGATTGCCTCAAGGTGGTTGAGGTTCATCTTCCAGTTACCGGCAATCAACGGGGTGCGCTGGGACACAGTGGGTTCTCCTTTAGTTGTGTGAGCGGGTACGACTGCGACCGACACTGGACATTGACCGGGACGTTCAGAGCCCAGCCAGGGTTGGTTGGTCAGTTGTGTGGTCGCCTGTTTATCGGCGGGGGCTTCTAGCTTTCTAGTACAGCGACGCCCGGCAGCTCCTTGCCCTCGAGGAATTCCAGGGAAGCGCCACCACCGGTGGAGATGTGAGAGAAGCCATCTTCGTCCAAGCCCAAGGTACGTACGGCTGCAGCGGAATCGCCACCGCCAACCACGCTGAATGCGCCATCCTGGGTGGCAGAGATGATGGATTCGGCTACGCCACGGGTGCCCTCAGCGAATGCCGGGAACTCGAATACGCCCATGGGGCCATTCCAGAACACGGTCTTGGCCCGCGACAGAATGTCGGCGAAAGCCTTAACGGATTCTGGTCCGATATCCAAGCCCATCCAATCAGAAGGGATGGAATCCAGACCAACCGTCTTGTGCTGCGCATCCTTATCAAACTCCTCCGCAGCAACCACATCCTTGGGCAGCACGATGACATCGCCGAAGCGGTCTAGGAGGTCACGGCAGGTATCCAACATGTCCTCTTGCAGCAATGAGCCACCGACCTCGTGGCCCTGTGCCTTGAGGAAGGTGAAGCACATGCCGCCACCGATGATGAGGTTGTCGACCTTGGGGGCCAGCGCCTCGATCACTCCTAGCTTGTCGGATACCTTGGAGCCACCCAGTACGACTGCATAGGGCTGAGCTGGGTTTTCACTGACCTTCTTCAGCACCTCAAGCTCGGTCTCCACCAATCCCCCAGCGTAATGTGGCAGCTTCTTGGCAACATCGTAAACCGAAGCCTGCGCACGGTGGACTACACCGAAGCCATCGGAAACAAATGCGCCGTTGTCGGCGGTCAGGGCCGCGAGCTCACCGGCGAATTCTGCACGCTCGGCCTCATCCTTCGAGGTCTCGCGTGCATCAAAACGAACGTTTTCCAGCAGCAGGATATCGCCATCGTTCAGGCCATTGGCGCGCTCGTGCGCATCTTCGCCAGTGACGTCCGCAGCTAGTGGAACCCACTGATCCAAGCGCTCTGCCAAGGCTTCCGCAACAGGGGCCAAGGAGAATTCAGGGTTCGGCTCACCTTTCGGGCGGCCGAGGTGAGCAGCTACAACCACGCGCGCGCCGGCCTCCAGTAGTGCCTTGAGCGTGGGAACCGAAGCGTCGATACGGCCGGGATCAGTGATTTCACCATCTTTGAGCGGAACGTTGAGGTCCGCGCGGACGAGGACGTGGCGACCTTCTACCCCTTCATCGATGAGATTCTGAACGGTTTTCACTGCCATGTTCTACTCCTTAGCCATGCTGGTTACATTCGCACGCTTTTAATGGTTGAGATGGATGCTATTAACTATATTCTGCCCACGCGACCCAGTGATGTGGGCGCATGAAAAAGGGCACGCCCCCCACACGGGGGAACTGTCCTTGAGACAGCGTGCGTGCCACAAAAAAACTCATGTGGATAACGGGGGTAATTCCCCGAATTAGAGGCGCTCGCCCACGTACTTCGTCAAGTCAGCTAGGCGACTGGAGTAACCCCACTCATTGTCGTACCAAGACACAACCTTGACCTGGTTGTCAATCACCTTGGTCAGACCGGAGTCGAAGATCGACGAGTGAGAATCACCAACGATGTCGGTGGAAACTAGGGGTTCGCCATTGGAGTACTTGAGGATGCCCTTCAGTGGTCCCTCAGCTGCCTTTTGCAGCGCGGCGTTCACGGACTCGACGGTGACCTCCTTCTCGGCCTCAAACGTAAGGTCGGTCAGGGAACCGGTGATGACAGGTACGCGCACTGCGTAGCCGTCTAACTTGCCCTTCAGCTCAGGCAGAACCAAGGAGACGGCCTTAGCAGCACCGGTGGACGTAGGAACCAAGTTCACAGCCGCGGCGCGGGCGCGACGGAGATCCTTGTGCGGTGCATCGTGCAGGCGCTGATCACCGGTGTAGGCGTGAACGGTGGTCATCAGGCCACGAACGATGCCGAACTCGTCAGATAGAACCTTAGCCAGTGGTGCCAAGCAGTTGGTGGTGCAGGACGCGTTGGAGATCACGGTGTGCTTCTCTGCGTCGTACTCCTCATGGTTTACACCCATGACGAAGGTGGCATCCTCATTCTTGCCTGGCGCGGAGATGATGACCTTCTTCGCACCAGCATCGATGTGTGCGCGGGCATCGTTGGCGTCGGTGAAAAAGCCGGTGGACTCGATGACGATATCTGCGCCCAGCTCGCCCCACTTGAGGTTCTTTGGCTCCTTCTCGGAAGTTACGGTGATGCGCTTGCCATCAACGGTGATGGACTCATCATCGTAGGTGACCTCAGCATCGAGAACTCCCATCACGGAGTCGTACTTAAGGAGGGTGGACAGGGTCTTGTTATCAGTCAGGTCGTTAACACCGACGATCTCGATATCAGCGGCTTGCGCGCGAACAGCACGGAAGAAGTTACGACCAATGCGGCCGAACCCGTTGATGCCTACTCGAATGGTCACTGTTGGACTCCTAAATCAGTAGCTGGTTGTGCAGGTAATCTCTTGCCTACCTCATGCTACCGACGGGCACGGGATTGCGCAGTCAGAAGTGAATAATGACCAAAATTTATAACCATCTAGGGTGCCTTTTTAAGCACAATGACCTTAGATGAGACCCCCGGACTGTAGGATCGCTCGCTGTCGTCAGTTACACCGATCCCACGATTCGGCCCAGCAGTTACGTCCCCAACCCTAGTCGACCTCATTGAACAGATCATCGGTGACCGCAGAATTCGTATCCGGGATCTCCAGCTCTTCTGCTCGCTTATCCGCCATTGACAACAACCGGCGAATACGGCCGGCCACCGCATCTTTGGTCATCGGTGGATCTGCCAACTGGCCTAGCTCTTCGAGCGACGCCTGGCGGTGCTGGACACGCAACTGCCCCGCTTGCGCGAGATGCTGGGGAACGTCTTGCCCCAGGATTTCCAATGCGCGTTCTACACGGGCAGCTGCGGCCACCGCGGCCCGGGCAGAGCGACGCAGGTTTGCATCGTCGAAATTGGCCAATCGGTCCGATTTCGCGCGCACCTCGCGGCGTTGGCGTTGCTCTTGCCAAGCGACCTTCGAATCGGTAACCCCGATCATAGTCAGCAAACTATTTATGGATTCGGCATCCTTGACGATCACGCGATGGGCGCCCCTGGCTTCCTTCGTCTTGGCGATCACATCGATACGGCGAGCCGCGCCTACGAGGGCAAGAGCCGCTTCATTGCTAGGGGTGGTGACCTCCAAAGCTGAAGAACGGCCCGGTTCAGTCAGCGCGCCCTGTGCTAAAAACGCGCCCCGCCAAGCAGCCACACACTGCTCGCGAGTGCCACCGATAATAAATCGTGGCAACCCCCGAACCGGCCGGCCAGCCCGATCGATGATCTCGGTGCGCCGCGCAAGCTCCAAACCGCCATCGACCCATTTCACAATGTAACGGGCAGCCCGGCGACTATTGCCGGCCCCGATCACCTGCAGCTGGGCGTCGAGATCAAAAAGCTGTTCGACCATCCCCATCAAACGGTGAGCTGTGGCAGAAGAATCGAGTTCGGCCTCGACCACGAGGGTGCCCGCAACCAAGTGCAAAGCCCCGCTATAACGCAGAATACTGGCGACCTCCGCGGTCATTTCGTCACTAGCGATGAGCTTTACACGATTGAGCTCCGACTTCACATCTGCCGTGAGAGCCACTTGTCGCCCACTTCCTTTCTTCCCAGGGCCGGTGGGTTGCCCCGGCTAATGCTCCCTCGCACCTATCGGGCGAACTCTGCAAGTACGTTAGCCAACTTGGTGTGGTCATGTCGATCTGTGAACCGACCACGGCCATCATCTTCACGTACATCGCGGTACACAACCTCGGCACCCATGGCCGAGGCGGCACGCTCGATGTGTAGACGGGCAGCGTCACCCGTGACCGTTGATTCATCGATGAGCAAATAGTCAACATTCAAGTCCGCACTATGCTGCCGCATCATGTGAATATGATGCTCAATTGACATGCCACTGGTCTCACCCGGTTCCGGAACCAAGTTTAGGATCAGTATCTTCTTAGCCGGGGTTTCCTTTAAAGCGTGGATAATACCCGGAACTAAAACGTGCGGGATAACGCTGGAAAACCAAGAGCCAGGACCCATAGTCACCAAATCGGACTCCATGATAGCCTCCACTGCGGCAGGACTGGCCGGTGGATCCGCAGGGTGCAGCTTCACCCGCCGTACCTGACCCAACGTGGTGGCCACGGCAACTTGGCCGCGCACCGGGTTAACCTCGCGTGGGTCAACGCCTAGCCCGATAACCTCTGCTTCGAGATCCAAAGGCTCCGGGCTCATGGGGATCACCCGTCCACAGACCCGGAAGATTCGAGCCAGCTCATCCAGCGCCTGCTGCTCATCGCCGATGACCTGCGCTAAACCAGTGATTAGGAAGTTCCCAATCGCGTGGCCATTCAAACTGCCCTTGCCTCCGAAGCGGTGCTGCAAAGCTTGTTCCCACAACACACCCCGGTCGGTGTTATCCATCAATGCGGCCAGAGCCATCCGCAGGTCCCCAGGCGGCAGGCAGTTGAATTCGCGGCGCATGCGCCCAGACGATCCACCATCGTCGGCAACGGTCACGATAGCGGAAACATAAGATGCCTGTTGGCGCGCAGCGCGCAGGGTATTAAATAGGCCGTGGCCTCCCCCGAGACACGCGATTTTGTCGAATGCCGGCGGAAAAGAACTGTCTTGTGAGCGGGTCATAGATCTACTTAGTTTAGTGAATAATATGCAGGCCGCTTAAGCGGTGAGCATATTGGGGTTGATTGATAGGTGACGTCGGTGCGGTTGCTGGCTGTAGGCAAATCAGCGATCGATATCGCGGTGGCTGGTTCGCACATCCATTCCGTCGCGGCGTAATCGCCCAGCGAGCTCCTCCACGACAGCCACGCTGCGGTGATGACCGCCGGTACAGCCGACGGCCACTGCTACAAAGGCCTTACCTTCCTCACGGTATCCCTCGACCATGGCATGCAACAGCGCTTCGGCAGACCGTACGAACTCTTTGGCGTTCGGACCTTCCAGAACAAAGTCCCGAACGGGCGCATCGGTGCCACGGAACCCACGCAAGTCCTGTTCCCAATATGGATTCGGCAAAAAACGGGTATCCAGCATCACATCCACGTCTTTAGGCTGGCCGTGCTTGAATCCAAAAGACTGGATATTCACCCGCACGCGGTTGCTTTCAACACCATCGAAGTAGTGTTCCAAGTCCCGGCGCAGATCGTGGACACTTCTATTGGACGTGTCCAAGATGATGTCCGCCCGCTGTTTGATATCGGCCAGCATCGCCCGCTCTTGATCGATGCCCGATTGCAACGTGCCGTCACCCTGCAGAGGGTGCGTTCGCCGCACAGTATCGTATCGGGTGATGAGTGCGCTGTCAGTGGCGTCGAGATAAAGAAGAATAGGGCGGCGGCCGCGAGTGGCCAAGGTATCCAACACGTCCTTCAAGCTTCCGGCGAACGCGCGCGAACGAACATCGGTCACGACCGCAAGCTTTTCGATCGGCGAGGAATTGTCGAAGGACATCTCCACCATCCGCAAAATAAGCTCCGGAGGGAGGTTTTCAGCAACGTACCATCCGAGCTCCTCTAAAGCGGCTGCCGTAGCGCGTCGACCAGCCCCGGACATGCCTGTAATCAATACGAGCGATGGATCTTGCAGAGCCGCCGAGTGCGAAGAGTGCGAGCGTGAAACTTCCATAGTTAAAAACTCTACTACCCCGCTACCTTGGGCAATAGATCAATTCTGCAAAGCCTGGTGAATTGCCGTGGCCAATTGCGGTCCGAACCCCGGTAGCTCGGCGATGTCCTCCACCGTCGCGGCCTTGACCTTGGCCACCGAACCGAACGCTTTCACTAACTGCGCCCTGCGTTTGGGGCCCAGACCCGGAATATCGTCCAGCACTGACCTGCGCATACGTGCACTACGTTGCTGGCGGTGGAAGGTGATCGCAAACCGGTGGGCTTCATCGCGCAGATATTGGACCAAGTACAGGGCATCGGAACCGCGCGGGATGATCACGGGGTAATCGTCTCCAGGCACCCACAGTTCCTCCAAACGCTTGGCAATGCCAACCACGGTCACATCGGTGATCCCCAGCTCGTCCAGCACCGCCTGCGCTGCATTGACCTGTGGCTGACCACCGTCAACCACAAACAGTTGCGGTGGGTAGGCAAACCTTTTTTTTGACGCCCCGCTCTCCCCTTCCGGCGCAGTTAATTGGTCCTCGCCTTCCAACAGTTCGCCGCCATCGTCCCCCATGGGCATGGCCGTTCTATCTTCCAAGTGGCGACGGAAACGCCTGCGCACGACCTCCGCGATCGAGCCCACGTCGTCCGAACGGCCATCCCCGGCGGCTTCCTTGATCTTGTAGCGGCGGTAGTCCGATTTCTTGGGGATACCGTCTTCGAATACCACCAGGCTGGCTACCACATCAGTGCCTTGAATATGGGAAATATCCACACACTCGATGCGCAGTGGGCTGGTGTCCATGAACAGAGCTTCCTGCAGTTCTTGCAGGGCTGCCGATCGCGTGGTGAGGTCTCCGGAACGCTTCAACTTGTGTTGTGCAAGGGCCTGCTTGGCATTCTGGTTCGCGGTTTCCAACAGCTGCTTTTTGTCACCGCGTTGCGGAACGCGGATGCCCACGTGAGATCCCCGCAGCTCGCTGAGCCACGTGGTCAGTTGCTCCACGTCTTCCGGGATCGTGTGGACAAGGACCTCCTTTGGGACGGGCGTAATCTGCACATCACCAACCAGATCGCCAAGTTCGCTGACGGCTGCGGGGTTGATTGCCTTGGCCAGTTCTAAGTCCACCTGGGAGCTAGAAGAGCCACCCACGGCGGTTTCGGTAGCTCGAGCCAGTTCAGCTTCCTCCCCGTAGAACTGGGTTATGAACTCCCGCAGGAGCGATTCATCCGTGTTATCGCCCCGTTCCACTACCCAGCCGCGCTGGCCGTGAATGCGCCCGCCGCGGACGTGAAAGATCTGCACGGCAGATTCTAGTTCGTCGGATACGAAGGTGATCAGATCGGCATCCGTGGTATCGGAGAACACCACCGCCTGGCGCTCCACTACCTTGTTCATCGCCTGCAATTGATCCCGCAACGAAGCTGCGCGT
The DNA here is from genome assembly GCF_001806865.1 of Corynebacterium sp. HMSC28B08. Taxonomy (NCBI): domain Bacteria; kingdom Bacillati; phylum Actinomycetota; class Actinomycetes; order Mycobacteriales; family Corynebacteriaceae; genus Corynebacterium; species Corynebacterium sp. HMSC28B08. Next base: position 17,634 of record NZ_KV786188.1, read on the forward strand.
TCGAAATCCAGATCATCGCTGGCCGCCTCCATTTCCTGACGGACCCATCGCATTACGTCATCCGTATTGCCGGCGAGAAATCTAGAGAACTGGTCCACTAGCTCCCTGTGAGCTCCTGGAGTGATGTTGCCTACGCACGGCGCGCTGCACCGGTCGATGTAACCCAGTAGGCACGGTCGATCCAGTGACGCGTGACGCTTATACACTCCGGTAGTGCACGTGCGAATGGGGAAAACGCGAGTGAGCGATTCCAGGGTCTCGCGAATAGCCCATGCTTTGGGATAAGGGCCGAAATAGCGCACCCCCTTGCGGCGGGGCCCGCGATACAGGAACGCTCGCGGGATCTGCTCCTTAATACTGATCGCTAGCATCGGGTAGGTCTTATCATCCCGATACATCACGTTGAATCGCGGGTTGAATCGCTTGATCCAGGTGTACTCCAGGTTGAGTGCCTCTAGTTCACTGCTGACCACCGTCCACTGAACACGATTGGCGGTTTGCACCATCGCGCGGGTGCGCGGATGCAATTGGGAAAGGTCTTGGAAATAATTGGACAGGCGCGACCGCAGGCTTTTTGCCTTACCCACGTAAATCACGCGGTCATTCGCATCCCTAAACGTGTACACGCCCGGCTTATCCGGAATAGTACCTGGAGCCGGGCGGTAAGAAACCGAATTCAATGATTAATCCTCATCGGGCATGTATTTGTCCTCGCGGCGCCGGAACTCCTCCACGCGCTGCGCGATAAGCTGCTTGTCGTAGACGTTGAGCGCCATCATGGGCACGAACTCGAAATCGGGCAATTCCAACCGCGCCCACTTCGAGCTGGCTGGGAAGGACAGACCGTAGATGATCTGCCAAGGGTAGAACTGTGCATTGACTATGTTGCGTACTTCCACGCCGGCGCTATTAACGCGAACACGGGGGCGCAGCAGACCCAAAGCGGGGACGCAGAAGATTAATCCGATGCCAACAAAACCCAGCTGGTCGGCCAAAGTGACAGCCACACCTGTATCGCCCACCGCGACGATGAATGCCATGAACACGTGGACTGCTAAGACAGCAACGACCAGAATCCAAGCGAGGCGTCGCAAAAAAGGAGAGGTGTACGTTAACTCCCAGTGACCAAAAACGGCCGAGTGACGATCCGCGGTGTTTGCGGCACCCTGGTCCATCGGGAGGCCGGCAGAAGTGTTCATCTTATTCCCCTGAGCAGCTCGCTGTCCTGACTTCGCCTTATTCACGGTTTCAACCCTACCCCGCTGATCGCGCAGAGCCGAAAACGACCCAGAAGCTGCGCGTGCTGCTAGATCGTAGGCGACTAGTGCTCGCCAATCTCTCGGATGACGAGAGCAGAATGGATTGCGGCGGTGGCTGCATCGGCCCCCTTATCCTCTTTGGCGCCCTCACCACCAGCGCGGTCGATGGCCTGCTGGTAATTCGAGACCGTTAGTACGCCGTTTCCCACGGGCGTGCGCTGGTCGAGGGCAACCCGCGTTAATCCGTAGGTCACGGAGTCGCACACCACGCGGAAGTGATCGGTCTCCCCCTCGATGACGCAGCCGTTGGCAACCACAGCATCGAAGCTCTCACACGCTTCTGCGACGGCCACCGGAAGCTCCAACGCGCCTGCCACGCGCCAGCTGGCGACCTGGGCTCCGGCTTCCTTGGCTACCGCGATGGAACGCTCGTGCAGCTGGTCGGTAATCTCTGCATTCCACAGAGCACTAATAACGGCTACACGCATTCCCTCTGCGTCACCGGGTTCAAGCCTCAATTGGGCGACGCCATGTTGCGCCATGTCGGTAGTTCTCCTTCGTTCACGAATGGTCAGTTGTGCTGGCTGCGGTGGGCTAAGTCAGCGAGTCCAGTTGATGGCCCATCCGGTCGCGCTTAGTGCGTAGATAGACGATGTTTTCTGGATTTGGCGGTAATTCTACGGGGATACGCCGGGAGACGGAGATTCCGTAGTCCGATAACTTGTTGGCCTTGTGCGGATTGTTAGACATCAGAGCGACGGACTTGACTTGGAGGTTGCACAGGATCTGAGCTGCCGAACTATATTCGCGCACGTCCACGGGCAAGCCCTGCTCGGTGTTCGCGTCCACGGTATCTAGGCCTTCATCCTGCAGCACGTAGGCGCGGAGCTTGGGCATGAGGCCGATTCCGCGACCTTCTTGCCCCCGCAGATAGATCAGAACACCTTTTCCTGCACGCGCGATCTCGCGCATTGCCAGGTGCAATTGCTCGCCGCAATCGCAACGCTTGGATCCGAATACGTCCCCGGTGAGGCACTCTGAATGAACACGGACGGGCACGTCATCAGCACCGGTGACATCGCCTGCAACGAGGGCCACGTGCTCCGTCCCGTCGACGATGTTGGTATATCCGATGGCGCGGAATTCCCCATAGCTGGTGGGCATGCGGGTTTCTACTTGGCGCTCAACTACTGACGTATTCTTACGCTTCCACTCCACCAGCTGCTCGATACTGATGAGTTTCAAGTCGTGTTTGTCAGCGAACCGGCGTAGCTCCGGCAGGCGGGCCATCGCGGTGGGGTCTTCTTCACTCACGATTTCGCACAGGGCACCCGCGGGGCGAAGATCCGCTGCCACTGCCAAATCAACGCTGGCTTCGGTGTGCCCTTGGCGCACCAATACTCCGCCGTCGCGTGCCCGCAGCGGCACCACGTGGCCAGGGCGGTTGAATGTGCCGATGGTGGACTGTGGATCGGCCAAGAGCTTGATAGTGCGGGCTCGATCGGTGGCACTAATTCCCGTATCCACGCCCTCGGCAGCATCTACCGTGATGGTGTAAGCCGTGCCACGCACGTCTTCGTTGCGCGCCACCATGGGTGGTAACCCTAGGCGGTCACAGTCATTGTGTGGCATGCCCACACAGATGTAACCGGAGCTGTAGCGGACCATGAAGCTCACGAGCTCCGGCGTGGCTAGTTCTGCGGCGAAGATGAGGTCGCCTTCGTTTTCTCTGTCCTCATCATCTACAACAACAACGGCTTTGCCCGCTTTAATGTCAGCAATGGCTGCGCTGACATCGTCTAGAACAATGGGCTCTTCCGAAGTGTGCATGTCCATGCAGTGTCACCTTTACACTTTCCATTCTTGTGACAGTTGATTGTGGCCTGTCGTGGGGTGCGGATTATTCGTCGCCGTGAGTAATGCTGGGTTGAGCAGTGTTAACTAGTCGCCGGAGTTGCCAAAGCCCCTCTGTCGCTCGAGGTACTTGGCCAACACATCACATTCCACGTTGACTTTATCCCCTGGGCTCAAGTCTCCCAGCATCGTGTCTGCCAAAGTGGTGGGAATGAGGGAAACTTCAAACCACTGGGCCGCGGATTCTAGGGCCACCGAGTCGGTGATTTCAGCCACGGTCAACGATGTACCGTTGATTGCGATGGATCCCTTTTTCGCTACGTAGCGGCCCAAATGCGGGTCATCGAGGGTAAAGCGAAAGACTTCCCAGTGCTCTGAGGGGGTTCGCGAGACCAACTGGGCCGTTCCATCGACATGCCCCTGCACAATGTGGCCGCCTAAGCGCTGCCCGGTGGCGGTAGCGCGTTCCATATTCACCCGCTGTCCTACCTGGATCGAACCCAAGGTTGTGTAGTCGAGCGTGACCTGCATGACGTCCGCGGTGAAGCTATCCTCGTCGAAGTCACAGACCGTCAAGCACACACCGTTGACGGCGATGGAATCTCCGTGTTTAGTGCCTTCTAACACGCGGGCGGCTGCGATACGGATCCTGATGGCATCGCCCTGCCTTTCGATCGCCTGGACCGTGCCCGTTTCTTCAATAATTCCCGTGAACATTCTCCACCTTTTGTATTCATTGTCGTGTTTAGTGCTCGTGCTGTGTTTGTGCGACGCGCCCTGTCTTCGTCCAGCATTCCGCTAAGCCCAAGCGGCCTGTCCAACCCAAGCCCGTGTTTAACCCAGGCGTTCGTGATTACCTCCCGCACGACTGCAGCGCGTTACCTACTCACGTTGTGTGGGAGGGCTTGGCGGTGAGGATCCACCCAATATCGTTGCCAAGACGGTGAACCTCCCGTGGCGTGAACCGCTGAATATGGGCGATGGTGCCACCCAAACCCATGCCGTGTCCATGGACAGCGTTAAGCCCGGCGCCCAACAGCGCCGGCGCTCCATAGAAGTTGATCTCGTCAACCATCCCAGCATCAAGGAACGCCGCCGCGAGGGTCGGCCCTCCCTCAACTAGAACCGTGACCACTTCTCTGTCGTGGAGATGCCGCAGCACCTCGCGGACGTCGCGGGTGGGCATTACTACTGTTTCGCCGGGTTGAGTCCAGAGTGTGGCGGTCTCGGGAATGGGTGTTTCTCCCACGACTACACGCAGGGGCTGGCTAGCTGGTGGCAACGTATCTCCAGTGGCATTCCGCGCGGTTAACTTGGGGTCGTCTGACAACACCGTTCCGGTTCCCACCACAATGGCATCCACCTGTGCGCGCCTCGTATGGGCGTGTTGGCGCGCCGCATCACCGGTAATCCACTGGCTGGTGCGATCGGCCGCGGCTACTCTCCCATCTAGCGTCGCGGCCATCTTGAGGATCACGTACGGGCGCTTATTCTTGACGCCCCGCAGCCAGGCTTCAACAGCCTGCACCGGGGCCCAGCTAGCCAGCTGGTCCGGGTGGGGTAAATATGGTCCGTGTACTTCGATCCCTGCTGCTCGCAGGGCGTCTGCTCCGCCAGATGCTGGCTCGAACGGGTCCGCGAACAAATAATCTACCCGAGCAATGCCTGCCGTGATAAGCGCTTCGGAGCACGGGCCGGTTCGACCTATGTGGTTACACGGCTCGAGCGTTACGATGGCTCTTCCACCACGGGCCCGTTCTCCCGCCTCAGCCAATGCCACGATCTCTGCGTGCCGGCCACCAGCAGGTTCGGTTGCTCCGCGTCCAACCACGTTGCCGGATGCGTCTTCTATGACCGCCCCGACTGGGGGATTTGGCGAGGTGCTACCAAAGGCGGACCAGCTGAGGCGCGTGGCGTCGGCAAAAAAATCAGGGAGCAAGGCTAGAGCCTCGAAGAAATGGCCGAGCGGATAGCGTTGATGCGTTCAACCGGGTCGGGCTTGCCGAATACGCTAGAGCCCGCGACGTAGGCATCCACCCCAGCGGCAGCGCTTTCTGCCGCGGTCTCGGGGCCGATGCCACCGTCGATCTCAATGATGGTGTGCAGGCCTTCGCTGTCGATGCGCTCCCGTAGTTCACGCACTTTATCCAGCACTTCGGGCATGAACTTTTGTCCACCGAAGCCTGGTTCCACACTCATGATGAGGACGATGTCGAATGCCGCGAGGTGGTCAAGCAGTGGCCCCAGGTTAGTTCCCGGCTTGATGGCCACACCTGCCAGCGTGCCTTCAGCGCGCAGCGTCGCGGCGAGCTGCTTGGCGGCATCGACGGATTCCACGGCTTCCAGGTGGAAGGTTACGGAATCGAAATCGTGGGCGTAACCGGGGGCCCACCGAGCGGGGTCCTCAATCATGAGGTGCACATCGAGGTGCTTATCGGTTAACCCAACGATAGATTGTGCAACGGGCAGGCCGAAGGAGAGGTTGGGGACAAAGTGGCCATCCATCACATCGATGTGGATCCAGTCCGCGTTGGAGACCGTGCGAACTTCGTGGCCGAGACGCGAGAAATCAGCTGCCAAAATCGATGGCGCGATGATGGTTTTTTGAGGCATGCACCACATTCTAGTGGTTGGGGGTGGGTGAGTCTCAAGCAGCTGCGGCTAGGCGAGCGTTTCCGCCTGAGCCTAGCCTCG
>NZ_KV786189.1:0-903 GCF_001806865.1 Corynebacterium sp. HMSC28B08
TGATTTCTCAGTCCAACTAATGGGGAGCAGTTCAAAGAGGGAGCGGGGATTCATTGAGAATGCTTAGGAGGGCCTATTTTTAGGCATGGTGCGCAAGCGTATTCCCGCAGCGAGAGTGCAGAGGATCATGCCGCAGATACCAATGATGATATCCACCTTGTCGGCAATGAAGAGACCAATGAGGGTTACTCCAGCAATAAGGAGAACGATCGACAGAAAAGGGATGCGTTCCTCTTTCATGATCTATCTTGTCCTTAGCTTTATTCTTGAGGGGTGCAAGCAGGGACAGGGAGGCCGGGTACTTGCCAAATAATAATTCCTTGGTCGTTCCAATCGCACAAGTTACCAGCGGCAGCTAGTGCTGTCAGCCCTGCCGCCACCCATCCTGCGGGGCCTGCAATGCCTTCGCTAGCCAGCACGGCCGCTACTCCAGCTATGCCGCCTCCAGCTCCGACAACTTTGGAGACCTTGGACAGAGCGTCATGGCTGATGTAGACCCTTTGTATCGGGCCCCATCCGTCGATCTTGGTTTCATTTCCGTAGGTGGTGATAGGTGGGGTTTCGCCATTAGCTTGTGAAGCATTGGCAATGGGGATGAATTCGTCGATGCGAGCGGCAGCGTCTTTGTTGGCGCGACGTTCGCCGTCTGGGATGTTTTCAGAGACGGTGCCGTCGTCTGATGTTTGGATATACCGCCCTAGTTTTTCGAATGCGAGGCGGTCTGCTTCGGATCGGTATTCGATACGAGTCTTTTCGTCGTGCTGGGAAGAAGCAGCGCTGTTAGTAGGTTTTGCGGAATCGTTTGCGGGGGCAGCTTGGGCTGCTGGCGCAAAGATGAACGTGCAGGCGACGGCGGCGGTTATGCGGCCCTTCGCGATTTAGAGTGCGTTGATCCGGGTGTGC
>NZ_KV786190.1:0-619 GCF_001806865.1 Corynebacterium sp. HMSC28B08
CCTAGCAAGACCTGCCGCAACCAGCAGATCTTGCTAGGCGGTGGGCTGACTTGACGATGACGATAGTTTTGGCCTTTACCCTCGTTTCTGGTTCCTCAAGTCCCGCAATTTTTTTAAGTACGCATTTTCCGCCCGCAGTTTCTCCACCTCGCGACGCAATCGATCCTCCTCGGTCGCTGTCTTCGCAGGTGAACTGCCTTTCGGTCGTCCCTTCGGCTTCGGTGGCAAAGCTTCATCACCACCTGCACGTCAGGCCCGCACCCAACCTGTTACGAGTTGATCAGAGGACAAACCGAACTCACGGGCAAGCTCCATCTTGGACTGGCCGGAATTGAAACGATCGACAATGTCCTTCTTCACTTCGAAGGAAAACTGCTGCTGAGTTGGTTTCTCCACAAGACACAGCCTGCCATGAAGTTTGAACCGACGCTCAAAACTCTTCACCGCATACAGGCTAACCCCTAAACGATTAGCTGCCGCCGTGTAGCCCAGACCCTGTTCAAACAGTTCAACCAACTGCTCTCGCTGAAACTCGCTCAGAGAACTTCGTGCTCTCAAAAGAAATTACTCCCCACTAGTCGGAAACTGATTTCTCAGTCCAACTAATGGGGAGCAGTTC
>NZ_KV786191.1:0-1037 GCF_001806865.1 Corynebacterium sp. HMSC28B08
GGGTGAGGCGTGATGCGTACCCGTTGTGGGGATGTTGGTGATCCTATGCTGTCGAGAAAAGCCTCTAGTGAGTGCATACATGGCCCGTACCCATAACCGACACAGGTGGTCAGGTAGAGAATACTAAGGCGATCGGGTGAACTGTGGTTAAGGAACTCGGCAAATTGCCCCCGTAACTTCGGGAGAAGGGGGACCACTGCTGGTGACAGACTGGTTTTGAGCTGGTGGTGGTCGCAGAGAATAGAGGGAAGCGACTGTTTACTAAAAACACAGGTCCGTGCGAAGACGGTGAAGTCGATGTATACGGACTGACGCCTGCCCGGTGCTGGAAGGTTAAGAGGACCTGTTAGACCCCTTGTGTGGGTCGAAGCGGAGAATTTAAGCCCCAGTAAACGGCGGTGGTAACTATAACCATCCTAAGGTAGCGAAATTCCTTGTCGGGTAAGTTCCGACCTGCACGAATGGCGTAACGACTTCCCTGCTGTCTCAACCACAGGCCCGGCGAAATTGCAGTACGAGTAAAGATGCTCGTTACGCGCGGCAGGACGAAAAGACCCCGGGACCTTCACTATAGCTTGGTATTGGTGTTCGGTTCGGTTTGTGTAGGATAGGTGGGAGACTGTGAAGCGGCCACGCCAGTGGTTGTGGAGTCGTTGTTGAAATACCACTCTGATCGTATTGGATATCTGAACCTCGGCCCGTGATCCGGGTTAGGGACAGTGCCTGGTGGGTAGTTTAACTGGGGCGGTTGCCTCCCAAAGAGTAACGGAGGCGCCCAAAGGTTCCCTCAGCCTGGTTGGCAATCAGGTGTTGAGTGTAAGTGCACAAGGGAGCTTGACTGTGAGACTGACAGGTCGAGCAGGTACGAAAGTAGGGACTAGTGATCCGGCACCGGCTTGTGGAAGCGGTGTCGCTCAACGGATAAAAGGTACCCCGGGGATAACAGGCTGATCTTCCCCAAGAGTCCATATCGACGGGATGGTTTGGCACCTCGATGTCGGCTCGTCGCATCCTGGGGCTGGAGTAGGTCCCAAGGG
>NZ_KV786192.1:0-1289 GCF_001806865.1 Corynebacterium sp. HMSC28B08
CCGGGTTTTGTTCCTAGGCATTTGCCTTGATTTCCATTATTTCTCGACTGGGGTGGTGTTCCCAAAACTCGGCTTCGACTTCAGCCGGCGTGCGGTAGCCTAGGCTCTGGTGGAGCCGTGACTCGTTCCACCAATTCACCCACTCGAACGTGGCGATTTCCACGTCGACGACATCGGACCACGTTCGCCTATGAATCAGCTCATTCTTGTAGGAGCCGTTGACGTTCTCAGCCAAAGCATTGTCGTAGGAGTCGCCCACCGTCCCAGTGGACGCTGCGATACCGTGCTCGGCTAGGCGCTCGTTGTAGACGATGCTCACATATTGTGAGCCGTGGTCTGAATGGTGAATCAAGCCCGTTGTTTCCTTGGCGCACACGATTGCCTGGTTGAGCGCCTGCAGCGGTAAGGCTTCGGTGCGCATCGAATCCGACAGCGCCCATCCGACGATCCTCCGGGAGAATACATCGGTCACGAACGCGGTGTACACAAAGCCTTTCCTGGTGCGCACGTAGGTAATGTCCGCTACCCACAGCCGATTAGGGCCAGGGGCCTTAAAATCACGATTGACCAAGTCAGGGCGAAGATCCGGGTCTTTGGGTTTGCGCGTTGTGATTGGTGCCCCACCTTTGCCCTTGCCAGACAGGCCAGCGCTGCGCATCAGCCGGGCTGTGTGCTCGCGGCCAATGTCAATGCCCTGGCGTTGCAGCACGCGCCACATTTTCCGCACGCCGTAGACGCCGTAATTTTCAGCATGAACGTCGCGAATATGCTCCACGAGGGCAGCGTCGCGAAGAGCGCGGGCACTTAAGCCCCGGGCCTTGGATTGGCGGTATCCACGCGAAGTAAGGAAGCCGCCTTCGCGATGCGTGTTTAACGTCTGGCAGATGAACTCGACTGAGAAACGATTCCGATGCTCATCGATGAATCGGATCATTTCCGACGTTTTGGGTCGAGTTCGGATGCGAAAAAAGCTGAGGCAGCCTTCAGCAGCTCATTAGTGTCGCGTAGCTCTTGATTTTCACGACGTAGCTTGGCGACCTCTGCCACAAGGTCCTCTGGCAACCGTTCAGTAACGCGTCCTTCACGACGAGCGGCCTGCGTCCATTGCCTCGCCGTGTGCCACGAAACGCCCAGTTTGGGTGCCACGATCTTGCATGCTTCCTGCGTCGAAATATTCTCTGCCAGAATGCGATCTTCTACCAAGCGGACGACTCGGTCCTTCGCCTCCTGATCAAACTTCTTCGGCATGTTCCAAATTTTCCCATCTACTCAAACGGAACAAAACCTGG
>NZ_KV786193.1:0-33777 GCF_001806865.1 Corynebacterium sp. HMSC28B08
AGGTATCCTCATCCATGGGTGGGACGTCATCGGGGTTGATGCCGGTGTTATCAGTGTCAGCATCAGCCTCAGACTCAGGGCTATCCTCCGGCATCGGGACAGCAAGTGGGTCAAGGAACTGTAGCAATTGGGTGACCGTGTTATTGACCCATGTGACAGTACGCATGGCTTGGTTGCGCACTGTTGGTTGTAGCAGCCGAACCATGGCGTGATCGATCAATTCATCCTTGGAAGTATCAGCGGCTTCAAGGTGCTCACACAGTTGGTGCACCAACTGAAAATTCAATAGGCCATCCATCGCAATCTCAGACAACCGAGGAAAACGTGGCAAGACCAACCCGACCATCGCGACTTGTTCGGCCTTCCACTCCGTCATACCGGTACGCGCACCAATACGGCTGGCGTGATCCTGAATGCGATCGTTCCACTGTGGCTGAGTCAAGTACGCCATGAACACGTTCAAAGAATTCACCGACTTCGCTGCCAAACTCACAGGATCGTTCGGATCATCAATTCGCCATGATGCATCGGGCGCGCGCCATGGAGGCAACAACCTGGTCAAAATCGGTTCCAACTCGGCTGGAGGCTCGCCCCATTTCTCCTCCGGGCTTGAGGTTGCAGGTGTGGTCTCGCTGGGCAGAATTGGTTGGCTGGGCAGATGTGGTTGGCTAGGTTGGGCTGGCTGGTTAGGTTGGTCGCTAGATCTATTGTCTGCCGTCGGTGCGGTCATCGTTTTCCCCTAAATCCCTTAAAACTCTTAACCCAATCCTAGAACACCCTTTCTAACGCCGTCAATACCCCACCAGGTTTCAAACTCTAAAAAGTGCCACTTCGGAACAGTTCACCTTCTTCCTCGCAGGTAAAATGCATTTTTCACCGAAAGCCCTGAAGATACTCCCCTAACCCCTTCCATCCGCTCTCCAGATATACGAACATATGAACTAAAATCTTATGAGCGCGCCCGCCGCCCACAGCTCGAGCCAATAAACCCACGCGGGCGAGGGCGGCGAGGGGGCGTCGAATAAAAAAGAACCGCACCCCCCGGCCCCAGCAAACGGGACGCGGCGAAAGTGCGGAATAAAGAGAAGCAGAAGCCTGCAGATTACTCTGCGGAAGCCTCGGCCTCCTCGGAAGACTCAGCAGCCTCTGCGGAATCGGAAGACTCAGCAGCCTCGGCCTCCTTAGCAGCAGCCTCCTCGGCAGCCTTGGCCTCCTCAGCGGCCTTAGCCTCGGCCTCTTCCTTAGCCTTACGCTTCTTCTCGGTGATAGCCTCAGCGGTTGGGCCGTCGGCAGCCTCGGCCAGAGCCTCGTTGAATAGATCCAACTTGGACTTCTTCTCTGGCTGAGCCTTCAGGGTGCCCTCGGCGCCCTCAATGCCCTTGAACTTCTGCCAGTCGCCGGTCACCTTCAGCAGAGCGAGAACTGGCTCGGTTGGCTGAGCACCAACACCCAACCAGTACTGTGCGCGCTCAGAATCGATGCGAATGACAGATGGTTCGTAAGCTGGCTGGTAGATGCCGAGATTCTCGATAACCTTGCCGGAACGGCGGGTACGGGCATCGGCAACAACAACACGGTACTCAGGGGTACGGATCTTACCCATACGCTGCAGCTTGATCTTTACGGCCATGATTGGCTCCTTCACTTGGTCACTGGGCAGTTCAGACACCCGCGCCCTGTTGCACGGACCGGTTCAACCCTTGATGTTTTACCTGCGCGTGACCACCGGCCGACCGGAGTCGGATGCGGTGTTACGCAGACAACCTCACATAGCTTACTGGAGCCGATACGTAGAACAAAGTCGCGTGCGCCACCCTGCCTACGCAGCCTCCTATGTACCCTCAAGGTCATGACCCCAACCACCGAACCCTTCCCCACCGCGCTACCGGAACTAACGCAGGCATGGCGTTCTGCTTCTTTTCCCGACGCCACGCTGGCCATCGCCAACGACGACCTCTGGACTCTCGTATCGCAACGGGATTGGGACTTCGCAGGCGGCATGGAGGGGTGGGCCACCGCCTACTCGGGCCACCAATTTGGGCACTTCAATCCCGTCCTCGGCGACGGGCGCGCGCTACTGCTTGGGGAAACCGCTGATGGGCGCGAGGTGCAGTTGAAGGGGTCGGGACCCACTCCCTTCTCGCGTGGCGGTGACGGGTTAGGCACCCTGGGGTCCATGGTGCGCGAATACGTCGTCAGCGAGGTCATGCACGCCGCCGGCATTCCGACCACCCGCATCGCCGCCGTGTTTCGCACAGGAGAGGAGATTGCCCGTAACGGACGACGCGAACCGGGTGGCATTGCGGTGCGGGTCGCGACGTCCCACATCCGCGTAGGAACATTTCAATTCGCCCGACTGCTGGACGAGCACCGGGACGAGCATGCGGTTCTGCCCGCACTGGCCCAGTACACCCTTCAGCGAATCGTGGGCGAGCCCGGCGGGCGCGACGCGGAAATTCTGCGCCACGCAGTACAGACGCAAGCCGCGCTGATAGCCAAATGGATGCGGGTGGGGTTCGTCCACGGAGTGATGAACACCGACAACATGTCGTTAGCCGGTGAAACCATCGACTACGGCCCCTGCGCATTCGTGGATACCTTCGACCCCACCGCCAAGTTCAGCAGCATCGATGCCGCCGGGCGATATGCCTTCGGTCAGCAACCTTCCATCGCGATGTGGAACCTGGCGCGGTTGGCCGAAGCGCTATGCGGAACCAGCTTGGACGTGGAAGTGGATGAAGCTAACGCAATCCTGCAGACTTTCCCGGATCTCTACCACGACGCACTCGCTCAGGAATTCGGCGGATCCTTGCCACCAGACGGCGTGGATCTGCGCCGCTGGTGGAAGGAAAACGCAGCAGAGCGCAGTACCGAGGACGCACCATGTAACCCACCCCGGATCCCGCGGAACTACGAGATTGAAAACGCGGTCGAGGCTGCCACTCGTGGGGATGTGAACGTGGCTACGGAGCTTGTGGCGTCGGTAAAAGAAAAGAGGACAAACGACCAGAAGTGGCAAGACCCCGGCCCTCCGGAAGAAGGAACGGGGCCGTATGTCACCTACTGCGGGACCTGACGTAGGGGTGCCGGGCTAGGGTTACTTGCCCTTAGGGAACTTCATCTTGGACAAATCGATATTCTCGAAGCCCGGTGGTAGCTGCTCTTGCATCTTTTCAAGCTCTGCCATGGAGGGCATTCCGCCACCCATCCCTGGCATCCCGGGCATTCCTGGCATCCCGGGCATTCCGCCCATTCCTGGACGCCGGTTGTTGCGTGGTTTGCCCTTCTTGCCCTTTTTACCCTTGCGGTGATTCTTGACCTTCTTGGTGGCCGAGCGCCCGCCCATGCCGAACTGCCCGGCCATCTGGCCCATCATCTTCTTCGCGTCAAAGAAACGTTCCACCAGCTGGTTGACCTCGGCGACACTGACGCCCGAACCGTTGGCGATACGCTTGCGGCGCGAGGCATTAAGGATTTTGGGGTCATTGCGCTCGGCGGGGGTCATACCACGGATGATGGCCTGAATACGATCAAGCTGCTTTTCATCGACCATGTCCGCCATCTGGGACATTTGCGAGCCACCGGGCAGCATCTTGAGAATATTCCCCAAAGGCCCCATCTTGCGGATCATCATCATCTGCTCGAGGAAATCCTCGAGAGTCAGTTCACCCGAGGCCATACGCTCGGCAGACGTCATGGCCTTTTCCTGGTCCATGACCTGCTCGGCTTGCTCAATCAAGGTGAGCACATCGCCCATGCCGAGGATGCGGTTGGCCATACGGTCGGGATGGAAGATGTCGAAGTCTTCCAGCTTCTCGCCCGTAGAGGCGTACAGGATAGGCTTGCCCGTGACCTCACGGATGGACAGCGCCGCACCACCGCGGGCATCGCCGTCGAGCTTGGTGAGGACAACACCCGTGAAATCCACGCCGTCGCGGAACGCTTCGGCTGTGGTGACGGCATCTTGGCCGATCATGGCATCGATAACGAAGAGCACTTCGTCCGGTTCGACAGCATCGCGGATGTCGCGGGCCTGCTTCATCAGGACCTCGTCGATGCCCAAGCGGCCTGCGGTATCGATGATGACAATATCGTGATGCGTACGATAGGCCTCTTCCACACCGCGCTGCGCGACTTCAATGGGATCACCGTGACTGGTGCCCATTTCATGATCGTGGGAATCGAGGCTAGTACCGGGGTTTGGCGCAAACACCGGCACGCCTGCGCGCTCACCGACGATCTGCAGCTGCTGCACCGCGCCAGGGCGCTGCAGGTCACAGGCCACGAGCATAGGGGTGTGCCCTTGCTTGGCCAAGTGCGTGGAGAGCTTTCCGGCCAAGGTTGTCTTACCCGCACCCTGCAGGCCGGCGAGCATGATGATCGTCGGAGGATGCTTGGCGAGGTTCAGCCGGCGGGTCTCACCACCAAGGATGTTCTGCAGCTCCTCGTTGACGATCTTGATAACCTGCTGCGCCGGGTTGAGCGCCTCCGACACAGCTGCGCCGCGGGCGCGCTCCTTGATGCGGTTGATGAACCCGCGCACGACCGGGAGGGAGACGTCGGCTTCCAATAACGCAAGACGGATCTCGCGAGCGGTAGCGTTGATGTCCTCTTCGGTCAGGCGGCCCTTACCGCGCAGACCTTTGAGGGCACCAGTAAGGCGATCAGAAAGCGACTCAAACACGCTAGTCGTTGCTCCCTTAGGTTGTCGTGGGTGGTCAAGAAAATGAATCTCTCCCACTTTAGCGCGGTGGGTCGACTTTTCCTCAACCACGGTGGCCTAGCGGCCTGAGTAATACAGCCTAGCGGGTTGAGTAGTACAGCCTAGTGGGTTGATTCATCCTCCAGCATCGAGTGCTTCGTATCCGGCTCAGTGAATTCGTAGTGATAGGCCGTCTCTCCGTGGTGACTGGTATCGATGCCCAAGTCCTCCTCCGCGCGCGTAATCCTCCAACCCAACGTGAACTTCAGCAGCAGGCCAATGGCGGTGGTTACCAGCGCGCAGTACAGTGCAGCCACCGCCGTAATTCCGATTTGTACAGCCACCAGCTTCAGGCCATCCATGCCGCCGCCCGTGAACAACCCACGTTCCCGGGCGAATAAACCGCAGGCGATCGTTCCCCAGACTCCCGCCACAAGGTGCAACCCCACAACATCCAGGGAATCGTCGAACTTGAATCGGAACTTCAACCCCACGCCCACGGCAGCAAGACAACCGCCCACGAAACCGACGATCAGGGACGCCATCGGCGTGAAATCCCCGGCGGCCGGTGTGATAGTCACCAGACCCGCAACCACGCCGGAGGCAACACCCAGCGAAGTCACACGGCCATCGCGCATGCGCTCCACGAGGATCCAGCCCAACATTCCCGTGCACGTAGCGGCGGTGGTGTTGATCCACGCCAGTGCCGCCAGCCCATCGGCGGCGAAGGCCGAACCGCCATTGAACCCGAACCAACCGAACCACAGCAGGGCCGCTCCCAGCATCACCAAAGGCATATTGTGCGGACGGTCCGGAGTCTTCATGAACGTGGCTGACTTACCGATAATCAGCGCGAGTACCAACCCCGCAACTCCCGCATTGATATGGACCACCGTGCCACCGGCAAAATCAATGGGAGCAATTGCGGCGACCGTCTCGCCATTTTCGGTAACCGTGCCAAAAACCTTAGCGGCCAACCCTTCTGCGGAGTGGCTCAGTAGGCCCCCGCCCCACACCATGTGCGCCATGGGGAAGTACGCGAATGTCACCCACAGCGCGCTAAATACAAGCCACGTACGAATTTTGACTCGGTTCGCCAGCGAACCCGAAATGATAGCGACGGCGATCATGGCGAATGTGACTTGGAAACAAATATCGATGACATTCGCATAACCATTCGCACCCGCAACGTAATTGTTGTCCACGGTGAGAATCGAATCGCGCAACCCAAAGAATTCCAAGGGGTTCGACAGGATCCCGGCGAGAGACTGGCTTCCGTAGGACATGGACCATCCCCACAGGATGTAGCACACCCCCACGACCGCCATCGATGCGAAAGACATCAGCATCATATTGATCGCGGATTTTTGTCTGGACATTCCGCCATAAAACAGCGCAAGCGCCGGTGTCATTAGCAACACCAGCGCGGCACTCATCAACATCCATGCAGAATTACCACTGGCCGCGGACAGTTGTTCGGTAGTCATCTTCTCTCCTTATACGTCGAAGTGCCTTTTTATTCGACGCCCCCAATTGTCATCGCTAGTTGTTTCACAATTGGTTAAAGAGAGTTTCACTTATGTGAACATTCCCAATGTCCGTGTTTCAATTGTGTTTCCGGACGAGGAAACGACGGTGGATTAGCCCAACAGGGCGTCCACAAAGCTCTCAACCTCAAACGGTGCCAGGTGATCTGCACCTTCACCCAGCCCGACGAGCTTCACGGGCACCCCGAGTTCTTCCTGCACCTGGAAGACGATGCCACCCTTGGCGGTACCGTCGAGCTTGGTGAGGACGACACCCGTGATGTCCACGACCTCGCGGAACACGCGGGCCTGCATCAGACCGTTTTGGCCGACCGTGGCGTCGAGAACCAGAAGGACCTCGTCCACCTTGGCCTTTTTCTCTACAACGCGCTTGACCTTACCGAGCTGATCCATCAGGCCAACAGAGGTGTGCAGACGGCCCGCGGTATCGATGACGACGACGTCCACACCCTCGTCGGTTCCCTGCGCCACGGCATCGAAGGCGACTGACGCAGGATCCGCACCTTCCTTGCCACGCACGGTTTTAGCACCAACGCGGCGGCCCCACGTTTCCAACTGGTCAGCGGCAGCGGCACGGAAAGTATCCGCGGCGCCCAGTAGCACCTTGTGGCCCATGCCTACGAGAACGCGGGAGAGCTTGCCCGTAGTCGTAGTCTTGCCCGTGCCATTGACACCCACGACCATGATCACCGCCGGCTTGCCTTCATAGGGCATGGCCTTGATGGAACGGTCTAGCTCGGGCTTGCAGGCATCGATGAGCGCGGCACGGAGCATGGCGCGGGCTTCCGCTTCGCTGGAAACGCCGTTGACGGCGATGCGCTCGCGGAGGTCCTCGACGACCGCAAGCGTTGTCTTGGTGCCGAGGTCCGCCATCAGGAGGGTATCTTCGATTTCCTCCCACGCGTCCTCATCGAGATCGCCCGCAGAGAGGATGCCCAGCACGCCGCGGCCGATGACGTTCTGAGATTTGGACATACGTCCACGGAGTTTCCCCAGGCGGCCCTGAACAGGTGCGATGTCCTCAGTTTGGGTGGGTGCGGGGGATGGCTCTGCTGGCTCAGCGGGTTTGGGCTGGACTGGCTCTGCTGGCTCTGCTGGTTTTGCTGGTTCAGCGGGTTTGGGCTCGGGCTGGGCTGGCTCTGCTGGCTCAGCGGGTTTGGCTGGCTCGGCTGGCTCAGCCTCCGGCTTGGGCTGGGCTGGCTCAACGGGTTTGGCTGGCTCTGCTGGCTCGGCTGGATTTGCTGGCTCAGCGGGTTTGGGCTTGGGCTGGGCCGACTCTGCTGGTTTGGGCTCGGGCGCAGGCGCGGGCGTTGGTTTAGGCTCGGCTGGCTCAGCAACCTTCGTAGCGGCTCCAGCCCCGCCCCCCGCGGTGAAGTTGAAGCCACCCTGCGCTTGGTAATTGCCGCTATCGGGTTTCTTCTGTTCGATCTGCTCCTTCTTCTCGAAAGAGACCTGTTTGGCCTTATTACGCTTCAGACCAATGGCAATAATGATCGCCGCAATGACGATCAACGCCACTACGCCGATAATGATCCACACAAGAGTTGAACTGTACATGCCTACCAGTGTTTCAGAACTTATGTGAATGCGCTGCAAACAGTCCGACGACCGGGGGTCCTACTCCTTAACCCGGGGGCCAAAGATACCCAACACCATGGCATCAGCCGAGACGATATCGCCAGTGACAAGATCCGGAACCAATCGAGCCATATCCGCCCACCCGGCATACGCCTGTGGCAACTGCCCCAGCGAGGACAAGTGGCCGTGCGCATGCATGCGAGTAGCCAACGCGAAAATCATACTGACCACCGGTGCCAGCGCCCACCGGTTGGCCGGCGTATCGGTATCCACGCCCGACAGTCGATCAAAACGCACACGCGCAGACAAGTACAGCTGGCGGTTCGCCGACTTCACCCGGCGCAACACCGCCACCGCTGTCTTCATCAGCTGCGGGTCACCCAGCAAGTCGGACAGCTCCTGGCGTTTCTTGAACGTATCGAACACCGCGATCAAACGGCTGTTCTCCTCGCTCAACGCTCCCGGTACCACCCCTGCACCGCCGAAGAACATGTCCAGCACCGCCTTCTGCTGCGCTGGATCCATGTGCGCGATCTGCACCGTCGTGTTGTCAATGCAGGCGGTATCTAGTGAAACATCGCGCCCGGTCTCAACCGTCTGCACCAGAGGGGCCCCGGCAACTTCGCCCAATTCCGCACGCAGCTTGCGGGCTTCAGCGGACTCATCGTCAATGCGGGACAGCTCGTCCAAAATCTCCAGCGCCGCAATCCACGGGGTATCGCCGTGGCGTTCAACATCGCCAGTGGCCTGTTCCGCCTCGCCCACAGCACGCGCCATCGGCGTATGCACCAACCCGGACGCAATGAACTGCGCAGGCCGGTCACCGGCCGGAACCAGGGACCGTGACATGGCCCCAATCGATGCGCGTGGATCGTGTGTTAAGGCCTCACGCAGCTTATCCATCACCTCAAAGCGCCCAGCCAGCCAACCCGCCTGTACGTCCCACAACGTCGACAACACGGACGGGTCTGTAGGAATGTCCTCGCGCTCCCCCGCTAGGAAGGCGGAAAGGTGAGCCCAGGGGGAATCGGCGTCGTCCCCGACAAAGTAACCAGGGGCATCCACCTTGACCGACCGTGTCCCGGCGACCACTGGTGGCCGCAGGTGGCTGAAACGATCCTGGTGGAAAAGCTGCACACTCAACGGGCCCGCGTCGGTGAGATCCGCAGGCAGCTGCCCGTCGTAATCCACAAAACGGGCGGATTCCCACGGCGCGGTCAGCGGCCACACCCACGCACCCATGGTTTCCAGCTGGCCGGGGACCTCGCTGTGGATCTTCAGGCGGCCATTTTCAATCTCGACGCCCCACTCCCCATCCGAGACCAAATTCGCCAGGCGAACGCTTACCCGGCGGGCGGCGATGGGATCTACGAATTCGAACTCGATGCTGCCCTGGCTCAGCAGCGCAATACTGCTGGCGATCGTGGAAAGCCCCACGAACCACGTCACGTTATCCACCGTGGTCAGCGCTAGCGTACGCACGGGGTTGCCGTGCCGATCGCGGACCACAAAGCGCGGGTCGTCCATGGGCGCGCCCGGGCGCACGCGGAAACGCGAATCGGTGTTCAACCACGCCTTCGCCATGTTGATCGGTTCGGTGCGCCACATGGGGTCCTCCCCGTGCAACGTCAGCTGGTAACGGATCCATGGGGGGCGAACCACGATGGGCAGTGCGTCACCGGCGTCGGTTTCCACTGAGACCAGCGCATAACTGTCTTCCGCAGTGAGTGTGATCGGCTTGACCCGCAGGAACGGTTTCTCACCCGGGCGCAGGCGAACCGTTGCTGGGCTGAGGCCACCGCGCATAGGCAGACGGGTCTGCGAGCTGGGGCCTTCGATCTCCACTTCCACGGACATGCCCTCCACCAGCGCATATTCGTGGCGGAACGACTCGTTACGCGGCCCGCGCAAGCGCACGAGGTATTCACCCGCCCACGGGGAATCGTAGGCCTCGGGGTCGAATACATCGAATGCTCCACCCTCGGCGGGAACCTCGAGAGGCTGTTCTTCGGAGACCTCCTCGCCGATCTCACCCGGCCCCGCGTACGCGGATACGGACAAGTACCACTCTTCGGTCGCACCCGAAATAGTCGGCGGGAACTCCACCATCAGAGACTCAGAGTGGATGGCCTTACCCGCAAGCGTGCGCACCGCGGGCAGTGGCTCGTCGGGTTCGATGAACCGCACGCGCTGGCGGGGGTCAATCGCGCGCACGCCCAGCATCGACGGCTGCGGCTCGCCCGGGCGCTCTACGTGCAACGCCAGCGATTCGGATAGGTCCAATTGACGGATAACCCAGCCGTCCCACGTTTTCATGCCGTGCTCTGCCAGAACCGGAACAATCTGGTCACGCACAGGATCCTTGGCCACCGAGTCCTGCGGGCACACCACGAAAACCTCGCTGTGGTGCAAACACACGTGGTCGGTGACGTCGTGGCCGCGGACGGTAAACAGCAGCACCGGGTCGGTAGCCGAGTTCACCATCGGCAAATGCCAGTGGTGGTCGCTGTACTTGTTGCGCACCCGCACCTCGCGCAGTGGGTGGCGCACCGGTACATCTACGATTTCGGATTCCACGCGGGCCGGGTTGTCGCTGCGCATCGCGCGGAACGCCCCCGGCCTGCCATCGAAATCCACGCGCCAGCGCGTTTCCGCACCGTCTTCCTCCCCCAATGGCTGGGCCGGCAAGCGCAGCAGCACGCGTTGGCGTTCTACATCCAAGTGGAACCGCGGTTGGTCTTCTTTCCGAGCGACGCCCACGCTATGCCGCCGCTCAAGGGTCCCGGCAGGTCGTTCGCGCAATTCCTCTACGACGTCCTCACGGATCAGCGCAGGGAACCTCTCTGTACCCTCGACTTCCCCAGCCAACAGCGCATACTCCCAGCCTTCGGAATTATCCGCCGCATAACGAACCGTCGCCACGACCGGGCGCAACAAGGTGGCAGCCGTTTCGGGCAACGTGGCACACAAGGGCCCCACCTGGCGGGGCTGTTCTGCCAGGATCGCAACCAGTGCCTGAGCTTCCGCCGCGAGCTCCCCCTGGGCGGACCCGTCGAGGCGTCGAGAATCAATCAGCTCAATGAGCTCGGGCACCCAGTCAGTAGCCACACCCACGTGGGCGAACAATCGACCAAGTTCGCCGTCCGGACCGCCCGTGACTTCATCGAACGTGTTCAACCCCGCGGCCGCGAGGATGTCCCGGTAACGGCCGTCGATGAGCTTGCGGCGCGCGGGTGTGGGTTCCAGGCCCAAACCGGACCAGTACTCCGAGGACAGCTCACCCACTTGGTGAAACCGCGCCGCGCGCGAAAGCAAGGTGGCCGCGGTGAGTGCCGGGCAGGCCTCCAGCAGTGCGCTTTCCGAGGAACCAGCCTCGACTTGTCGTGATATGAATGTGCCGAAGAAGCGGGTCATCCGCTCCAATTCGTCACCGTTGATGTCCAACTCCACGAACAGCTGGGTCTCAGCAAATTCGGATTCCAAACGGGCCTCAGTAGTCGAGGCCCATGGAAGAAGAGTGTCCTGCAGGTCTGCAATCGGGCTGTAAGTCACGCGACCATTCTAACCACGCCCGCCGACACTCCAGCCACGAGGTGCCCCCGGGTTTAAGAGCTGGTCGCGGGCGACATTCGCTGGGAAATGACGCGCGTCACACCGTCGCCGCGCATGGTCACACCATACAAAACGTTCGCCACATCCATGGTTGGTTTTTGGTGGGTGATGACGATCAACTGCGAATCATTCCGCAGCTCTTCAAACAGTGCAATAAGGCGGCGCAGGTTCACATCGTCCAGTGCCGCTTCCACCTCGTCCATGACATAGAACGGGCTAGGGCGAGCCCGGAAGATCGCCACCAGCATGGCCAGCGCCGTCAGCGATTTCTCACCGCCCGATAGCAGTGACAGCCGCTTGACCTTCTTACCCGGTGGTCGCGCTTCCACCTCAATGCCCGTGGTCAGCATGTCCTCCGGATCTGTCAGAACCAAACGGCCCGCACCACCTGGGAACAGCGTGGCGAACACTCGGGGGAACTCTGCTTCCACGTCCTGCCACGCATCGGTGAACAGGGCGAGGATCGTATCGTCGACTTCTTGGATAACGCTATGCAGATCCCGTCGCGCCTGTTCCACGTCCTCCAACTGTTGCGCCAAGAAATTGTAGCGCTCCTCCAGAGCTTTGAATTCCTCCAAGGCGAGAGGGTTCACTTTGCCCAGCGAGTTCAGGGACTTCTCCGCCTTCTTCAGCTCGCTGCGGGTAGCGGTGGGATCAAAGTCGTCCGGCAATTCTTCCGCCAGCAGCTGTTCGGCTGTGAGCCCCAGCTGCTCCAGCGCGGATTGCACCGCCTGCTCGATCTTCACCTGGGCTTGGGCACGGGCCACCTCCGCGGAGTGCGCGTTATCCGTCAACCGGCCTAACTGCGCAGACAAGGCTGAGACCTTGTCCTTTTGCTGGCTCATAGTGGATTGCCACTGCTTATAGGACTGCTCGGTTACCGTGCGGTTATCATCGGCGCGCTCTAGCGCTTCGGCAATACGCTGGCCCACCCGCGAAGCCTGTTCCTGCACCGCCTGAGCCATTACCCGGGCCGCTTGGCGCGCAGCCTGCGCCTTCTCGTGCTGGGCCCGTGCTTGTTCTTCATGGCGAGCTTGGCGGCGCAGGGCCTCCGCCTTCCCCCGTGCCGATTCCGCGCGCTCTTGAGCTGACCGCAGCGCCAGCTTGGCCTCCATCTCCATGGCACGAACTTGCTGCAATTGGCTGGCTGCCGCATCGCGACCGGCAGTGGAGGGCTCTTGCTCGTGATCCTCATTGTCCACCCGGCTCACACGATCGGCCAGTTCCTCAACCTGAGCCTCAACTTCCTTTTGGCGTTGTTCCGCCTGATCGCGGTTGGCCACAGCGCGCTCCAGTTGGTTACGCGCGGCATCGAAGGATTTTTGCGTGGCCGCCACCCGTTGCTCGGCTGCGCGCCTGCCGGCCCTGTATTCCTGATCCGCCGCACGCGCAGTCGCCGCCGCTGTTCGCATGTCACTGGCGGTTTCCAGTGCTCCATCGAGAGCTGCCTGCTGGTCCGCCAGTTGCTTCTTTTTCTTTTCGACGCCCTGCTTTTCCGCAGCCACCTTCTCTGCTAACTCCACGGGTGTGGATCCGCCATGGCCGCTGGCAGCCCAACCGGCACCGAAAACTTGGCCGGTCGGGGTCACCGCGCGCAGGCGGGGATCCTCCGCAACCACACGGCGCGCGTCCGCCGCAGAGTCCACTGCCACCACGTCGACGAGCAAAGAGTTAATTGGGCCTTGTGCGACCTCGGAGCATTCCACGTGGTCGAGCAACCACGTTCCCACTAACGGTGAAGTATCCAACCGCCATGGTTTGGTGGATTGCGGCTGCAGCACAACCGCCCGCCCCTGGGCAGCATCGTGGAGCGCGGTCAGCAGGGCGTCGGCCGAAGAATCATCAGTGGAATCGATGACCAAGCCAGCAACGGCGGCCTCCCCCAATACGGCGGACAGTGCTACGGACCAACCGTCAGTGGTTGTGATGTGCTCCGTGAGCGCGGTGATATCCACGCCTTCAGCCTCCGCGGCACGCACGGCAACGGCAGCGCCATCGGACGGTCGCAGGCGCTCCTCCCACGCGGCGATAGTGGCCTCCGCCGTGGCGATCGCGCGTTCGGTGGCAAGTTGAGCGGCGCGCAACTCCTCGGCGCGAGTTTCGGCGTCGTAGACTTCCTTTTCCGCGCGTTCGGTGCGCTCGGCCAGCCCGGCACCGCTGGATTCGACCGTCTTGAGCTCATCGGTGGCTTCCGCTAGTTCCTCGGCCACAGCGTCCAGGGCTTCCTGCAAATGCTCCACAGCCTCACCCGCCCGCTGTGCTTCAGCGGTCACGGATTCCAGCTGCTTGGTGGCCGATTCGTGGCTGGCCAGCAGGCGGACCACGCCTTCGCGGCGATCTGCGATGGCCCGCACTTGGGCGAAGTGTTCCTTTTCCGCGATACGCGCGGCTTCTTCCTTCTCCGCGACTTCCTCGGCGATGGACTCTAGGCGCTCCGCGGCCATTTCGACGGCTTCGTCGAGGTCGAATTGTTCTTCCTCGGCTTGCTCGGCCCGCAGCAACAGCTGCTCGGGATCCGGGCCGGACCAAGAGACGACGTTGTGCTGCTGGGCACGGTCCGCGGCGATGCGCAAGGTAGCGGAGTTCTTCTCGGCCACTGCGGACAACCGGTACCACAGGTGCTTGGCCGCTTCGGCCTGCTCCAGGGCAGTGCGCAGTTCCTCTTCGGTCGTCGTGAGCGTGGCCGAATGGGTTTCTAGAGCGTCCTGAATCTCCTCCACCTGCTCGGCGGCCAATTCCGCGCGGGTGGAGGCCTCCGCGAGCTCCGCGGACAGGGTTTTCACTTGGTGCGCCGCTAGTTGCACCTTCGTTTCACGGATCGTGGCCTGCACCGTGGAGGCCTTCTGCGCAGCATCCGCTTGCCGTGCGAGTGGGCCCAGCTGCTTGTGCAACTCGTCGGTGAGGTCGTGCAGGCGGTCCAGATTAGCCTGCATATTCACCAGTTTGCGCTGGGCTTTTTCCTTTCGACGCCGGTGTTTCAGCACCCCCGCTGCTTCCTCAATGAACGCGCGGCGCTCTTCAGGCCGGGATTCCAAGATCTGCGACAGGCGCCCCTGCCCCACGATGACGTGCATTTCGCGGCCGATGCCCGAGTCGCTGAGCAGCTCCTGGATATCCATAAGGCGGGCTTTGGAGCCGTTGATTTCATATTCGCTGGCGCCGTCGCGGAACATTCGTCGCGTGACGGAGACTTCCGTGTACTCAATGGGCAGCGCGCCATCGGAATTGTCGATGGTCAGCGTGACTTCGGCGCGCCCCAGGGGCTTGCGGTCGCCTGCGCCGGCGAAAATGACGTCTTCCATCTTCCCGCCACGCAGGGTTTTGGCGCTATGTTCGCCCATCACCCACGCCAAGGCATCGACCACGTTTGATTTACCGGAGCCGTTAGGGCCAACCACGGCGCAAATGCCCGGCTCCAGTTTTAGGGTCGTCGAAGACGCGAAGGACTTAAAGCCTTTGAGGGTCAACGACTTGAGATACATCGTGGCGATTTTAGCACTGCATCTACGCCGGGCTGTGCGGTGCTGTGCGGTGCGGTGTGGTGTGGTGCGGTGTGGTGCTGGCCTAGCTGACGGCGGTATCCGCTTGCCGGTGCTGGTCGGTGCGCTGCAGCTCCGGCGCGTCTCCATCCCAGCACTCGATGTTCTTCACACCCGGCAAGTCTTCCCTGTGGAAGATCGGATCCAAGCCGTGTGCCTTTTGCGCGGAGTAGTTGGCCAGCAGCTTGAAGGCCAAACCACCCAGCGGAACGATCGCAATGAGGTTGATCACCACCATGGTCGCAGCAAACGTATCGGCCAGGGCCCACACCAGCGGAACGGTGCCGATGGCGCCACCGAATACACATAGGACAACCAGCACGCGGAAAACGGTCATCACACTCTTGCTCTGCGTGAAGTACTGCACGTTGGCCTGTGCGAGGTAGTAGTTACCCAAGACGGAAGAAAACGCCAAGAAGAACAAAATGAAGGTGATGAAGTGGGTGCCCCACGCACCAACCTCGGAACTCAATGCGTGCTGGGTGAGGTTAGCGGTCTGCACTCCTTCGCCATAGGCAGGGTTGGATAGCAGGATAATCAGCGCGGTGATCGTACAAACGATCAGAGTGTCAAAATATACGCCCAAGGTTTGGACCAGACCCTGCTTCACGGGGTGGGATACCGCGGCGGTCGCAGCTGCGTTGGGTGCGGAACCTTGGCCAGCCTCGTTGGAGAACAAACCACGGCGCATACCGTTCATGAAAGCCGCGCCCATTGCTGCTCCGGCAACCTCCTTGAATCCCAGCGCATGGCCCACGATAAGGGAAATAATGCCTGGGACTTCCGTGATGTTGATAGCGACGACGAAGATGCCGATCAGCAGGTACGCAACAGCCATGAAGGGCACTATCACCTGGGTGGCCGAAGCGATGCGGTGCACACCGCCGAAGATCACCACGGCGGTGAGGGCGGCCATACACAGGCCCACGATGACCTTTGCGGTCAGCGATTCCAGGCCGAAGGAGGTGTTGATGGCATCCACCACAGAGTTAGTTTGCACGGCGTTGTAGACAAAACCGTAGGTGATCGTGATGGCCACGCCGAAGATGACAGCCAACCAGCGAGCATTCATACCTCGGGTCATGTAATAGGCCGGGCCACCAACGTAGCCACCTTTGCCGTCGCGGGATTTGAACAATTGCGCCAAGGTGGATTCCACGAAGGCCGTGGCGCCACCGACCAGCGCGATCATCCACATCCAGAACACCGCACCGGGGCCACCTAGCGTGATGGCGATGGCCACGCCGACGATGTTGCCGGTACCCACGCGGGAGGCTGCGGAGATGGTGAAGGCCTGGAACGCAGAGATGGACTCCCCGGACTTGCTCTTGGGCTTTTCACCCACCATTTTGAACATGTCCGGCAACAGACGGATCTGCACCAGCAGGGTACGAATACCGAAGTAGGCGCCCGCTAACAGCAGCAGCCATGGAATGACCATCCAGTAGTTGTCGTTAATGACGTTAACGACAAAGTCTTCAATTTGTTGCATGGGGAAAAACTTACAGCACCAGTGCCCTATTCCATAGGCTTTCTACGGGATGGCCGAAATTTACGCATTTTTAATGGCTTGCGCAGCTTGTCGTGCAAACGGTGCCACCCCAGTGATGGTCGCCGCACCCGGTCCCACCCAGTTTCCGTATCCCACGAAAAAGAAACCCTTATGCAATGGGTCTCGCCCACTCAGCACGTGCCGGAATGGGCGCAGCGCCGGCCGGAACCCCGTGCACCAGATGAGGTGATCGGTTGAGAGTTCATTGAGGCTGCTCAACATGGGCGTCGAGTAGAGGTCTCCCGCATCCCGCAAACGCTGCAGGTGCGGCAAAGCCACAATGTCCCCCAGTTGGGAATCCGGCCCCGGATCGGGTTCCCCGCGCTGGATCGCTAGGAGGCGCTCCCGGCTGCGGCGAAACAACACGCGCCCGTCCACATCGTCGGGCATCCAGCGAGGTTCGTGCCTCGTGAACCACGTGACGGGCCCGACGTCGGGATCCGCGACGAGATCCCCGGCAATCTGCGCGCCGGAATTCGCGGCCCCCACCACGGCCACACTCGCACCCCGGAAAGGTACAGGGCCGGGATAGTTCGCCGAATGCCACTGCTGCCCCGCATAGCTGCCCGGTAACGTGGGAATGAAAGGCTGCGACCATGTGCCCGTGGCAGCCACGATGTTGTGTGCATACCAGCGCCGTCCGTCGGAGGCGGTGACGACATAGGTGGGCCGGTCCGAAGTTTCGGCCAGTGTGCCAGCGGGGAGGAACTCGACATCGGTGACTGTCACGCTTCGCTCCACGTTCAATCCGTAGCGCTGTTCGTATTCCGCAAGATAATCGATAACGTGACTCGCCGGCGGAAACCCCGGATACCCCGGCATCGGTTTCCCCGGCAAGTTGGAAGAAGCCGCATTAGAGAACAACGTCATCGTCGGCCACACATGCAGCCACGCACCGCCGGGCTTATCTTGGTCATCGAGGATTAAGTATTCAATCCCGAAGCGCCGCAGATAGTAAGCCGTCGCCAATCCTGACTGGCCCCCACCGATAACGAGGGCGGGGTAAATGTGGGGCGTCGATTCCATACGCGTAACCTTAAGCCGATTCCACACAATGATGAAAGGGATTTTCTTACCGTGTCTTTCCTCGATCGTTTCTTGCCCCTGTGGATCGGTTTGGCCATGGCAGCGGGATTGTTGCTGGGGCGAGCCGTTCCGGGGTTGAGCGAATGGTTGAGTTCCATGGAGGTGGGCAGTATATCGATCCCCATTGCCATTGGTTTGTTGGTGATGATGTACCCGCCACTGGCCAAGGTGCGTTATGACAAGGTCCGTGGGATCGTGGCCGACAAGCGCCTCATGGCGGTCTCACTTGTTTTGAACTGGCTGGTAGGTCCGGCCCTCATGTTCGCTTTGGCATGGATCTTCCTGCCCGATGAGCCCGAGCTGCGCACCGGACTCATTATCGTGGGCCTCGCCCGCTGCATCGCCATGGTGCTCGTGTGGTCCGATCTGGCATGCGCCAACCGAGAGACCACGGCCGTCCTCGTGGCCATTAACTCCGTGTTCCAAGTTCTCATGTTCGGCGTGTTGGGCTGGTTTTACCTGCAGGTTCTGCCCGGTTGGCTGGGGTTGGATACCACGAAAGCGGGTTTCTCCTTCTGGGCCATCGTCACCTCAGTGGTCGTGTTCTTGGGCATCCCTTTGATCGCGGGCGCCCTGTCGCGGATCATTGGAGAACGCACCCGCGGGCGCGATTGGTACGAATCCACCTTCCTGCCTGTGGTTTCCCCGCTGGCTTTGATCGGCTTGCTATACACCATCGTATTGCTGTTCGCCCTGCAAGGCGAGCACATCACCTCCCGCCCCGGCACCGTCGCTCGGTTGGCCCTACCACTGTTGGGGTACTTCGTGGTGATGTTCTTCGTCGGTATCTTTGCCTCCCGGGCTGCCGGTTTAGATTACGAAAGGTCGTCGTCAGTCGCCTTCACTGCCGCGGGCAATAATTTTGAGTTGGCCATCGCGGTGGCCATTGGCACCTTTGGCGTAACCTCGGGACAGGCACTCGCAGGTACGATTGGTCCCCTCATTGAGGTGCCGGTGTTGGTCGCATTGGTTTACGTTGCCCTGTGGTTGCGGCCGCGCCTTTTTAGTTCCGACGCCCCCTCCTCCCCGACTCACAGCAATTAAGGACACTTATGTCTACCCCTTCCGTACTATTTGTATGCAAGTCCAACGGCGGGAAGTCTCAAATGGCCGAGGCACTCACTCGCTTCCGCGCAACCGGAGAAATAGAAATCCACTCTGCTGGCACCCATCCCGGAACGAAACTGAACAGCGAATCCGTGGCTGCGCTCAAGGAAACGGGTGCGGACATGTCCGACGGCACCCCAAAGGGAGTGGATCCCGATCTCCTCGCGCGCGTAGACCGTGTCATCATCTTGGGCAAGGATGCCCAGCTGGAATTGCCCGAAGGAGCCCGAGGAACGCTAGAGCGCTGGGTCACCGACGAGCCTTCGTCTCGCGGTATCGAGGGGATGGAGCGCATGCGTTTGGTTCGTGATGATATAGATTCCCGCGTGCAAAACCTGCTGGAAGAACTGCTGGAAGAGCAGTCATAACCTGCCGGAAAGGCTCCTGAAACTGGGCGCGCTTGGCGCTGGATCCCGGGGTTACTTCTGGCACACCGGGCAATAGTGCGACGATCGCCCAGCAAACTGAATGCGCTTGATAGGCGTGCCGCACACGCGGCAGAGTTGTCCTGCCCTCCCGTAGACCTGCAGCGAACGCGCGAAATACCCCGAGCTTCCGTTCACATTCACATACAGCGAATCAAAGCTGGTGCCACCTTCAGCCAACGCGCGCACCATCACGGCCCTGGCTTGTTCCACGATCCGCCGGATGGTGGGACGGCTCAGGCTACTAGCGCGCCGACGTGGTCGCACCCCGGCGGCGAACAGGGCTTCGTCCGCATAGATATTGCCAATGCCCGCAATCACGGTCTGATCCAACAACACCCGCTTGATCTCAGAATTCTTGGACTTAATCCGTGCGACGGCTGCCTCGAGGTCAAACCCAGGTTCCAAGGGATCCATCGCAATGTGGGCAACAGCCGCGGGAATCTTAAGCACCTTTGGTAGACCTGCTCTTGCTGTGCCTGCACTCGCTGTACCGTGCGGATCAGGCACCAAGTCCATCACCGCCCAGCGGCCAAAGGTTCGTTGATCCACGAAAGACAGCACGGTGCCATCCACGAAAGTCGCGCGAATTCTCTCATGCTTGGCTACCGGTGCGTTCTCCCGGTTCACCAGCATCTGGCCACTCATGCCTAGGTGCACGAACAGTGCCCTATCGGGCACGTCACCTTCGGATTCCAGCACCATCCATAAGTATTTTCCGCGGCGGGCGATATCGCGGATGCGCGTGGCGTCAAGTAAAAAAGAAAAAGTGGCGGGGTCAAACCCGCGTACAGCCCGGGGGTGGCGTACCTCGACGGTGGCGAAGCGACGGCCTAGGAGATGGGATTCTAGGCCGCGGCGGACTACTTCTACTTCGGGTAATTCCGGCATAGGGATCAGCAGTTTAGCGAATCAACGGGCGCTAGCGCTTGTTGAGCTGGGCGACCGCGGCCTTCGCAGCAGCGTGCTCGGCCTCCTTTTTCGTGTGTCCCTCGCCCGTCGTGCGCAAGTACACCAGTTCGCTGGGAACGGATTCCGGTGTGACGGTATCGGCCTCGGCCTGCAGCCGTTTGGACGTGACCACCAGTCGCGCGTGGAAGGTCTGGTTGTGCTCCGGCCCCTCACCGCGCGATGCGTACACCGGGTCACCCAGGCCGAGATCCGAAAGCTTCTCCACCAAGACAGTCTTCCAGTCCATGGTCAGGCCGACCGTTGGAGCCGCCGTGATACGCTGCTCGAAGATGCGTAAGACGGTCTCGCGGGCGGTTTGGAAACCGTGTTCCAAGTAGATGGCCCCCAGAATGGCCTCTACCGTATCGGAGAGAATCGAGTGTTTGTCATCGCCACCCGTTCGCATCTCACCGCGCCCCAGCAGCACGTTTGGCCCCACACCCAATTCGCGGGCCACGTCCGCGAGAGCGTACATGTTGACCACACCCGCACGCATTTTAGAGATTTCCGATTCAGTACGATCCGGAAACTGCCGGTATAACTGCTCGGCCACCGCCAACCCCAGCACGGCATCGCCCAAAAACTCTAGGCGCTCGTTGTTCGGCAGGTTGTCGTTCTCGTTGGCGAAACTGCGGTGGGTTAAGGCTAGGCGCAGGTAGTCGTCACTTATATCGACGCCCCACGCTTTCCGCAGCGGGGTGTGATCGGTTTTCGTGTAAGCCGCATTGAGGGCTGCCTCTCCTGTGAGGCGACGTTTACGAGCCACTAATTACCCTCCCCCAACTTGAATTTTTCCAATCCGGCCCAGCGGGGGTCCGGCTTCTCCTCCTGCTCCAGTTCCTCTACAACACCATCGGGTTCTGGCGTTTCCTCGTTGCAGTCGAGGTCATAGAACTCGCAGGTGGGGTTAAACGGGACGTTCAGGCCCGCCTCGTCCAATACCAACTGGGTGATATCTACGCTGTTATCTTCCACCAGCATCGGCTCGTCTTCTTCGTCATCGACTGCATCTCCCCGGATGAATTCCGGAGAGAATCCGAAAACTTCACTGATGTCGTAATTGAATTCAATGTTGATCTCCTGCAGGCAGCGACCACATTTGCCGCGCGCTTCACCCGTCACGGTGGCACGCACCATAACGGCTTCGCCCAAGTTGGACAGGGTGCCGTGGACTTCCACTGGCTGCCCTTCTTCCACGGCAAGCATGTTGCCACCCCAGCGCACGGGCGATGGGCCGGAAGTATCGACGGGCTCGGTCAGCCCGGTGGGGATGTCCTGTACATCAAGGATGAAAGGGTTGCTCATACCCTCAATTTCTACCCGCATCACGGTCAGAACGGTAACCGGCTGCGCCAGCGCCCTTGCGCAGGGCGGCGCGGTCCCGCCCCACGGTGCGCAGAGTGTTGGATAGCGATTCTTCGAACGTGGCCAGGGTGGAGTCCACGTAACGGTCGCACTCGGTGCGCAGACGATCGGAATCCGCATGGGCGGACTCCACGATGCGCTTCGCCTCGGCTTCCGCGCTACGCACAACCTCGGAATCGCTGACGAGGCGCTGCTGCTCGGCGATGCCTTCATCCACCGAGCGCTGGTAGGAGGCGTTGCCTTCTGCCACCAATCGATCGGCTTCCGCAGCAGCGCGGGACGTCGTCTGCTCATATTCTCGCCGGGCATCCGTGACAAGGCGGTCCGCTTGATCCTCGGCCTGGGCTACCGTGGTGTTAGCGCGATCTTCGGCATCACGCAGCATTTCATCGGCGCGAGCGCGCGCATCAGCCAAGATGGCATCGCGGTCTGCCTCCGCCTCGCTGATGGTATTGTCGGCGCGATCCTGCGCCTCGCCGATGATGTCATCACGGTGGTCTAGTACGTCCTGGGCATCGTCGAGTTCGATGGGGATTGCGTTGCGCATCTCATCGAGGATGTCCAGCACCTCGCGTCGCGGCACCATGCAGTTGGAGGTCATGGGCACACCATAGGCCTGCTCCACCATCTGCTGGAGGTCGTCCATACCCTGGAAAGTTTTGTACATGGTGTCCATCATGCACCACTAGTCACACCCGTTGCATCGTGACACACCAGAAACAGGTCAGAATTTGGCCGAAGTCTACGCGTACTTGGCCCGAACCGCGTCTACCACCGTGGCAGGCAACAAACCAGAAATATCGCCACCGTACTTCGCGACTTCCTTGCACAACGTGGAAGAAATGTAGCCGTACTCCGGTTTCGTCAACAGGAAGAACGTATCCGCCCCAGACAAGCGGTGGTTCATCTGCGCCATGGGCAATTCGTATTCGTAATCCAGCGAACTACGCAACCCCTTAACCATCGCCTTGATACCGTGTGCATTCAAGTAGTCCACCAGCAACTTATCCCACACATCCACCGTGATGTTCTGAGGTGCATCGGGAAGATCGGCAATAGACCGCTCGATCAACTCCACGCGCTCCTCCGCCGTGAATAACCCCTTCTTATTGGGGTTGTACGTGACCAACACTGTCACCTCGTCCCATTGGGCGGCGGCACGCGTGAAGATATCCAAATGGCCTAGAGTGATCGGATCAAAAGAACCTGGGCAAACTGCTCGCATGGCATCCAACCTAATCGCGACCTCGCCAGATCGCCATATCAAACCGAGCGATGCCAAAGGTGCGCTTCTTTAACTTCTGCCCCGTCGTTTCAAATCCAGCCGGCCATGCGGTTTCCGCCGAATCGCTGTGGCGCTCTACAACCACAACGGCATCCTGGGTCAGCAGCGGAATGAATGCTTCGACCATGTGCGCGACGGCGTCATCCGAAAGATCATATGGCGGGTCCGCCAGCACCATGGTGTAGTGGTTGCGTTGTGCGCCGGCCACGAAGACCGACGCCTTGGCTTCAACCACACGGATCCGGGGGTGTTCGTGTACAACCTTGGCGTTATCGAGGATAGTTTTGACCGCGCGAGGATTGTTATCCACCAAGGTGACCTCCGCCGCTCCACGGGACGCGGCCTCCAACCCCAGGGCGCCCGAACCGGCGAAGAGATCCAGCACAACCTCGTCTGCCACACCAAAGCGCGCCTCGAGGGAACTGAACAGCCCTTCGCGGGCACGGTCGCTGGTGGGGCGGGTGCCTTCACTGGGAACAGAAATGCGGCGGCCTCGAGCGGTGCCTGCGATGATTCGGGTCATGCACGATCCTCCTGGATAGGTTCTAGCTGCATCAACACGTCCCCGCCGGTGACATCGACGAAGTCTTCGTGAATGGTTCGCACCACCACCCCGGGCCCAGGGGCGAGCACGGGAGCTTCGAGCTTCACTGCCTCCACAATGGCCAGCTCTTGCCCGGTAGCCACGGACGTGCCATCGGCCACCAAGAAGCGCACGATGCCGGCGAAGGGAGCATGGATGTTCATACGGCACACTTTAATCGTCAGCCACTAGTGGCGTTCAATGTAGTCCTGCTCTTCAACTTCGATATCCACCACGAGGGCGCGCGCCAGCGGCTCATCGTATCGCACTAGGGCCTCGGCATACTCGCGTGCTTGGTTGATGAGGAATTCGTCTTCAGTGAGGTCCAACAAGGTGGAGCGACGCACCCGCGAGCCCGATTGATCCGCGCCCAGCACATCACCCTCGGTGCGCTGTTTTAAGTCCAATTCCGCCAATTCGAATCCATCGGTGGTGCTGGCCACCGCATGCAATCGCTCCATGGTGGCCGGTGGTAGGGATTGATCCGAAGGCAGCAGCAAGCACACACCTCCGTGTTCGCCACGCCCCACGCGCCCGCGCAACTGATGCAGCTGGCTCACACCAAAGGCATCCGCACCCAGGATGATCATCATCGTCGCATTGGGGATATCCACCCCCACTTCCACAATGGTGGTGGCGACCAGGGCATCGATCTCACCAGCAGCGAAAGCACTCATCACCTCGTCTTTTTCTTCAGCGGGCATCTTGCCGTGCAGCACCCCCACACGGTAGTCGTGCAATTCCGTCTGCGACAGCCACTCGACCGTCTGCAACACCCCACCGAAACCCTCGATCCTCGGTGTGACGATGAATGCCTGCCGCCCCGCAGCCAGCTCCTCCCGGCAGCGCTGCCACACTCGCGCCACCCAGTGGGGCTTCTCCAACGCCACAACTGTGGTGGACACCCCCTGGCGCGCCGTGCCCCCTGCCCGTTTAGGCAAACCGGGCAAACGCACCGGGGTGAGGTCACCAAACATCGTCATCGCCACAGTGCGCGGGATGGGCGTGGCGGTCATCACCATCATGTGCGGTGTGCGATCCACCGGTGAGTTATCGCGCAGCTTATCGCGCTGACGCACACCGAACCGGTGCTGCTCATCGACGATCACCAGACCTAGATTGAAAAACTCCACCGTCTCCTGAATCACGGCATGTGTGCCCACGACAATCGATGCCTGGCCACTGACCACATCCAACAGCGCGGCTTTGCGGTCGGCTGTCTTTTGCGATCCCGTAAGCACGGTCACCCCGACGGCACTGCCGGCGGTGCTGCGCCCCAGTAATTCCACCAGCGTGCGCGCATGCTGCACAGCCAGCACTTCCGTTGGTGCTACAAACGCGCACTGATACCCAGCTTCGATAGCCTGCAACATCGCCAGTAGTGCAACGACCGTCTTACCCGAGCCGACCTCGCCCTGCAGCAGCAGCGAGGCCGGCGTGGTGGAATCCAGCGCCGCGGAGATCTCTGCTGAGGCATCTATTTGGCCCTCGCTGAGCTCAAAAGGCAGGCTATCCACCACAGCCTGCCGCAGGGAACCCTCAGCCCCCAGGGCCATCGGCATCGAACTGCGCTGGGTGGCGTCGGCCCGCCGAAGTGCCATAACCAACTGCAACTCCAAGGCCTCGTTGAACTTCAGCCGAGCGCGCGCGGGCTCCGGCCCCTCAACGGGTGGCTGGTGAATCTGGCGCAAGGCAGTGGCGAAATCCAGCAGGGGCGCACCATATTGGTCCACCGGCCAGGCGGGGGCATCGCGGCCGGCGCGGGGGCTGGGCAGCATCTCGGTGGGATCCCCCATGCTGGACAGCACGTGTTCCATCACTCCCAGCATCTCGGCGGTGGTCGTCCCCACGCGGCGAGGATAAAACGGCAGCCACGGCCGGTTGAGGATCTCCATGGCCTTGCGGTCACTACCAGCAATATCCACGACAGTTTTCAAGGGGCCGAATGCGCCGAACTGCGATTCGTCTTTCACGAACACACTGACGTAAGACACGTTCTTAAGCTCCCACTGCTGCCGGAACAGCGCCAATTTGCCGTAGAACATCAAAACGTTGCCCGGCTGCAAACATGTGCGGTGCAGATGGACGTTGCCGAACATTGCGAACGACAGTCTGGTACTACCTGTGACGATCTGCACCCGCATGTACCTGCGCGCACCGCGCCCAGAGGTGTTGGAGCGCTCCTCCACCTTTTCCACGCGGGCAATGCACGTGAACATCTCCCCTTCGAACATCAGGTCTTGCGCATCGGGAAAGCTGGCGCGCACATAGCGGTTGGGGAAGAACATCACCGCATCTGTGAGGGTCTTTAGCTTGGGTTTATCGGCGAGTTTGCGCGCGCGATCAGGGGTAATGGCTAGCGATAGTGGTCGCGCGTCGAGCCAACCCAGCATCTATTCCACTCCGATCTGAAAGTCCTGCCCCATGTCGTCGGCCTGGTGCAAGTCGAACTCGACATCGGGGAAACGCTCCCGTAGGCGCGCAATCATCTGCTGCGCCGACTGCTCCGTTACACCCGGCCCGCTGTACAAAACGGTGACCAGTTCCCCGCCCTCGTGCAGCAGATCGGCGATGTTTTCTTCCGCGTTAGCCGCCACACAGCTGAGCCACCGTTGCACGGAGACCGCGTCCACCATTTCCTCCACGCAATCGTCCCAATCCGCGCTGGGATCGAAGACTGCCAGCGCAGCCAGCCCGCCCACGAGGGCTTCGGTATTGATCACGTCGATTTCGGTACCGCTGGTCATCAACGCCGTCGTATCGCGGCCGTTAGCCAACACTATGACAGGTTCGCGGCCGACTTTCTGCAGGGCTTTTTTCACTGCTTCTTTGTTACTCGACGCCAAACTCACCGCGCCCGCAGCCTCAAACATAGCGGCGGCTCCGCCCGGAGGGGTCAGGGCGATGATGGGTGCTGACGACGTGGATTCACCACCTGACGGGGCTGGCGCCTCGGCGGGTAGGGCCTCAATGCGCAAGTCACTAACGGTTCCCAGCGCATAAGCCTTTTCGATAATCGCCCCCGCCTGTTGTGAATGCACGTGCACGGTCATGCTGCGCTCATCGAGGGCTCCGATGATAACGCTATTGCCGTGGGTATCGAGGAATGCGCGGAGTTCTGTGGCTTCGGGATCGGATTCGGTGGACTCGAAGAAGAACATGACTTCCAGCTCGGAAGCGACAGCGACATGGGGAGATGGGTTGTGAACGGCAGCGTGAGACACCGCGTTGCGAGCGGGCTGCGCCGGTGGCAGCGTAGCCAACAAGCTGTGTTCGTTCTTACCGCCCAATACGTCCAACAGAGCCTGGGCAATCACCACAAATCCACGGCCGCCGGCATCCACGACCCCGGCTTCCGCCAACACCGGCAACTGCTCCGGCGTGCGGACCAGCGCTTCTTCCGCGGATGTCACCACTGCGCTCACCACGTCAAGCAATTCCGCAGTTGGGGCCTCCTCGACAACGCGCCGCGCGCCCTTGGCGGCAGCATCCAGCACGCTGATAATCGTGCCCTCCACTGGGGCCGAGATTGCTTCGCGGACGTACTCCGCGGACTGCTGCAGCATTTTCGCCACTGCAGTGGCATCGACCGGTCCGGTGGCAGCAATCTGGGACAGTGAGCGCAGGACTTGGCTGATCACGAGCCCCGAATTACCGCGCGCGTTGCGAACGGCCCCAGAGGCCAGGGCGCTGGCGACGGCGCTGACATCGTGGGCGTCGACAAAAGAGGTAGCTTCGGCGGCCTTGGACATCGTGTGGGCCATGTTGGACCCCGTATCGGAATCCGGGATCGGAAAAACGTTAATGGTGTTGATTTCCGCCTGGGCTTCCTGCAAGCCGCGGGCCGCCCGGTGGGCCCAGTCCACGAGCAGGCGACCGTTCAGGTGGTCAGGACGATTATCAGCTGCCATTGACTACCTTTCGTCCCTTGTCGTGTGTGCCCGCGTGTCGGTAAGATCCCAATCGACGGGCTGCCCTCCTTGGGCAATCAGAATCTCATTGACCTTACTAAATGGACGGGAGCCGAAAAAACCCCGGTAGGCCGAAAGTGGCGACGGGTGCGCCGACTGCACGCACCGGTCTTCCCCAATGAGCGGCGCCAGTTGTTGCGCGGGTTTGCCCCACAAAATCGCCGCGAAGTGCTGGTTTTGCGCGACCTGTCGAACGGCGGCCTCCGTAACCTGTTCCCACCCCATACGGGCGTGACTGTGGGCCTGGCCAGCAGCCACGGTCAACACGCGGTTGAGCAGCAAGACGCCCTGATCCACCCATGGCTGCAACGTGGCTGCATGGGAGTTCGTAGGGTATGGCAGACCGAGGTCCTCAGCGTACTCCTTAAAGATATTGACCAAGGACTTCGGCAGCTTGCCACCCACGTGCAGAGGATCCACCGCGAAACTCAAACCGACCGCGTGCCCGGGCGTGGGATACGGATCCTGTCCCACGATCAGCACCCGGACATCCCGCGGATCCATTGCGAAGGCGCGCAAAATGTTCTCTTGCGCGGGAAGAATCTGCTCAGCGGGAGTTGCTTGAAAAGCCCTGGCGAGCGCTCCGTCCAACCCGGGCAGATCCCAGGCGGGGTGCACGCGGGGCGTCGAGTGAAAAGAAGCAGGTGCATTCGTCACAGCGACTGCCAGCCTTCAGTGAACTTCGGGCGGGCACCATCTACGAGAACGGCCGGTTCATCGGTGTACTCGCCGAAAACGTCCACAGCTACCTTGCTGGTGAGGCTGCGAACGCGGCCGATCGCGTTGAATCCGGAGGGCACGCGGGTATCGGTGGTGCCCAGCAACGTGTGATCTTCCCCGCCGGTCAGCACCCACTTCCAGGCGTCCCCGCCCACGCATTCAGCGGCGTGCAGAAGCTTGTGATCAGGTGCGATAGCGGCGGATTCGATGTCCAAGCACACCGCAGAACGGTCCGCAATCAGCCCTAGGTCGCGGATCAGCCCATCGGAATTATCGGTCATCGAGGCCGCCCCGGCTGCCCTCGCCACCGAACCGCGCGCGACGGGCAAGCACGGTGCACAGTGCCATTGCACCAGTTCTTGCAGGATCGGATCATCGTGGGGAATCGCGCGCCGGGATCCAAAGTGCTCTAGGATCGCCAACCCGGCCGCGGAATAGCCGATGTGACCGGAGGCGATCACTTGGTGGCCCACACCCGCACCATCCAACGTCAGCGCGGGAGCCGGGCCGGCAAGTTCCCCGAGTGCGGTGAGAGAAATAACCAGGTCCTTGGATTTCACCACGTCGCCGCCCACCAACTCCGCGGCCCAGGGCGAGGCGGCCTCGTGGATACCGCGGGCGATGTCCGCCACCGTCTGCAACGGCAGGTCGCCCGGGGTGGCAATGGCCAGCAGTACCGCAGTTGGGCGCGCCCCCATCGCCTGAATATCGGCGAAGGACTGCGTGACCGCCTTGATGCCGACCTCGCGTGGCAATGAATACTGAAAGTCGAAATGACGACCTTGCACCAGGATGTCCGTTGAGCACACGTGACGAGAATTCGGGGCAGTAACCTCCAAAACCGCAGCATCGTCGCCGTTGAGCGAACTGGGTGCCGCTGTGCGAATCGCCGCGATGGTGCGGGCCTCCCCGGCTTGGGAGACGGTGAGTGACTCTCGCATCATTTCCTTTGCTTCGGTAGTTGCTGTGGGAACGTGATTAGCCAGTGTCCGTAACGGTTTCTACAATGAACTCTCATGAGCACGCAGGCATCCACCGCTTCACCGTCTGGCACATCGGCTAACAACTCGACTAATCCAACCTCCGACAACACTACCCCGAGGTTCTTCATCTTTCTGGCGTTAGCGTTGGGCGTGATCTTCGTTGCGGGAGTCTTGGCCGGCGCGAAGGTCCTCAATGATCGCAACACGTACTCCCCAGTCACCATGGGTCCCGTCGATGCCCCGCAGGCAGATTCCGCGCAGTGCCGGGATCTTACTGGAGCTTTGCCGCAGCGGACCGCTGGTTTCCGCATAGTGGATGTGCACGCACCCGCGCCTGCCGGAACCGCGGCCTACCGCAACGAGCAGGGAACGGAGTTGACCATTCGTTGTGGTGTGAACGCGCCCGATCAGTACACGCAGGCCAGCCTCACCGAGCAGCACGCCGGCACGCAGTGGTTGCCCATCACGGATGCCACCCCCGGATCCAACCTGCGCACGTATTACACGGTGGGCGCAGGCCCAGTGATTGCCGTGACCTCGGAAGCAGATTTTTCCGGGGCGCTGGATGACTTTGGGTCCGTTGTTTCTTCGTATGCCGACGCCGCTACGGCACCCGCGCGCAAGCCTTACCCCTTGTCGACACAAAAGCCCGCGGCCACGGTCAACGCGAAGGTCTGCGCCACGTTTCTCGATGCCCTGCCGGGCAAACTCGGTGATTACACCCGCGTGGGCGGGGATGATCCGGTGGCATCCAAGGCTCCGGAGCACTCGGCAACGTTCCGCGCGGATCGTCGCGAACCAATCGTCGTGCGCTGCGGCTTGGATATGCCGAAGGGGTACAAAGCCGGTGAACGCCTGAGCTCCGTCAATGACGTGCCGTGGTTCGCAGAGCCCGGCCTAGCCCAAGGCTCCACCAGCGGAAATTGGTTTGGCTTGGGTCGCGAGGAGATCGTGGGGATCTCCATGCCAGGTGCCCAGCAGGATAATGCGGTGATCACCGAAGTCAGCAAGGCCATGACCGCGACGATGAAGAAAACTGAAAACTAGTCGTGCGCCAGCATTGCGGAGTTAGTCGTTCACCAGCGTTGGGGTGCTTGTCGTTCGCCAGCGTTGGGGAGTTCGTCGTGCGCCAGCGTTGGGGAGTTAATCGTTCACCAGCGATGGGGTGCTAGTCGTGCGCCAGCATTGCGGAGCTAGTCGTTCACCAGCGCACGGGCGATGAGAATATCCAATAGTTGGGAGTATTCCATCCCACCCGCGATGAACATCTGAGGGTACATCGAGATCGGGGTGAATCCCGGCAGGGTGTTGATCTCATTGAGGATGACCTGTCCGCTGTCAGTGACAAAGAAGTCCACGCGAGCTAGGCCCTCACAGTTCAGAGCCTCAAAGGTACGGACGGCCAAGCGACGGACCTCCGCGGTGGCTTCCTCGCCGATGGGGGCGGGAATGCTAGGGGTGACGTTGTTATCGACGTACTTGGCGTCGAAACCATAAAAGCCCTCGTTGCCGTCCTCAGTGCCCTCCAACATCGCGGGGGCAGAAGCAACTACGGAACCCTCGGGGTACTGGAGCACGCCACATTCCACCTCTCGGCCGTGAATCATGGATTCCACGATCACCTTGCCGTCGTGGTCAAAGGCGATCTCCACCGCCTGGGCGAAGTCCTCCCACTCGTCGACCTTGGAAATGCCGATGGAGGAGCCACCGCGGGCGGGCTTGACGAAGACGGGCAAGCCCAGGCGCTGCTGTTCGTCAGCAGTGAGTTCGCGGTTTTCAGTAAGGATGAGCTCCTCGCCACACGGCACACCGGCCTGGGAGGCCAAGCGCTTGGTGTATTCCTTGTCCATACCCGCAGCCGATGCCAGCACGCCATTGCCTACATACGGAACGCCCGCCAGCTCGAATAGCCCCTGGATAGTGCCGTCCTCGCCGTTTTGACCGTGCAGAACAGGGAAGATCACGTCAATGGTGGCGTAAGTTTCACCGGCGCGTTCGCCCGAAATGTAGCGCAACTCCCCTCGCTGGGCGCCCAGGACCAGTTGGACGTGGTCCCCGCGATCGCGAACCGTGGGCATTTCACGACCGTTGGCGCGCAGCTCGGTGGTGTCCGTCGCACCGGGAACCCACGCCCCTTGCAGGGTAATGCCCACCGGAATGACCTCGTAGCGCGTGGAATCCAAGTGGTCCATGATCGCGCCTGCGGAGATACAGGAAACAGAGTGCTCGGTGGACTGTCCGCCGTAGAGGACGGCGACCCGGGCGCGGTGTTCAACGCGGTTCTGGGCGCGGTTCGAGGAGGAAGAATCGTAGTCAGCTGCAGGTGTATTCATCGCTTCACAGTGTAGCGCTTGGGCGAGTCATTCCGACTTACGGCTGCGGCCCAACAGACGCTGCAACATCTCTTCCACAGGTGCGCCTCGGTGGCAAACGTCCACCATCGCATCGGCGATGGGAACCTCTACCCCATTCTTTTCGGCCAGCTCAGCGATGGACTGGCAAGAAACCACTCCCTCTGCGACTTGCCCCTTGTTCGCCTTCGCAGCTTGTTCCGGAGTGGCGCCCTCACCTAGACGCACCCCAAAGCGACGATTGCGCGAAAGCGGGGAGGTACACGTGGCCACCAGATCCCCCATCCCCGCCAAACCGGCCATGGTGCGGGCATCGGCTCCAAGGGAAAGGGCCAGGCGAGTGCTTTCTGCCAACCCGCGTGTGATGACCGTGGCAGCGGTATTATCACCGAATCCCATTCCGTGGGCAATGCCAGCCGCGAGTGCGATCACGTTCTTGGATGTGCCCGCCACTTCGCAACCCACCACATCAGTATTGGTGTACGGACGGAAGTAT
Source organism: Corynebacterium sp. HMSC28B08 (assembly GCF_001806865.1). NCBI lineage: Bacteria > Bacillati > Actinomycetota > Actinomycetes > Mycobacteriales > Corynebacteriaceae > Corynebacterium > Corynebacterium sp. HMSC28B08. The sequence goes on from NZ_KV786193.1 coordinate 31,854, forward strand.
GGGGCAGCCGCCGCCGCTTGGATCAACTGCGCGCGGGACATGTCCTCGCAGGCCACCACGGTGGCTGCAGGCTGGCCCAGCGCGACTTCCTTAGCGAGGTTCGGGCCGGTCAGCACGGCCACCCGATCTGATTCAATGCCTGCAACCTCGCTAATAACCTGGCTCATGCGCATGCCGGTGGAATGCTCGATGCCCTTAGCCAGGCTCACCACGGCCGCGTCACTACCGATGAATCCCTTCCACTGGGTGAGGTTATCGCGCAGCGTCTGGGAAGGCACACCCAGCACCACGATTTCTGCGCTATCAATCGCAGCTTCCGGATCGGGGGTGGCCGTCAGTGCCTGAGGCAATTCGATATCGCCAAGGTAGGCGGAGTTTGTGCGCTTGGCATTGATCTCCTCTGCTACCTCAGCTCGCCTGGCCCACAAACGCACTTCGTTGCCGGCATCTGCAAAAACTTTCGCGACGGTGGTTCCCCAGGAACCCGCGCCCATTACTGCTACCCGCACCATGCGCTACACAACCCCTCAACGTTCGTTATACGATGTGCTTTGTTTATTGAGAACCTTATCGGAAGGCAGCTTCAACTCGTGATCTCCCACACCGGAACTGGTGACCTCTCTACGTCGCTGGCTATGAGCCACCACGGCGAAGGGCACATCTGCCGCATCGGCTCCCGCCCTGCTGAGGAATTCGCACGCCCAACTTTCGCCGCGGGCGCGATGGTGTGGCGTCGAAGTAATGACGGCATCCGTATCGCGGTCATCCACCGCCCCCGCTACGATGACTGGTCCTTGCCCAAAGGCAAGGTCGATCCCGGGGAGAACCTGGCTGGTACGGCCATTCGCGAGATCAGCGAGGAAACCGGCATCACCGCCCGGCTGGGCTGGTTGCTGGGATACGTGCACTACCCCGTGGGAAGTCGCACGAAGGTGGTCTACTACTGGACGGCAGAATCCCTCGAGGAGAACTTCGAGCCCAACGAAGAGTCCGATGAGCTGCGCTGGGTGACGTTTGAAGAGGCCAAAGGCCTGCTCAGCTACGAGATCGACTTGGACGTGGTCGCCGCTGGCGAGGCAATGGTGAACCTGGGCGTGAACCGCCGTGTTCTGTACGTTCGCCACGCTAAGGCGCACGCGCGCGAAGGGTGGGCAGGTAACGATGATCTGCGCCCATTGGCGAAGAAGGGGCGCAGACAGTCGGAGATGCTCATCACGCAACTTTCGGGATACCGACCCGAAGTGTTGTTCTCGGCCGCCCCAGAGCGCTGTGTAGATACCCTTACTCCCCTGTCGCAGGACCTCACGCTACAAATTCAGGTCGACGCCGAGCTGGGCGACCACGGTTGGGAGCAGGGCGAAGATGTCGCCATGAACGCGTTCCGCCGGGTAGCCTTCGACCGCGACGGAGTCAGCGACAACGGCGGAGAGGCCCCCGTGAAGGTGATCTGTGGTCAGGGCGCGGTCATCCCGGGCGTGCTGGCGCGACTTGCTGCGGAAGCTGATATCGAAATCGACGACATGCGTGTGAAGAAGTCCTCCGCATGGGTTTTACACTTCCGCGATGACAAGCTGCTGGGTATTGACTACTTGGCGAGCCCGCTACCGGTGAAGTAACCAAAAGCGTCGCCGGTGCCATGGGCCGCGCCGAGAGGGGCGCCGAGGTGACCTGACAAGCTGCGCAGGAACTACGCCAGCGTACGCGGCATAAAGCTGGGCCACGCCAAGCTTAAGGCCGCTGAGGTGGGCCGAGGTGACCTGACAAGCTGCGCCCCAGCGCCCAGACGGGGCCGCGGCAATGGTGGCGAAGAATCTATGCCTGCCAGTAGCCCCCCCGAGCACCCCGGCGCCGACACCCTCCAAACAAAATACAAATGTGCAGCAGAAGTCGAACAAAAACGCGCCATTTTGTCAGAGTTCTGCTG
>NZ_KV786193.1:33797-50901 GCF_001806865.1 Corynebacterium sp. HMSC28B08
AAACGCGCCATTTTGTCAGAGTTCTGCTGCACATCGTACGAACCGACGCGCGAACGGCGGGGGCCGCGCCAAGGTGGGGCCGACGCGCGAACGGCGGGTGCCGCACCGAGATCGGGCCGACGCGCGAACGGCGGGTGCCGCACACCCTTGTGCTAGACCATCGCGCACACCCTAGTGCTACGCCAGAGTGCGTGGCTTGAAGCTGGGCCGCCCCGCCTCATAATCCTCAATGGCTTGCTCGTTGCGCAAGGTCAGACCAATGTCATCCAGCCCCTCCATCAGGCGCCAGCGAGTGTAGTCGTCCACCTCGATGGTGAAGGTGTGCGTGCCCAGCTGCGCTGTGCGGTCCTCTAGGTTCACAGTCATCTGCGCACCGGGTTCTTGCTCCAGCAGCTTCCAGATCAGCTCGATATCCGATTGCTCCAGCGTGGCCGCCAGCAATCCCGCCTTACCGGAGTTCCCGCGGAAAATATCGGCGAAACGGCTGCTGAGGACAACCCGGAATCCGTAGTCCATCAATGCCCACACCGCGTGCTCACGCGAGGATCCCGTTCCGAAATCGGGGCCCGCTACCAGCACGGAGGCGCCTTCATAGGCCGGCTGGTTGAGGATAAACTGTGGGTCTTTGCGCCAGCCGGCGAAAAGGCCGTCTTCGAATCCCGTGCGCGTTACTCGCTTGAGGTACACCGCTGGGATGATCTGGTCGGTATCTACATTGGAGCGCGTCAGCGGCGCTGCCACTCCTTCGTGCGTATGGAACTTCTCCATGTCGGTTGCTCTTTTCTTTCGCGTGGGTGCTGATTTTTTGGTTACTCGACGCCAAACTCTTCAGTGGAACGGCGCAGGGCGTCATACCAAATCGGCAGGTGAAGACAAGAAACCGCGAACTGCCGTGGCGGCGGCGACCGGGGGCGAGACAAGGTGCGTACGCCCACCTTTGCCCTGGCGACCCTCAAAATTGCGGTTGGATGTGGAGGCGCTGCGCTCCCCCGGCTTGAGCTGGTCCGGGTTCATGCCTAGGCACATGGAACAACCCGGCAGGCGCCACTCGGCACCGGCGGCTAGGAAAACCTTGTCCAGGCCCTCCTCCTCGGCCTGCGCTTTCACGCGTGCAGACGATGGGACCACCAGCATCTGGACATGGTCACTGACCTGGCGGCCCTCGAGGACCTCAGCAGCGGCGCGCAGGTCTTCGATGCGGGAGTTTGTGCAGGAACCGAGGAAAACGGTATCGATCTTGACCTCGCGCAGTGGCGTGCCGGGCTGCAGATCCATGTACTCCAGGGCGCGTTCTGCGGCGGCGCGGTCGGCGTCGTTGGTGAAGTCCTCCAGGTGCGGGATGGCCTCATGCAACGGCAGGCCCTGACCTGGGTTTGTACCCCAGGTGACGAATGGCGTGATCGCACTGCCGTCGATGTGGACGACGGTATCGAAGGTGGCATCGTCATCGGTGCGCAGGGAGCGCCAGTAGTCCACGGCCGCATCCCAATCGTCGCCCGTGGGTGCGTGCGGGCGACCCTTCAGGTATTCGAAGGTGATGTCATCCGGGGCAATCATTCCGGCGCGAGCGCCCGCCTCGATGGACATGTTGCACATGGTCATGCGGGCTTCCATAGACAGCTTTTCGATGGCCTCGCCACGGTATTCGATGATGTGGCCCTGCCCGCCGCCGGTGCCGATCTTGGCGATGATGGCCAGGATCAGGTCCTTGGACGTCACGCCGGGTTGCAATTCGCCCGAGACCTCTATGCCCATGGTTTTGAAGGGCTTCAGCGGCAGGGTTTGGGTAGCCAGGACGTGCTCGACCTCTGAGGTGCCGATGCCCATCGCGATGGAGCCGAAAGCGCCGTGCGTGGAAGTGTGCGAGTCACCGCACACCACGGTCATCCCCGGTTGAGTGAGGCCCAGCTGGGGGCCGACAGTGTGGACGATGCCCTGGTCGATGTCGCCCATAGAGTGCAGGCGAATGCCGAATTCCTTGGCGTTATCGCGCAGGGTGGATACCTGCAGGCGGGAAGTCTTGTCTTCGATTTCCAGTAAGTTCCCGCTGGCTACGCCGATGGTGGGGACGTTGTGGTCCTCGGTGGCGATGGTTAGGTCCGGCCGGCGGACGGGGCGGCCGGCTTGACGCAGCCCGTCGAATGCCTGCGGCGAGGTAACCTCGTGGACGAGGTGCAAGTCGATGTAGAGCAGGTCGGGGCCACCATCGGTGCCGGGGGCGACGACGTGATCGCGCCAAACTTTCTCCGCTAGGGTCAGCGGTTTATTCGCGTGCTCAGCTGTTGTGGACACTGCTTACCTCTTTTCTGGTTATCACTACCACCATTCCACGGTGTGGGATGTACAATATCAAACTATGGGAAACGATGTAGAAGTTCCAAACACAAGCGGCATTCAAGTTTTGGATAGAGCCGTTTATCTGTTGAACGTCATCGCCGCTCGCCCCAGCAACCTAACCCAGCTGTGCGAGCTCACCGGCCTCCCGCGTGCAACCACCCACCGTATTGCGGTCGCACTGGAGAAGCATCGCCTCATCCAGCGCGATGAAGAAGGCCGTTGGCGAATTGGCCAGGGCGTGATTGAATTGGCCCCGCGTAGCAGCAACCGTCTGCTGGAGGCTGCCGATGAGGTTTTGCCCGAACTGGTCAAGGAAGTCGGCGAGGCCGTGCAAGTGTATCGCCGTAGCGGTTTTGAACGCGTGTGCGTAGCCGCGATCAGCCCCTCTGCGGGCCTGCACGATATTGTGCCCGCTGGACATCGAATGACCTTGGCCGCCGGATCAGCCGCCAAGGTCTTGGTGGCCTATGGCACGGAGGATCTGCGCCGGGAGGTCTTGCCCACTGCGGCTTACGATCGTGCAGAGCTGGACCAGATCAGGGCGCAAGGGTGGGCGGAATCGGTCGCCGAGCGCGACGTATCGCTGGCCAGCTGTTCCGTTCCTATTTTGGATGCTGGCGGTGGCTTGGTCGCGGTATTGTCCACATCTGGCCCTGTAGATCGGTTGCGCCCATCGCCGGCAGATCGTTACAAGGACACTCTGTTGGCAGGTGCCAAACGGATTGGTGAGTTGCTGTAGTTTGTACCGGTGCTGGTGAGCACTGTTCGCCCGCAGCCGCCGGCACCGCAGTCGCAACCACCGGCAACGCAGTCACAACCACCGGCAACGCTGTCAGTGCACCCTAATCCTTCTGCGCGTTGGATGTTACTGCGCGCAACCCGGTCACCCCACCCGCTAGGATTGCCGCTCCAACTGTCATCACCAGCGCCATCGGCAGAGCCGACGAACCATCGCCCACACCTGTCAAAGGTGCGATTCCTGCCGCGAAGGTGAATTGGAATGCCCCTAGCAGCGCCGAGCCGGAGCCCGTGCGCCCCTCGGAAGCCTGCATCGCCAGCGCCACGGTATTCGGGAACAAGAAACCATTCGATCCCACGAGGATAAAGAACCCAATCATGAGAGGAATGGCGGCGGCATCGAATACAAGGACCGTCACCAGGATCCACAGCACCGCTGCGCCCATGACCCCCGTCACGATGCTCACCCACTTCAACACGGGCACCTTGGTCACAATCCGGGAATTCAGCAAGTTTGCAATCACCAGCGTTGCGGAGTTAATGGTGAACATAACCGAGTACTGAGCCGTACTAAAGCCATTGAGGCGAATCATGATGAACGAACTTCCGGCGATATAGGAAAACATCACAGCGAAGGCCGATACGAACATCAGCAGAGTAAATAGGAACGGAGGTTCCGTAAGCAGCTTGCCCATGGACCCGAAAATTTTTCGGAACCCATTGGTATTCCTAGCCTCTTCCGGCAATGTTTCCGGAACCATCCAATAAGCTCCAACCAGTGTCCCGAAAGCCAAAAGCGCTAGGAATACAAATACCGAACGCCAGCCAAACGCGGGCACCAAGAAGCCACCAATGGCTGGGGCAATGACGGGAGCGATGGATTGCACGGCCATCAACGTGGAAAACGCCTTGGCCACACCCACTCCCCGGCCTAAATCAGCAATGATCGCTTTAGATAGCACCACTCCCGCAGCGCCAAAGAATCCTTGTAGCATGCGGGCGATGATGAGCACCAAGATCGAAGGTGCCATAGCTGCCACAATTGAGGCAATAACGGATCCACCCAGCCCTATCAGAAGCAACCGGCGCCTGCCCCGTTGATCCGACAGTGGACCAATCAGCAGCTGGGCCAACCCCATCGTCACCAAGAAACCGGTCAGGCTCAACTGAGCGACCGATGCGCTCACATCGAATTCGTGAGCAATTTGATCCAACCCCGGCACGTAGGCATCGATCGCGAAAGGCGCGAAGCCCCCGCCCAAAGCTAAGACGACAATGGTCCCGCGACTCAGTCCCGCCCTTTGATTTTCTCCATTAGACATGCGGAAAATACTACTCCGCCCGCCCGGTAGTTGTCATATCACCTAACTGAAACCTTCGATAGGCCAACGGAGCTCGTGCCAGCCCCCACCTCAACCGCGCCAGCCGCCACCTCAGCCGTACCAACACTTGCTCAGCCGCACCAGCCCCCACCTCAACCGCACCGGCCCCATCCCAGCCACACCAGTACTTACTCCCGCGGCCCCAATTCCTTTTCCAGAACCTCCTGGACCACCTTCATCGCGCTCAAAGCCGCCGGAGCGCCACAATAACCCGAAGCATGGATCACCGCTTCGGTGATCTCTTCCCGCGTCAGACCATTTTCTAAGCCACCACGTACATGTCCGCGCAATTCCTCGGTCGCCCGCAGCGCCACCAGCATGCCAATGTTCAACAAACTACGATCGCGCTTCGCCAACCCCGGCCGGTTCCACACGGCTCCCCACACGGTCGCGGTCACATGCTTTTGCAGTTCCTCCCCGTCCTTGCCCGCATTCCGTTGCAACGCCGCGTCCACGAACTCGTCCCCCATGACCTCCCGGCGCGTTGCAATTCCCGCCTCGAAGGCCGTTGTCATGGCATCGTTCAAACCGGTGGCACCGTCTAACTCGGCTGCGTTGTCCTCTTGTTGGCCGACGCCCCCCGCCGCCCCACCGTTCATATTCCGTTGGTCATTCGCTGTCATCTCAGTCATCCTCCAATGCTTCTTGCGTGGCCTGCACTATTCATTTAACCCTAGGGAGGAACGGCCCCCCGAAGGAGGAACGTGACCCCGAAGAAGAAACGTGCCCCTAAAAGAAGAAACTTGCCCCTAAAAGAAGGAACGTGACCCCGAAGAAGAAACGTGACCGAGAGTGGCGACTCACTAACGGAGAACGAGGATGAGGGGTGCGAGGGGCGTCGGTTAGAAAGGGGCGGGTCGTTAAGAAAGCGTCAAAAAACGCTGGAATGTGGCGGGCGCGGTGCTGAGATCATCAGCATGCTTTATGACGTTTTAATGGTCGCAGTGACCTGTGCCCTCTTCGGCGCAATGGGTGCCGCTGTCAAGGCGGTGGACAAGCTATGAGTTGGGAATTAGTTGTCGGGGGGATTCTGGGAATCCTCGCCATCATCTACCTACTGATCGCGTTGCTGAACCCGGAGAAGTTCTCATGACCGGCACGATCACAGGGTGGATCCCTGTCATCATCGTCCTGATTGCCCTGGCGGGAGTGTACGTGCCTTTGGGCAATTACATGGCCAAGGTGTTTACGGGCCCCGGGCAATCGGGGCCCGGGCAATCGGGCTCTGCACATACGAGTTTCGAGAAGCTGGTGTACCGGCTCACGGGTGTGAATCCCGACGGGCAACAAAAGTGGACGCGCTACGCGGCCAGCGTATTGGCGTTTTCCACTATCAGCTTAGTGTTCCTGTACCTGCTGCAGCGCGTGCAGCAATGGTTGCCATTGAACCACGGCAAGGAGCCGGTGAAGTGGGATCAGGCGTGGAACACCGCGGTCTCATTCACCACAAACACAAACTGGCAGTCCTATTCCGGTGAAGTGGCCATGAGCATCCTCACGCAGATGGCCGGCTTGGCCGTGCAGAACTTTGTGTCTGCAGCTGTGGGTATCACCGTGGCTATTGCACTGATCCGCGGGTTGGCCAATCGCCTGGGTAATGGGGAGATCGGCAATTTCTGGGTGGACCTCACCCGTGCCGTTTTCCGCGTGCTGCTGCCGATGGCGGTCATTGGTGCGGTCCTGTTGATTTCGCAAGGTGCGATCCAGAACTTCCATGCCCCCACGACGGTGCAAACGATCACCGGTGGTCAGCAGACCATTCCGGGTGGTGCTGTGGCGTCCCAGGAAGTCATCAAGGAGCTGGGCACGAACGGCGGCGGTTACTTCAACGCGAACTCCGCCCACCCGTATGAAAACCCGAACGCGTGGACCAACATGCTGGAGATCTTCTTGATCCTGGTAATCCCCGTGAGCCTCACCCGGACCTTCGGGAAAATGATTGGTGATACCCGTCAGGGCTGGGCCGTTCTGGCTGCGATGGCCGTGTTGTACTTCGGCTCTCTGGCTGTGGTGATGTCCAGCGAGACTTCCTTGGCCGCATTCCAAGGTGGCGGTATGGAGGGCAAGGAATACCGCCTAGGTGTACTGCCATCGTCGTTCTTTGCCGTGACCACAACGATGACCTCCACGGGTGCGGTTGATTCGTTCCATTCCAGCTACCACCCACTGGCCGGTGGCATGTTGATTCTGGACATGATGTTGGGCGAGATTTCTCCAGGCGGAGTGGGCACCGGCCTATACGGCATGTTGATGATCGCACTGTTGAGTGTGTTCGTAGCCGGGCTGATGGTGGGCCGTACCCCGGAGTATTTGGGCAAGCGTATTGGTGTTTCGGAGATCACCAAGGTGAGCCTGTACATCCTCGTGATGCCGGCGTTGGTGTTGGCGGGTGTGGGTGTTTCTGCCATGCTTCCATCCACCCGCGATGCCGTCTCCGCATCGGGTCCACACGGGTTTAGTGACCTGGTGTATGCCTACACCTCGGCCTCCAACAACAACGGTTCTGCGTTTGCTGGCTTCGGCGCAGATACCCCGTGGTTCAACATCACTTTGGGCTTGTGCATGCTGCTTGGTCGGTTCCTGCCCATCATTATGGCGCTGGCGCTGGCCGGTGACTTCGCCACGCAAAAACCGGCTGCGGAAACTGCCGGAACACTACCTACTCACCGTCCGCAATTCGTGGGCGTGATGGTCGGCATCGCCATCATTGTTGGCGCCCTGACCTTCCTGCCTACCTTGGTCCTCGGCCCATTGACGGAGGCTCTGTCATGACAACCGCACATCTTTCTACTTCCGGCGATGCTGTTCGCCTTAATCCCGACGCCCCGCGCTCCCCGAACCCATCATCACACGCCGGGAAGAAGCCCGGCGGTACGTTTTCTGTGGCGCAACTGAAGGCGGCTTTGCCGCTGGCCATCAAGAAGATGGACCCGCGTGTGCTGTACAAGACCCCCGTGATGTTCCTGGTGGAAGTGGGCGCGCTGTTCACGCTGGTGCTGGCGATTGCGCACCCTTCCCTGTTCACATGGTCGATCACAGTGTGGCTGTGGCTGACAGTTCTGTTCGCCACGCTGGCGGAATCCGTGGCCGAGGGGCGCGGTAAGGCGCAAGCCGATGCGTTGCGTGCGACCCGCACGTCCTCGAACGCTTTGAAGTTCACGGGCGCCGATATCGCGGATGCCGCCTTGGCCCCGGCCCTGGAGAACTCCGGTGCGGGTGTGCGGGACGTGGCCGAGGAGGTCTCCAGCGAGTCCCTGGTTCCTGGCGATATTGTGCTGGTCAGCGCTGGGAACGTGATCCCCGCCGATGGTGACGTGGTCATGGGTGCCGCCAGCGTGGATGAATCTGCTGTCACGGGTGAATCCGCGCCCGTGATCCGCGAGTCCGGTGGTGATCGCTCCGCGGTCACCGGCGGTACTCGCGTGCTCTCCGATGCCATCGCGGTGCGTGTGACCAGCAAGGCCGGGGAATCCTTCATGGACCGCATGATCGGTCTGGTGGAAGGCGCGGAACGCAAGAAGACTCCCAACGAGGTCGCGCTGGGCACTTTGCTCATCGTGCTAACGATCATCTTCATGATCGTGGTGCTGTCGCTGGCCCCAATGGCGGCCTTTAACGGCGCCGAGCAATCCCCGGTTGTGCTGGTGGCATTGCTGGTGTGTTTGATCCCCACCACCATCGGTGCGCTGCTGTCCGCAATTGGTATTGCGGGCATGGACCGGTTGGTACAGCACAACGTGCTGGCCATGTCCGGTCGCGCGGTGGAAGCCGCCGGTGACGTGGCCACGTTGCTGTTGGATAAGACCGGCACCATCACCATTGGTGACCGCCAAGCCAGCGAGTTCGTGGCCGTGGGCGCTACCACCGAGGAAGAACTGTCCTACGCGTGCCAGCTTTCCTCCCTTGCCGATGAAACCCCCGAGGGGCGCTCTATCGTCCTGCTGGCCCAGAAAGAATCCGGGCAGGCCATTCCGGACGAGACCTTCCGCGAAGCCGAGTTCATCCCCTTCACTGCACAAACCCGCATGAGTGGCATCACGTTGCCCGCCGGTGCCGGGGAGTACACCGAATGGGTCGGGGCCACCGGCCAGGCTGGCGCACGCAAGATCGTCAAGGGCGCGGCCTCGGAAGTGACCAAGTTGGTGGCGACGCTGGGCGGCGAGGTCCCCACCGCGACCACGGACGTGGTTAACGACATTTCCAATAGCGGTGGAACTGCACTGGTCGTAGCCGAGATCGCATTAGATCCCCACGGCAAAGACCGCGCCGGGCGCGTCCTGGGCGTCATCCACCTCAAGGACGTAGTCAAGCCGGGCATGACCGAACGTTTCGAACAACTACGCAAAATGGGCATTCGTACCGTCATGGTCACGGGCGATAATGCCCTGACCGCCAAGGCCATCGCCGCGGAGGCCGGAGTGGACGACGTACTTGCCGAGGCCACCCCAGAGCAGAAGCTGGAGCTAATCCGCAAGGAACAAGCCAAGGGTCGCTTGGTTGCCATGACCGGCGACGGCACCAACGATGCCCCTGCCCTCGCGCAGGCCGACGTGGGTGTGGCCATGAACACCGGTACCACCGCGGCCAAGGAGGCCGGCAACATGGTGGATCTGGATTCGGATCCCACCAAGTTGATCGACGTGGTGGCCATCGGAAAGCAGCTGCTGATTACCCGCGGGGCGCTGACCACGTTCAGTATTGCCAACGATATTGCCAAGTACTTCGCCATCATCCCCGCAATGTTCGTCGTGGCTTTCCCCGGCCTGTCCGCGTTGAACATCATGCGCCTGCATTCTCCGGAATCAGCCATTCTCTCCGCAGTCATCTTCAACGCACTGATCATCATCGCGTTGATCCCGCTGGCGCTGAAAGGTGTGAAGTACCGCGCAGGTTCGGCGGCCGCATTGCTGTCCCGCAACCTCATGATCTTCGGCTTGGGTGGAGTAATCGTGCCGTTCATTGGCATCAAGATCATCGACCTCATTATCTCCGGGGTATTCGGCTTGTAGGCCGGGCGGGTATATCTGCTGTTTCTGCCCCTGCTGCCACCCCTCAGCCCCTGCCACCACCCCACAGCCCCTGCTGCCACCCACAGCCCCTGCCACCCCACAGCCCCTGCCACCCCACAGCCCCTCTAGAAAGGAAAAACAATGGCTAAAGCTCCATCCGGCAACGGCCTTCGCCTAGCCTCCACCACGGTGCGCATCTTCTTCTTGCTCACCCTGATCCTGGGCATCGTCTACCCCATCGCGATGGTGGGTGTGGGCCGCATCATGCCGGCCAAGGCCGATGGCTCTATGATCACCAACTCACAGGGCGAACCAGCGGGTTCCACCCTGATTGCCCAAGAGGTCACCGCTCCGGGTTTCTTCTACCCTCGGCCCTCTGCCGCTGGGGATAATGGTTTCGACGCCATGAGCTCCTCCGCCACGAACCTCTCCCCCTTTAGCAAGGACCTGCAAGCGGCCATTGCAAAGCAGCGTGATGAGGTCGCTGTACGCGAGAACGTCTCCCCCAACGACGTTCCGGTAGATGCCGTGACGTCCTCGGGCTCTGGCCTGGACCCACACATCTCCACCCAGTATGCGCAGCTGCAGGCCCCGCGTGTGGCGAAGGAACGCGGGATCGACAAGGCCCGCGTGGACCAAATGATTACCGATGCCACGGAAGGCAACTTCACCGGCAACCGGGATGGCGCCCCGGTGAATGTCGTGAAGTTGAACAAGGCCCTCAGCGACATGAGCTAAGTGGGCAACCCCTGCTCCCCGTTGCGATTCGAGGTTCGGTCGCGGCGGGGGGCGTCGGTGTAAAAAAGGCACTACGAAGGCCGGCGCGGCCGTGACAACAACGAGGAGACAACAGCGACCATGGGACAGCGGGGCAAGCTTAAGGTCTATCTGGGATTTGCGCCGGGTGTGGGTAAGACGTGCGCGATGCTCAGTGAAGCGCATGATCTGGTTGATCGCGGGCACGATGTGCTGGTCGGCATCGTGGAAGACCATGGGCGCGAGCGCACGCGGGCGCTGACCGAGGGCTTACCGATTCTGCCGCGCAAGATGGTGGCGCACCGCGGTGGCGAGTACGACGAGATGGACCTTGAGGCCGCGCTGGCCGCGCACCCGCAGGTGGTGCTGGTCGACGAGTTGGCGCACACCATCGTGGGCGCGCAGGATTCCGATGGAGACCGGCCGGCGGAGGGCGCAAAGCGTTGGCACGATGTGTATGCCCTGCTGGACGCCGGAATCGACGTGATCTCCACGATGAATATCCAGCATGTGGAATCGCTCAACGATGTGGTCTCCGCCGTGACGGGAACGCGGCAGCGCGAGACCGTGCCGGATCAGGTACTGCGCGATGCCGATGAGATCGAGCTGGTGGACCTCTCCCCCGATGCCCTGCGCATTCGCCTGGCGCGCGGTGAGGTATATCGACAACAGCAGGCCGAAACCGCACTAAACAGCTACTTCCGGGTCGGCAACCTGACGGCCCTGCGCGAGCTGAGCCTGCTGTGGCTGGCCGACAAGGTCGACGAGGTACTGGAGAAGTACCGCGAGGACGAAAAGATCCAGGACAACTGGCCCGCCCGCGAGCGTGTGGTCGTGGCGGTTCAAGGCGATGATGTCTCCGAGGCCCTGATCCGCCGTGGCGCGCGCATCACCGAGCGTGTGGCCGGGCGCGAAATGCTCGTGGTGTTCGTCTCAGGTGCCGATGGGGCCCTGGAGGGCGACGTGCCACGGCGGTTGCGCCGATTGCAGGAGCTGACGGAATCCCTCGACGGCCAGTGGCGCGTCATCGAGGGCGACGATGTGGCTAAGACGTTGCTGGAGTTCGCGCGCACGGTCAATGCGTCGCAGTTGGTGATCGGCCTAGGCACGCGCATGAGCCGCCTGTTTAGTTCCACGGCCCACAAGATTATCGATGGGTCCGGGCGCATTGACGTGCACATTGTGTCCACGGTGGGCTCGGCGGTGAAGAACGGGCGCAGTTCAACCGTTCGGTCGCTGCTGCGACGGGCGAAAACCTACGTGGTGGGGCGTTCGCGCCGGCACACGGGAGCGCTGGATACGACTCCACAGTTAAGCCCCGCCCGGCGCGGGGCTGGCTGGGCGTTGGCAATCCTGGGGCCGATCCTGTTAACCCTGTTCATGACGCCCCTCGATCACCAGGAAGGCGCGCTGGGTTCCATCCTGCTGGGGTATTTGACCATCGCGGTGTTCGCGGCGCTAGCGGGTGGTTTCGGTCCAGCGATTGTGGCTGTGACCTTGGGCTCTGTGCTAGCAAACTGGTTTTTCACCCACCCCTATCGCACACTCACGGTGACCGAGCCTGCCAACCTGGTGCAGATCATCTTGTTTTTTGTTATTTCGGTGGCCGTCGCGGTGGTGGTGGATATTGCGGAACGACGCCGCGCTGAGTCCAACCGACGGCTAGGCCAGGCGGTGGTGCTGTCCGACCTCGCGCGTGGCGCGCTGGATGAGGGCGATGATATCCACAGTTTGCTATCGCGGTTGCGGGAGACGTTCAACCTGCGGCGCGTGGATTTGCAGCAGTATTCGAAGGAGCGGAAAAAGTGGGTGACGATGGCGACCACCGATCCCGGTGGGATCGGTGTGCCATGGCCCGGTAAGAAGACCCCCGCGCACGTGGGTGCGGGCGACGGCATGCGGTTCGTGTTGGGCGGGCGGGAGCTGTCACCGGCGGAAAGTGCCATGATCGAGGCTCACGGTGCGCGGATCACCGCCATTATCGACCGCGAGCAGCTGCACGCGATGCGCCGGGCGACGGCCGCGTTGGAGGCGGGAAACCGTGTGGGTACGGCCCTGTTGACGGCCGTGTCTCACGACTTGCGCACCCCGCTGGCGGGGATCAAGGCGGCGATCACGGGGCTGACGATGGACGACGTGGAGCTGGACGAGGATTCCCGCGCGCTGTTGATGGACACGATTGCCTCCAGCACCGACCGGCTGGAGACGGTCATTGGGAATCTGTTGGATATGAGCCGCGTGAACTCCAACACCGTCACCGTCCATCACGCCCCGGTGAATTACGCCGACGTGGTGGATGCTGTTATCGCGGAACTGCCCGAGGCTGCCCAGTACATCGAATCGCACGTGGATGCCTCGGTGGCACCCGCGGTAGGTGATACGGGCTTAGTGCAGCGCATTGTCGCCAACATTGTGATCAACGCGCGGACGTACGCGCCGAATTCGCCCATTGAGATCCGCGCGCAAGAGGGTGTTAGTGCAAACACGGCTTCCCCCAGCACCGTGCAACTCATCATCAGCGACCACGGCCCTGGGTTTCCACCAGAGAAGCTCAACGACGTGTTCACTCCCTTCCAGCGCCTTGGCGATCAATCTGCCAACCAGAATGGACTGGGCCTGGGCCTGGCAGTCGCCCGCGGATTCGCCGAGGCCATGGGCGGTAGCTTGGAAGCACACAACACGCCCGGCGGAGGCGCGACGCTGGTGCTCACACTCCCCCGCGCTGGAGCTGCGCCCACTGATCTCACATCCGCCGCGGATCACACACCCACTGCCGCCCCACACCCCACCTCCACGGACCGCCACCGTACGGGGACGGCAGGGGTGGGGATGAGGGTGGCGTCGGATAAAAAAGAAACCAACAACGCCAACCCCAAGGAACCAGAATGAACAGTGAAAAGATTTTGATGGTTGAGGACGACGCCCCCTTGGCCAATGCGGTGCTCGTCACCCTTCGGGCGCGGGGGTATGACGTGAAGGTGGCGAAGACCGCCAGCGCGGCGATCAAGCTGGCCGCCGAGTGGCACCCGCACGCGCTGCTGCTGGACCTGGGGCTACCGGATATGAGCGGCCTAGACGTTCTGCGTGCCCTACGGAGCTGGAGCGATGTGCCCGTTCTAGTGGTCTCGGCGCGGCACGACGAGGCCGGGAAAATTAACGCGCTGGATGAGGGCGCCGATGATTACGTGACCAAGCCGTTTGCCGTGGGGGAGCTGCTGGCGAGGCTGCGGGCGGCGTTACGCAGGGCCCCCAGTGAGGAGGCGGAGCAACCGGTGGTGTGGACCTCCGATGGGCGCGTGGCGTTCGATTTGCCGGAAAAGCGCGTGACAGTGGATGGTGCGGAGGTGCATCTCACGCCCCGCGAATGGGGAATCGCGGAGTACCTGATTCGCCATCAGGGGCGGTTGGTGACGAAGCTGGAGCTGCTACAGGCGGTATGGGGCGAATCATATAAGAAGGAGACGAACTACCTGCGGGTGTATATGTCTCAGCTGCGCGCGAAGCTGGAGCGCGATCCCGCGAATCCGCAGTACTTCACGACGGAGCTGGGGGTTGGGTATCGGCTGGTGCTGTAAGCGGGCGTCGTAGGCGCAGGCCGTCAGCCGGAGTTGGGTAGCGACTGGTGCTGTAAGCGGGCGTTGTAGGCGCAGGCCGTCAGCCGGAGTT
Source organism: Corynebacterium sp. HMSC28B08 (assembly GCF_001806865.1). Lineage (NCBI taxonomy): Bacteria > Bacillati > Actinomycetota > Actinomycetes > Mycobacteriales > Corynebacteriaceae > Corynebacterium > Corynebacterium sp. HMSC28B08. The sequence goes on from NZ_KV786193.1 coordinate 47,686, forward strand.
GGGCGGTCTGCGCATAAAAGCACCCACCATCCGCATGATGCGGAAATGGTAGGTGCTGGGTTTGTGGGTGGTGGCGAGTGTGCGCTGGGTTAATTGGCGATGGCTTACCAGCCTTGGCACGTGGGCCTGCCTAACGTGCGGCCACCACGGTCCCGTTTAGTGCTTGTTGTCGCGAGTAGCCAGGTACAGCAGGCCACCGATGACGGCGAGGTTCTTAACGAACTGCAGCTGCTGCTGGCCCTTGTCTTCCTCGGTTTCCTGATCCCAGAAAGCGTGGCCAACCAAGGTGGTTGGAATGAGGGAACCGACCAAGCCCAGTGCGCTGAGCTGTGGGAAGATACCCAAGGCCAGTGCGGAACCCAGTCCCATCTGAGCGTACGCATTGATGGTGGCCATGTGCTTGCCCTCGACGGGCAGGTTGTTCAGGCCGACCTTCTTCGCTGCAGAATCGGCCATTCCGCCAACGCCCTCGATGTTTTTCAGCGCGTTCTGTGCGCCGATGATGAACAGTGGCATAACGGCAGCGCGGCCTAAGACGGAGCCAGCCTTCGAGATAAAGGATCGTTCTGGCTGGGTTTTCAACAGGTTGTTCAACATAGTGGTGACCCTCCTACGGGTATTGAGTGTTGGGCTGTGGTCTTGCCCTAATGGTCAGTCTAATTACGTTCATTGGCTGTATCACCCACCATGTAGGTGACAGTTCAGCATTTTATCGTTCACATCACCCACCATGTAGGTGATACGTCAACCACCATAGCGGAGGGTGTTGGTGTTCGCAATAGCCAAGCGGACACCGACCCAAAAAAATTTCGGCAACCGCCACCTATGCACTTCTCCCCCATATAGCTTTCCCCACCCGCCACGTCCGCATCCCTCCCTAAAACTCTTTCAGGCTGCCCGTTTCACCCCCCTTCTGCGAATATCTTCACTCCCCGAGATTTTTACCCCCAGCGAACAGCCGGAAAAAGCTTTTCTCATACCTGATCCCGTTTCACCCCAAATGCCTCCACCCCTGCGGCGCCGATGATCCATTTCATGGACATGATCCTCCCTCACCCCTCAATTCCACGCACTCCCGCACAACTACGTTCAACAAACAGAACGAAACAACACAAAAACCGACCCAACGACGCATCTCATTCTGCAAACCCAACCGGCGCGAAGAAAACAGGAACGAATATCAAGCAACACAGAAACACGCCACCCAACACGCCCTAAAACACGCTGCCCAACACCCCCCAAAAAAGCAGAGCTAAGGGTCAAAAAGCAGAAAGAAGCGACACGAAAAAACGCCTCCACCTCGAATCAAGGTGGGGGCGCTGAGATTTGGTACCCCGTACGGGATTTGAACCCGTGTTACCGGCGTGAGAGGCCAGCGTCCTAGGCCGCTAGACGAACGGGGCAGGACATCACAGTTGCGACTGAAATCAGTGCGCAAGCGACGGAACAGAACTTTACACGTCACGGGAAATATTTACCTAATCCGCAGGTCACTCGATGATTTACACCAAATCGATGCCAATTCCCACTGAAAAGAAGTCCGAGTAGGCCCCCACCCTGCCCATAACCTCGCCATCCCCGCCATCCCACTCGCCACCCTTCCGCAAAAAATGCGCATAACCGATTGGGCAACTGCACCTCTCGAGGCCTAAAATCCCCAAGTAAATCAGTTCTGTGTTAGCTGGCCGATCATCGCGGACGAGCCGTAACCCTCGTCACACGCCCCGACGCGCTGGCCTACACACCCGATTTCAAACCCATAGCAGCTAGAAAGAGCTCCCAAATGACCAGCTCATCTGATTCAGCAGGCTCGGCCCAACCGGCCGACCTGCGAGATAAAGCAAAGCCCACCTCTCCGGTGCGAGAGTTCACTCTCCGCGCGGTCATCCTCGGTGGCATTATCACTCTGATTTTCACCGCGGCCAACGTGTACTTGGGCCTCCGCGTGGGCCTCACGTTCGCCACGTCCATCCCCGCCGCCGTGATCTCCATGGCGATCCTGCGTAACTTCAAGGATCACTCCATCCAGGAGAACAACATCGTACAGACCATCGCGTCTGCCGCGGGCACCCTCTCGGCGATCATCTTCGTCCTCCCCGGCCTCATCATGGTCGGCTGGTGGCAAGGCTTCCCGTACTGGACGACAGCCGCGGTCTGCGCGATCGGCGGCATCCTCGGCGTGATGTTCTCCATCCCGCTGCGCCGCGCGCTCGTCACCGGCTCTGACCTGCCGTTCCCAGAAGGCGTGGCCGCTGCGGAGGTCCTCAAGGTCGGCGACACTCAAGGCGAACAAAACGCGCAAGCCGCCAACGCTGCCGCCACCGCTGGAACGAACCCAGCCAGCACCCCCGCTGCCGACACCGCGGGCACGACGGGCGCCGGCACCGTCATTGCTGAATCCGCGGGCGACAGCACCGGCAGCACCAGCAACGCCAGCAACACCCTCAGCACCAGCAGCACCTCCACCGATGCCCACGAGGAGAACAAGCAAGGCCTCCGAATGATCATCGTCGGCGCCCTGGCCTCCGCGGCCATGGCCATCCTCGGTGCGATGAAGGTCGCCGCCACGGAGATCGCCACGTTCTTCCGCGTCGGCTCCGGCGGCACGATGATTGGCGGTTCCCTCTCCCTCGCACTGATCGGTGTGGGGCACCTGGTCGGTCTTTCCGTCGGTATCGCGATGATCATCGGCCTCGCCATCTCCTACGGAGTGCTGCTCCCACTGCGCACGTCCGGTCTCATTCCAGCGGAAGGCGATATCTCTGACATCGTGTCCTCCACCTTCGCCTCCGACGTCCGTTTCATCGGCGCCGGTGCGATGGCGATCGCTGCGGTTTGGACTCTGCTGAAGATCATCGGACCAATCATCAAGGGAATCAAAGACAGCATGGCGTCGTCCCGCGCCCGTAACGCCGGCCAACAAGTAGCCCTCACCGAAAAAGACATCCCCTTCCCCGTGGTCGCAGGTGTGACTTTGGCCTCGATGATCCCCGTGGGTGTGCTGCTGTGGCTGTTCGTCAAGGATTCCGCCATCACCCACCACATGACCGGCCTGATTATCTTGTCGATCGTCTACACCCTCCTGGTCGGCCTGATCGTGGCTTCCATCTGTGGTTACATGGCCGGCCTGATCGGCGCGTCGAACTCCCCGATCTCTGGCGTGGGCATCATCGTGGTGTTGTCGGCTGCTTTGCTGATCAAGGTGGTTGTTGGGGG
>NZ_KV786193.1:50921-79722 GCF_001806865.1 Corynebacterium sp. HMSC28B08
GGGGGGAGGCCGACGCCGACGCGCTGGTCGCCTACACCCTCTTCACGGCCGCGGTGGTATTCGGCATCGCGACGATCTCGAACGATAACCTGCAGGACTTGAAGACCGGCCAACTGGTGGGCGCGACCCCGTGGAAGCAGCAGGCCGCCCTCGTCTTCGGTGTGATCTTCGGCTCGATTGTCATCCCGCCAATTCTGGAACTGATGCTGAAGGGCTTCGGTTTCGCCGGCGCTCCCGGGGCTGGTGCGGATGCGCTGCCTGCGCCTCAGGCGGCCCTGCTGAGCTCCGTGGCTAAGGGCATTTTCGGTAACTCCCTGGACTGGGGCCTGATTGGCTTGGGTGCGGCGATCGGCGCCGTGGTGATTGTCATCAACGAGGTCCTGTCCAAAACCGGTGAGTTTTCCCTGCCTCCACTGGCCGTGGGCATGGGCATGTACCTGCCGGCTTCCCTGACCTTGGTCATTCCTATCGGTGCCCTGCTGGGTTACCTGTACAACAAGTGGGCCGATAAGCAGGCGAATGCGGAGCGCACCAAGCGCATGGGTGTGCTGATGGCCACCGGTTTGATCGTGGGTGAATCGCTGTTCGGTGTGCTCAACGCGGGCATCATCGCGGCGACCTCTGATAGCTCCGCGCTGGCCGTGGTTGGCGAGGACTTCGCGAAGACCGCCCAGTGGATTGGCCTGGCGCTGTTCGTTGTCCTGGTGGGCATGGTGTACAACTACCTGAAGAAGTCCCAGGCAAAGACCGGGGTGAAGACCGCGGCGAAGTAGTTGCTGGGGTCTCCCGCCGCGGAGAACCAGACAAAGGCAGCATATTTTGTCCCTAGCTACAGAATCCCTAGCTACAGAAACTGTGAAGCGCATCCACCTGCGCCCCAGCCACAAAATCGTGTTGGGTGTGGTGGGTGCGCTTTCGGCGTTGGTCGCACTGTTTAACCCACGGGCTTCCCTGGAGCGCGGCAGCCTGGTCCTCCAGTACCGGTTGGATCTGGACGTATACCGCGTGGGTGCACAGCGCGTGCTTGATGGGTTGGAGCTGTACAGCGGGCACTTCCCCATCATCGGCGATATCGAATTGCCGTTTACGTACCCACCGATTTCCGCGTTGTTATTCACGCCTTTGACGGTGCTGCCGTACACGGCCAGTTCTGTGTTGTTGACGTTCGCGACCGTGGCGGTGACCTGGTGGGTTGTGGCGCACGCGGTGCATTCGGCCGCACGCGTGGAGCGGAATTCCGCCGGCTGGGTGTCCGTGGGCCTGACCGCAGTGCTGATCCACCTGAGCCCTATCCATACCTCCATCACGTACGGTCAGATCAACGTGCTGTTGATGGCGATGGTGTTCGCGGATGCTTTCGTGGTCCCCCGCCGTTTCCGTGGCCTGTTGACGGGGTTTGCCGTTGCTATCAAATTGACGCCCGCCGTATTCGGATTGTGGTTCTTGCTTCGCAAAGATTGGGGCTCCGTGGTCCGGATGGGCGCGGGCACGGTGGGTGCCACGGCGCTGGCGTGGTTGATTTTGCCGCGGGATTCCATGCGGTATTGGACACAGACGCTGCGCGAAACTGGGCGGATCGGCGGCGAGGAATACGCGTTGAATCAGAGCCTGAACGGGCTGCTCTACCGCCTGGGTCTGCGTGCGAAGGCGGCTGACGGCGGCGGTGTGGCTGACGGCGGCGGTGTGGGCGAACAGGTTGGGGAGGCGCTGAACACTGCACAAGGCGCAAGTGGTTCGCACAGTGCGTATGGGGCGCAGCTGTGGCTGGTGCTGGTTGTCCTGGCGCTCATTGCGGTGGGGTTCGTGATGGTGCGGTTGCTCCGCGCGGGAGCACCCATTGCGGCGCTGTGTGTTAATGCGCTGTTCGGGCTGTTGGCTAGTCCGATTTCGTGGTCGCACCACTGGTCTTGGGCGCCAGTGTTGTTAGTGGCGATTGGTTGCTACGCGTTGGCTAGTCCCCGCGGATCCAGCGGTGGGCAAATTTACCGGCAGGGAGCGAATTGGCACGAAGCCAGCCGACGCGAGGTGCCCCCTGCTTCCCCCGGTTCGGGCCTAGATGCCCGCCCCCTCGCGGGCCCGCGCTGGATGTGGGTGGCCCTGCTCGTCGCGGGCTTCGCCGCTTTCGCACTGGAACCGACCCTCTACGTGCCATTCAACGATCACCGAGAGTTGCACTGGAACCTCTGGCAGCAATTCGTGGGCAACGCCTACCTGTGGTGGACCCTCATTGCGCTCGCGCTGCTGGGCACCTTCGCCCGCACTCCCCGACCTACCTGCCCACGCGTATGACTGTCCCTTGGGAGCGCCTTGCCCTACCCATGCCACCTCCAACGGGATCTTGTGGTCCCAAACCCGAACCCTTCGGCACGGCGTCGAAAATTAAGGCCCCCAAGCAGGTACGTTAGGTAGCGATGAGCAAGAAGATCGAGCTGCAAGGTGCCCACCGGATTGAGCAACCCGAATTCGTGGTGCCGGTAAACGGGCATCCAGCTGTGGAGGTACTGAGTCCCCGTGAGTACCACCGGACGGTGAGCCGGCCTGAGTTCTGGCTCCGCGGCACGGCCTGGCGGCACATCGCTAGGCGGTTGTATATCGAGTACTTTTTCCGGGGCCTGATGGACCGCGGAGCGATTCTGAGCTTCTTCACGCTGCTGACGATGGTGCCCACACTGATGGCGTTCTATGCGATCACCACGTTGATTCTGGATAAGAATCGCACGCGCGTGAAGGAGATCACCGACCAGTTCATCACGGAGAACGTCCCCGGGCGTTTCGCGGACGAGGCCCGCCAGATCGTGGAGCAGATCATCGGTTCGACGGATAAGTCGGTGCTGACCTTGGTCATTTCCGTGGTGTTCGCGCTGTTTTCCTCGTCGGCGTATGTTCGCGCGTTTTCCCGCAGTGCGAATGCGCTGTATGGGCGGCAGGAGGGCCGCACGCTCGCCCGCACGTGGCTGACGATGTGGGGTTTAACGATCGCGCTAGTATTCGGCCTGGTACTGATCGCTGTGGCGTTCTTCCTGCGGGCGGATCTGCTACAGCCGGTCTTGAATACCATTGCGGAGCCGCTGAACTGGGAAGGCGCCGCGGACTTTGTGCTCAACGAGTTCCTGCCAGTGTGGGGGTACCTGCGCTGGCCGGTGGTGTTCGGGCTGTCAATCATGCTGATCGCAGTGTTGTATCACGTGGCGCCGAACGTCCGGTATGGGCGGGTGCGCTGGCTGACGACGGGTTCGGTATTCGCACTGGTCACCATGACGTTGGTGGGGCTGGGCGTGCGCACCTACCTGAACCATTTCCTAGAGTTCGGCACCTACGGGGCCCTAGGTGGTCTTATCGCACTGTTTTTAGGCCTGGTCATTGCTAACACGTTGTTGCTGATGGGCTTGAAACTCGACGCCGAGGTCGCCCGATTCCGCGAACTCCAGGCGGGCATGTCCAGCGAGGACGTGATCCAGGTCCCTCCCCGCTCGAGCGTGGCGGCCTTCGGCCAGGACGAGATCGACGACAGGCTGCGGGCGGATGCGCGGGGGTATAAAGAGCGAGACTGCAAAGAAAAATAAGACTCCGGACGAATAATCGTGACTTAAATGAAGTAATTTACGTTCATCACTATCACTTGGAAAGATACGCTCCCATGACCGAACAAGTGCCCTCGATGGCCGAACAAATGCCCACCACCGATCAGTTTCGCCCCGCTGTGCTCAATATTCTTTCGGATGGGCACGAACGTTCTATGAACGACATTCGCCGGCGGGTCGCCGACAGCCTAGGTATGTCCCAAGAACTTCGCAACGAGCGGATTTCGTCGGGACAATTGCGGTATGGCAACAGGATAAATTGGGCATGTTCGGCCCTCACATTGGCCGGTCTTTTGGAACGCCCTCGTAGAGGCCATTACCGCATTACGGAGAACGGCCGAAGCATCGCGCAGCGGTCACTCTCCGAGTATTCCGAAAAAGACATGCTGGAATGGGCCGAATGGCGAACCTACCAGACTGAAATCTCTCAGCGTAAGCAATCGGATTCTTTGGAATCTTCACGGGACGGGGACCGCGAAGATACTGCGGATCCCGTCGAGCGCCTATCCGCTGGCGAACGAGATTTCAACGCACAGACCGAAACCGCCTTGCGAAGTCGGCTCCAAAAGGCCTCTCCTGAATTCTTCGAGAAAGCCGTGATCGAGCTGCTCTGGGCTATGGGGTACGGCGGCGCTTACGGTGAAAAACAGCATGTTGGCCGTTCTGGTGACGGTGGTATTGACGGCGTGATCCGGCAGGATGCACTGGGGTTGACGAATGTCTACATCCAAGCAAAACGTTACGCAGACCACAATAAGGTTGGCGACCCTGAGATTCGCAATTTCATTGGTGCTCTAGATTCACATGGGGCGAACCTTGGTGTATTCATCACAACCTCATCATTCCAAGACAGGGCCAAGACTACGGCGGCCAATTACCGACATGGAAGAATCGTCCTCATCGATGGCCTTAAGCTGACGTCCCTGATGCTGTCGTACGGAGTAGCCGTCCACAAAACTCGAGAGTTTGTGCTCTACGAAATTGACGATGATTTCTTCGAGGATGATTTGGCCTAGCTTCGGGTTGACCAAGCCCCTTCTGCCCAGCTTCCATTCTACAGCCGAGCTCAGGGGATCCCGTGTCTGGCCCCTCTGCGCGTGGTTAAGAAATGCGGTCAGGTATTCACCCAAATTGTTGGCACTGATACGAATCGGTACAACGATTCAAATCCACAATTCCTCAAAGCGGCCAACGGGTTATTTGCCGAAGCGGCACAACCGTACACGAACCACTCTTAAATATTCCACTTCCCTGGCGCGGCTTTTGCGTAGTCCACTCCAATGGTCTTGAAGTGTTCGGTCGCAGCATCGATCTTGGCTTGTTCGGTGGCACGCAGCAGGTGCTCGCTCATTGTGCTTTTGGTTTCACGAATCATGTACAGCCTGTCCTCGCCATCCACATGCTTCACGATTGCCCAGTCCGGGTTATACGGCCCAACCGGTGTATCGATCTTGAATTTAGGCGGTAGTTTCAGAAACAGCTTGATGTCTTCTCGCTCATCGAGAAGTTCGGCGAACTGGCGCTCCGTCTCCGAGTCGTAGACAACGAAGTCATAGTCAGTCTTGTCCTTGTTTTTAACCTTGTACAGGTTGTCTAGGAAGTATTGCTTTTCCTCCAACCCGTCTTTTTGGAGTTCGGTAAGCGAATACACACTGCCGCCGATCCGCTCGTACTGAACGCCTTCAGTCACAATCGCTGCTAGTTCGGCTTCAACGATTCCCCTGACCATTTTGATGTAATCGTTCGGATTTAAAACAAACTCATCAAGGCGGCCGCTCTGAATGAGAATGTCGATAATCGTCCTGCGGGTCAGCGACGTCGCCTCCTGGAGTTCCGACACGATATCCGGCAACTTATACCCACCCCGAAGGTCAGTGGTACGGCTGCTGGTTTCCGCTCCTTTAGTGCCGCCACGAGCGATGGTCAGCTTTGCCTTTTTCACCTCGATTCGAAGTGGATCGATGTCCTCGGCCTTCTCGATCTTACGTACTGCATTTTTGATCAACACATCGCTATCAACCGAGACACTGTAGGTGGTGCGCTGGCTAATCTTCTCCCAGAACTCTTCAAACTCACGCGACGTAAAATAGAGCTGCTTGTTTAGCTTGCGGGTCGTTCGTGCTCGTTTCGGTTTAACGTAATGGGCGATGTTAGCCCGTCGCAGAACTTCAACAATTGCGGCCTCGACCGGGCTGAATTCTGCCTCTAAGTCAAGAGAGAAGTTATCAGAATCTGGAGTGAACGCTTCTGTGACGTAGCCGTCCTGATTGAGGAATCCCCTATCCTTGAGCTGGTCCCAAATCTTTACCGAAGTGTTGTATCCCAGATTCTCTTGACCTTCGGATTCTGGCTTTGGAAGTTTGGCAAAATCGCCCTTGCGAATGTAACCGATCGCCACACCCGCTTTCTTGTATTCTTTCTGCAGGTTGGTGGCGAACTCTTGGTAAGACTCATTAGCGACAACAGTCAGCTGGGCCACTGAACGATCAGCGACACGTTCACCGTCCCGGTTGACTGGAAGGCGCAACCCTCGTCCGATTGTCTGACGACGCTCAGTTTCAGAACCCATTTCGCGCAACGTACAAATCTGGAACACGTTCGGGTTGTCCCAACCCTCCCGCAAAGCGGAGTGAGAGAAAATAAACCGAACCGGTTCCTCTTCGCTCAGCAAACGCGCCTTGTCCTTCATGATCAAGTCATAGGAATCATCATCCTTAGCGGTCTCCCCCGAAGTGTCCCCGTACACGCCCTTTTTGATCTGGGAGAAGTATGCGCGCCTGAGTTCGATCGGATCTTGTGGCAATAGCTCCTTGTACTCTGAGAATCGCTCCCTCTCCTCAAGGAATAGTTCATCGAACCACTGTGCAAACATCCCGTTAGCAGTTGCGTTATCTGCGCCCTCTCCTAAATAACTTGCAACCTTATCGACGAAGAACAGACTCAGCACCTTGATGCCGTGCCTACGCAGCAGCGACTCTTTTCGGAAGTGCTCACGAATGGTCTCACGGATCATCTCACGGTAAACAGCCTCGTCATTACTGCCAATAGATTCTCCGACCTGCAGAATGCCGTGGTGGGTGAGCTCGATAAACCCAGGACCATCGAGGTTAATTTCATTGATGCGCCAATTGTTGTCGTACGCAGAGTTGCCGGTCACCTTCGCCAGGTCCTGGTTCTGCTTGACCTTCTTGACTTGGCGATCAAGCGACCCGTCCTTCTTACGGCACACCAACTCCAGACTAGCCTGCCACGGATTGCTTTCAACACTCAAGAGCTTAATGTACGGCTTGGCGTCTCCACCGTGCTCCGTCGCCTCTGCCACGACAATTTGCTTCACCAGCCCGAGTTCATGAGCATCCACTGGATCCAGCCGGTAAGTCACGTTGCGCGTTTCACGGTGTGTCGCACTGTAGCGAAGGATGAAAGCGGGGTCCATCCCCGCCAGCGCTGTCTTCGACAGTTCCGACTCCATATTTTGTGGCTCGTCCATGATCAGGACAGGTCGGGTAGCGCGCAGAAAATCAATTGGACGCAAACCGTTAAGCTTGTCTCGCGTCTGATTCATGATCAAGTTATTACCCCGACCACGCACCGAACCAATCGTCATAATCATGATCTGGATGCTCGTCGACGTAGCAAACGACTGCACTTCTTCAGCGTTCTTACCGCTGTAGACCATGGAATCGAATGGCAGCGCCGGGTACAGCTGACGGAAGTGATCATGCATCAACTCAATGCTGGTCTTCACACCTTCACGAATCGCCACACTGGGCACTAGGATGACAAACTTGGTGAAATTGTATTTCTCTGCCAGCTCGAAAATGGTCCGGAGGTAAACGTAGGTCTTCCCGGTACCGGTTTCCATCTCGATATCGAACTGCAGCCCGTCGATAAGCTCCCGCGCAGGTTTAAGCCCCTGACGGTTTTGCACAACCCGGAGGTTCTCAAGCACCGTCTCTTCATCTAGCAGGAAGTTATTGCCGACTGCGCCGATTTCCTCGCTCAAATCAATGTCGAGGGCTTGGTTGCTCGTTTCCGGCAGCGCTTTTGTGATGTGAAACGTAGTGAGAAAATCCCCGGCGTCGTTGGGCTGGCCATCGAACAGATCAGTAACCGAGTTGATCGACTGGAGCTGGTATTCCTGTTTGGCATCGAACTTGAATTTCATACTCATCCCTACGCCGTCCAGAGCTCAATGCTATTAGTCTTACACATCTGAGCCAGATTGGTCTTCAACTCATCGTCCCCCTTGAAAGCATCCTCGAGGATGATGAACTGGGCGGGCTTTACATCCACTGCTGCACGCAGCTGCGCCAGCGTCGGCTTAGTGTGCTCATCAAGATATGCGAGCACCAACGTTTCTTCCTTGTCCGCTTCGTCATCGACTTCGACGACCGCCTTGAACGACAAGCCGTCGATCTCACGATCGCGAATTTGTTCCACCAGCGAGTGCCCCTGCTTAATCAAGATCTCGGTGAGAAGGTCATCCGGCGTGGCGTTATCGTCAGCACTTTCGCGAAGGTCGAGCAGATGCTGCTCCAGCTGTGTCACATCAGTGTCAGATTCGGTACGCCACTTAGAGAAATTAGTATCAGCGAGTTTATAGGCCCGGAAACCAATGTCGAGCGGTTTGTTTCGATCTGTCAGCTCATCACCATAATCCTCGAAAACTCTCTTTCCAGCGAGCTGGATTCTTGCTCTCGAAATCTCTGAAATAGTCTCGTATTTAGCCTGTCTTGCGACAGACTTCTCGGATGTAGGCTCCGGCAGCTGCACCATAATAAACTTTCGATTCGCTCCTTGCTCTGCGTTGGATTGCATAACGGCATGTGCGGTTGAGGAGGAGCCTGCGAAGAAGTCTAGAACCGTCATCTCATCATCATTGAGTAAATCGATTAGGCCAGAAAGAATATATTCGTCTTTCGGAAAGTCGAAAACCTTCTTCTCGCCAAAAAGGCTCTTAACTCGCTTCGTCGCAGCCCTACCGTCTTGATAGAGAACCGAGTAAGGGGCTTCATATTCAGTTTCGTTTAAGTACCTCTTATACGTGGGCACCTTGCTTTCGTCAGCACCAAAAAGTACGCGACCTTCAAGAATCTTTTGCTCCATCACGGGCCTCTGGAAGAGCCAACCTCGGCTCGGAATCTTCACCGGCCTATTGGTTACTGGGTGAAGGACGTCATATACAGGACCGCCGCCTCCTGGCCAAGAAATATCACCGGCAAAAAACACCCCATTCTCGTCAATCCTGTTGTAATGTCTATTTCTCCGAGATGGGTCGTTTGGAGGCAGTCCTTCGTACCAAGACTTTAGATCACCGCTCGCTGCAGCAAAGTTTCCACCGTTTTTTCTAACGGCACGCTCGGCGAACTGATAAATCTGATCGAGCCCGGCTTTTCGGGTCTTCCAGTTGAGACCATTCTCCTTCAAGTAACTAAAGTTTCGAGCGAAACACAAAACATATTCATGTGAAGTGGAGATGAATTTGGAGTCGTTCTTTCTTCCACCGCTCCAAATAAAAGACCCTACAAAATTATTCTCACCAAACACCTCGTTCAACATGCGTTTTAAGTTTTCCAACTCAGAGTCATCAATCGACACGAAAATCGCGCCGTCACGAGTCAAAAGATTTCTAGCCAGCTTCAGCCGTGGGTACATCATGTTGAGCCAGTTCGAATGATACCGGCCTTCTGACTCCGAGTTGGACGAAAGCTTCTTGCCTTCTTCGTTAACCTGTTTCGACCACTCGAGGTAGGTTTCCAGACCCTCTTTAAAGTTATCGGGATAGACAAAATCCTTGCCGGTGTTGTAGGGAGGATCGATGTAGATCATCTTGATCTTGCCGTGGTAGTGCTTCTGCAGAACCTTTAAGACTTCAAGATTGTCGCCCTCGATGAACACGTTCTGTGTAGTGTCCCAGTCTTTTGAGTTTTCTTTGTCGGGGCGAAGTGTCGCAGTTGTTGGCGTCTGGGCTGCGCGCATGGCGCGTTTCTTCCCTGGCCAAAACAACCCGAAGCGTTCGCTGGTGTCGGATGCGTCTCCCTGCAAAAGCTCCTTGAGCTTTTCGACGTCAATCTTTCCATCAGCAATTGCCTCAGGGGCCAGCTCGGCCAATTGCTCGGCCAGCTCCGTGCGGAAATCAGGGCTGCCGTTCGCTACCTCGTTAATTATTTCTAGCTCTTCTTTCACAGTTTTCTGTCCTTCATTCACTACTGGCTTTGTTTACGCTGTGATACGCCACCGGATGGTGAACAGCTCATTTTCCACCCGTGAACCTTGCAACGACTGCTTAATCAGGATAAGCAGTTCGTCGACATTGTCCCGCAGATCTCGCTTCTCTTTTCGATATCTGTCTTCGATCGAATCGATGTCATCATCGAGGTTTCGGGCTTTCTTTTTAAACCTGAGCTGCTCCATCGGATCGTCAGCCTGGTTCGCTTGCGCCCGCAGATCCTTGCGCTTCTTCTCTAATTCTCGAACAGCCTTTCTACGCTCCACATCAAGGTCGAGAATCTGACCCTGCAGTAGTTCCTCTTGCTGGTTGTAATAGCTTGAGTTACGGTGCTGGACTTCCTTCTCCAACAAGTCTTGCTGGGCCTTAAGTGCCCCCTCGAAGAGTGTGCTGTCAATCGGCGTGCCATCATCAGCCTGGTCGGTCACCCTAAGGTCCATCATCTCGACGACATCTTCCTGGTTCAGAAACTCGCCGCCATCAGTCACGCCTGCAGACAACAAGTAACTCTCAGAAATATCACGGTCATGGGCCTTCATCCTAAAAGTCAGGCTGCGAACCGTCAGTGATCCGGATTGGCCGACCAGGTCTTTCATCCGGGAGCTGACACGATCTGACTTATTGATATCGAAAACAAGAGTCTGCTGCGGCGTATCAGCAGTCATCGCGCCCTCGATGACATACTTCGCCAGATCACTGCTATAGCGATACTGCCTGGAATGTTCGCTTGGCGACGACTTGAAATGGTATCGCCCAGTTGCGATCCCCTCGGCTGGCGCGGTGTGCAGAACGAAGTTACGGCCATCCCCATCAAACTCGGCCAGACTCTGCAGACGGTTGATCGTCAACAAAAGCAACAGTTGTTCGAACTTGTTTAACACATCACCGGACTGCTCGTCATATGATTTGAGCCGGTCACGAACAGTTGGATCGAGATTGTCAAAAACCTTCGCCCTAGCCTCAGCCATATCCTTACTGACCGTGTCGGCGTACTTTTCCTCCAGTTCTTTAAAAGCTTGATTGATTTCATCGGCAGTCCGGTAGCTGTCATAGATCTGGGCGATCTCTTGGGCGAAATCGAAGCCACTTTCAATCCGCCCAAGAACCTCATCACTGGCACCAAACACACTGTCGAAGAGGTGGAACTTGTTCTCGAGCAACTCCAGGATCCGAGCTTCAGCCGCATTACCTTCATTTAAGAAGTTGACAATCACAACGTCATATTTCTGACCGAAACGGTGAATACGACCAATGCGTTGCTCAACCCGCTGCGGATTCCATGGCAGATCGTAATTAATCAACATAGAACAAAACTGCAGGTTAATACCTTCAGAGGCTGCTTCCGTGGCGATCATGATCGAACCCGAGTCGCGGAAATAATCCGCTAGTGCTTTACGGCGGTCAGCGGAAGGGTTGCCAGTAATGACGTCACTACCGGCATTCTTGTCCAGCCATTCCCCATAAATTTTGGTCGCCTCTGGCGAATCGTTCTGACCGTTAAAAAGTACTAACCCGTCGCCATACCCCGCTTGACGAAGTGTTTCTGCCAAGAAATTCTGGGTATCGGTGTACTCCGTGAAAATGATGGCCTTTTCAGGAGCTCCGATCTCGCGAAGGCGGGTAAATCCCCGCTCAATGGCTTCGCCAAGCTTTAACGATTTATGGTTCTGATGGATAGACTCAGCCAGAGCAGCAAAATCATTTAGTTCGTCAATCTCGAGCTGTATTTGTTCCCGGATTGCTGGATCAGACCAGTCATCGTTTGGTTCAAGGCTATTGCCAAACGACTCGTAAGCTGCTTGTTCCTCGTCCAAAATGTCGCTGTCGAAGTCGAACAATGACAGATGATCGTTGCGTCGCCCTCCCGTGGCCAACTCCTCGGCTAGACGGTTTGCCGTTTTCCTGAGGGTGATTCCAACGGCGTAGGTGGACGAACCAAGCCGTTTGCGAATCACCTGCGAGGAAAGGGCCCGTTGGGAATTGTTAAAAGCGTAAAGGGTTTCGCGTTGGAGGTAGCTATTGACTAGGGCATATAGCTCCAATTCGGCCCTTGACGGCTGGAATTTGACCGTCAGCGGGTCTCGCTTGGTGAAGCGAATGTACTTTTCGGCGTTCCGGCGCAACGTCCTTTTGGTTAAGTGCCCGGCACGTTCAGCGAGATCATTAGGGCTAAACCCGTCACCACCAGACTTCACATACCGTTCCCGAAATACATCAAGCGATCGGAAATACTCCGAATCGAAGATAGAAACTAGACCATAAATTTCTTCGAGTCGGTTCTGAAAAGGAGTCGCGGTCAGCAGAACAATCTTGCTTGCACCATCAAACACGTCGCCAACTGACGAAGCCACTTTGGCTTGAGCTTGTCCCTTATAGAAGTTTCGCAATCGGTGCGCTTCGTCGGCAACCACCAGATCCCAAGAACGCACCAAGTCAGCTTTGTTCTGCTGGACAAACTCGTACGAGGCGATCAAAACCTGCCCTGCCCCTTGACCGGCAAGTAATGACACTTTGGACTTAGAATCCAGCAACGCCGACGGAATCAAAAGCTTTTCATAGAGTTCTTGCTTCCACTGCTGGCGAAGGCTGGCTGGAGCAATAATCAGGATTCGACGCTTGCGTTCCGCCCAATACTGAGTAATGACAATGCCCGCCTCAATCGTCTTACCGAGACCAACCTCGTCCGCCAAAATGACGCCGCGAGTGGCGTTTCCCTTTAGTGCAAATAAGGCCGCATCAATCTGATGTGGCTTTGGCTCCACCTGAGCATCAAAGAGAAGCCCCGCCAGTTTGCCGACATGGTCGTTGGCGTAGCTTCGCTCCAGCTCATGAGCAAAATATTTGGCCTGGTAAGAAGTCAGATGCGCCACAAAATCGATGTTTGGGTCAACGCTAAGCCCGTCAACCCGGTTGATTCTATCTGCCATACATCCCTCATCAAGACCAGCTCGACCTAATTACAATAGCGTTATTTTATCGCACGGGACTACTTCACAGGGGCCAAAACAGTCAATGAGCAACTGGTAACCCTATGTTGAGATGATGTGCACCCGACTCGTTCAGGGAAGCCTCTAGGTTCTGCCCCACAAGGCAACCGCTCTTCCCCAGACGCGTTTTCACTCACGACCGTGGTTAATAGTCCTTCTCGGAATATTGGCTTCCAGCACGTTCTAGTCCGGTGGTTCTATAGACCTCCGCGGTTGTTAGCGGTTCCCATCTGCTCGCCCTCCCCGGGGCGTGCGGAACCTACGCGGTGCCACCCTCCGCCCCCAAAAAGTCGTTGCCCGTTGAGCCTTCCGCGATCAAGCCATACGAGTGGCGCCAGTGATTGTTGTTGCGCTCGCCGTTGAGCTCGTGAATGTCGTCATATTCTTTGTGGGCGCGGCGCACACGCGCCGGCATGCGGGGTGCCCCTCCCCCTGCATTGCGAGCCCGGAAGCCACGGGGGCGTCGGGTAGAAGAGGGATCATCAGGATTGGGGAAAGTGACCCGGGTAAGTGGTGCACGCCGTGGGGCACGGCTGGCCAGCCTCTAGCATGGAGCGAGTTGCGGGGGAGTTGAGCACAATTGGCTTCTAGGACTAAAAAAGAGCTATAAGACCACCGAGGCACCGCCTGGAAACTCTGTTGCGACTAGACCCGCCCACTCTCGTCGACCACCCCTTCCGCGTGCATCGCATTCTGAGGTTTATTCGTGGTGAGTCCACATTCGCAATACGTGGACGATTTCGCGCTCTGGATCCACCTCATAGACAAGCCGGTGCTGAATATTTATCCGGCGGGAATAGCACCCCGAAAGGTCACCCACCAGCTTTTCGAACCTCGGTGGTGATGTAAACGGGTCATCTTGTACGATCGCCAGGAGCTTTTGCGTCTTGGGCTTCAAGCCCGAATCGCGCAGTTTTCTGGCATCTTTTTGCACCGCCTTCGAAAATACAAGTTTCCAATCCCCCACTGGTCACCCACCATTCACCAGTCGAGTTCCGAGGATGCAGCATCTGCCCCCTCTTCGCGCGCTTCGCGAATCGATGCCGTCATATTTGGAACGGACATGAGGTATAGCGTCTCCTGAATGGACCGCCAATCTTCTTCCCCAACCAGCACAGCATTCCCGCGCTGGCCAGTGATTGTAATCTCCTCAGACTCCTCATTGACCTGATCGATGAGCCGGTAAAGGTTCGCGCGGGCATTAGTTGCGCTAAGTGCGGTCATGGCAAAACACCTCCACGAAGGATCGTACGCGATAACGTACGTTCCAACAAGTGGCCCGCCCTAGGGTTTAGATGGATTCATTGAAAATAGGACAGATTAGGGTCAGTCCATGTGGCGCAACCACCGTGCCTGGTTAAGTGGCCAGTTTTCAGGACTTGCAATCAACCTTGAGCCACCGACGGGAAAGCTCGCAGAGCGTGACGATGGCCTCGCGGTCCGCTCTTGGTTAGACGAGTGGAACCGCAGCACCATACCCGCGCAGCGAGAGGATAAAAAGCTGAGTCACTTGTGATCGAAAATCACCACACTTTCTTTGCTTTACCCAATCTGCCAGGTACCGTGGCGGTCTTCGGTGGCGGGCTACGAGCGCACACTCTTGCCACGCAGATTCCCGGCCTCAGTGACAAAACTGTGCTGTACTGGGGAGATCTCGACTCGCACGGCTTTTACATCCTTGAACTCGTTCGCCGACATCTGCCTCAGGCAACGTCAGTCCTAATGGACCTAGACACCGCTCGCGCGCATATGCAATTAGCTGTGGAAGAACCCCAGCCCAGTAGGTTTGTGCCACAATGGCTCACTCCGCAGGAAACCTTCGCCCTGGAGTTTTTACGCAGCCATGCGGTTGGCGGATGCCTACGCATCGAGCAGGAACGAATCGTGTACGACTACGCGGTGGAGGCTCTCAAAGGGGCTTAGGAAGTCGTTGCCCGAGGAGGCGGTGCGGGAATCAGCGGTGCGGAACTCCAGGTGTGCGCAGAAGACCGCGCATCGTTGCCTTCACTCCCCGATTGCATCGTCTCACCATCCCCGCTGGCAGCACCGCGCTCCGTCATATCGGCCTCCCGCCCCACCTGGTCAGCCGCGAAAACACCGGGACGCAGGGCGTCGGTAAGAAAACGAGAATCCGTCGTGGCCGCAGCGATGTACCGCGCAGCATTCACTTCCTCGGCATTGATCCGGGTCCAATCCAGCGCCTACCCGGCACTCCGCATCATCTGGTCGAAGAAGAACCGCTGCGTGCGCGAATTGCCATCCCGGAACGGACGCACGATGGTCATCTCACCCCAGTGGTCTGCCGCGGTGAAGCTGCTGAGGGGTTCGGCGTTTTCCAGCTCAGCAAGCCGCTGAGTAGCGAGTTGCCCGGCAAGCTCATCAAGGACTGTGAGGTCGGTTTCGTTGAAGTGGTTCCGGGGAGCCTCGTCTGTTTTGTGTGCCATTACTCCGCGCCTTTCGTCCGGGTCTTCACGCTCTTCGTCCTGGCCTTGACATCCTTCGTCTCAAACGGAGCATCCTTAGTCCCGTTCTTCGGACCCGTGGTCTTGGCAATGCGCCGGCGAAGGAACTGAGCGCGTTCGCAATCGCCGTAACCCTGGGCCTCCATCACTTCCAGTACAGCCTGGTCACCGGTGATTTCGCCACGCAGGATACGGCGGCCACGGGCTTCATCATCGGGAGTGATGTCGTATCCGGCCATTCTCATTGAAGCGCGCACGGCCGCGACTTTCTGGTCTTCGGTGCGGTAGTCGGTGGTCATAGTCTTATCCCTTCTTGACGGCGGTGTGGTCGCTCTCTCATTAGTCGTCCGGTGGAATGGTCGTCAGTAGCTGGTACCCAATAAGCAGCTGGGACGCTAATGATTGGGCCGTTGAGCATGCGACGAAACCTCTCCCGGTTGCTTTGGCATCGCGATTGACTTGTACACATCGAGCATTGGTTCGTAGTTCAGGTGGAGCCCGTAGGGATCCATAAACGAATCGCTGCTTGCTTGGTTCCACGTATTGGCATCCACCTCACAGAATGCCAGCTCAACGCCGTGTTGACGGGATAAATCTGTCATAAAGATTTTGGTTGCTCGCCCATTTCCCTCGCGGAACGGGTGCGCAAAGTTCAGATCGGTATGGATCTTGGCGAGGTAGCGCAACGTGTCGTTGAAGTCGGTTGTTTCCCACTTGAAGTTTTCAATCGCCTTACCGATGTGGCGCAGGTACATGCCCATGCTGGCGTGATCTCCAAAGTGATGGCCACCTTTTTGAATGTTCACTTTCCGCAGTGCACCCGCCCATTCATAGAGGGCACCAAATGCCAGATTATGTGCAGAGCACAGCCGCGAGCCAGCATCGCTTCCTTCTAGGGAAGACTCCCCGGTTGAGTTGGATAGCTCCGCTGAGGCTCCATTGAGGTACTCCACGGCCTGAAGTGTGTCTTGGTCTTGAATGTCGGGTTTATTCCGGAGTACTTGCGTGCCCGGGTAGAAGTAGCTCGTCCAAACGTCTGCGGGCTTGGCCATATTTAGCTCCTAGCTCCTAGCTTTTGGCTTCTAGTATGCGAAGGTTCTGGGCGTGAAAACTCATGCTGTGGTGTTAGTACAAGACCATCAGCTCATCCATCGTCAGCTGTGGTCGCGAGCCAGCAACTTGATCTGCGAGTAGTTGCACCTCGGCTTCCGTGGGTTCCCACCCCTCATGAGCACCATTCGCCAGCGCATTGGCAAGCAACCGCCGCTGGGGCTGGGACAATGGTTCAAACTGTTCAGGGAAAACCGAAACCCACTGTTCGAGCCCCTTAATCGAGCTGAAATCTATTGTCATGTTCTTCACTCCTTCACACTGCCGGAGCGTGGCAGTCACTCCTAATGTGCGCCTGCGGCGCGCCCCAAGTTGTCGGTGCGGTTATAAGTTTAAGGAGTAGACCAGGCAGTCCCCGGGCGTAAGGACGATTACCCTCCCCTGAGTGAAATGCTTGTTCGATTCCAAGGAATCTATCCCCCTTCAATAATGCTCTTCGATCTAAAAATACGACAATCATCCTTTGACTGCCGACTTCTCGATTTTAATCAGGAGAAACAACGCGCTTCTAAGCAAAAATTTACCCAACAACACATACCGCGCAGGCAGCAAGCACACCTAACAACTCCACCCAAGTAGCCGAACAACCATGCGACGTTACCTAACGAATTGCTCACCCCACAGTTTAAAGTGGCAAGCACAAGACCCAGTCGCAAGGAGTAATATTTCACTGTTCTAATCCGAAATGTACGCTATCGCCGACGGCTTGATCCGCATTGTCGGCTAGTATCCGCGCCGAAACAGCGACGCAGTGACTCTTGGCAGAGACTGTGGCGAGACCACTGAAGAAATCGCCAAGACCGAGCATTGGTGTCAGGACAATGGCTACATGACCCTCGACACTGAAGGTACCTACTGGATAGTTGAAGGCAAGGCTGACGACGAGACTGTTATTTGCGGGCGCGAAGCTACCGAGTGTCTACTGCGCTCTCTGATAGCTCACCCTGCCTACCAATATCAGACATGGACATACTTGATTGCATTCGAAAGTGACATTCGCAAGAGCGACTCGTTCGCGGAACCGGCCAGCCTAGGCGGTGTGAAAAGGACGCTGCCGAGCTAGGAGGCGAGTTGTTTAGACACCTTCCTTGCCATTCAAGGCCAATTTCGGCGGTTACACAGCGGGGTGCTAGTTCCCCCTCACATTCTCATCAAATCAGGAAAACCGGTCCGAAAAACTCAACCCACACCAACATTCACTGGTACAACCGCAAACGCATACAAAACGGCTCAAAGGCCTGGCGCCGGGGCACTATCACAACCAGACCTGTGAGCCCCTAACCGCCTAGAACTAAACCAGTCCAGCTTTCGGGGGCCAGTTCGGCCCTACATGGCAACTGTGCCCACCCCCGTCGATAACCTTCCCCGTAGCGATCTAGTCTCCGATGTAGGCGGCTACCCACCCCCGTTGCCTAGGTACCGCGCTCCGGCGACTCAGTTTTCCACCGAGCGAACTCTCCAAAACTTTATTGAGCCAAACCGCCAACAATCCTAACCTACACCGCTATCGTGTGGTTGAGACAGTATTTTCATCGCGAATGAAAACTTATTCGCTCAGGAAAGGACTCCCTTCCCCAATGACCACCTTGGATCCCTCCACTATGCAAAATTCCACCGACCAGAATGCGTCCGCCGGTCGCGCCGACCAATGGAGCAGCAGCCCGCATCAGCCCTACAGCAACGACCCGAACATCACGGTGAGCCGCAATCTCACCGATCCACCAACTTTCCGGCCCATCCCGGAATTCGAAGGCGTACACAACATTTGGCCACGTGGCGATCGCCTCCAAGCAGTCCGCGAAGCCGCTGAGAAATACCGCGATCGTTTCCTGAACCAGGGCACTGTCCTGGGCGTACGCTCCTTTGATATCGCAGCTGCACCTTACCCATCCCAGTACGCTTTCCAGAACTACTCCCTGCACATTAACCCTATCATCAGCATCATTAACCGTATGCTGGTCATCCAATACGAGGACTTTAATGGTATCCCCCGAACCCTCGTGTGGGAGCCCACTGTGGCCGAGGGGTCTAAGAAGTCCGGGTTCTACGGCAGTCTCATCGGCAACGGCAAGGGCCCTAAGTGGCTAAACCGCACTTTCTCAACGATGCAGAAGCTAGGAGCCGAACGCATCCTCGCGGGGTACTTCAACGATCCCGACACGATTCTGCCCTCAATCGGCATGACAAACGCGGATGTCGATTACATATCCTTCGACCACCTGCACGTGCAGGATCCACGCATGATCATGGGCTCCACCGCCAATCCACCAGCCGGTGAGTCCTCCTACGAGCCCCTGTTCCCACGAGCCCGCCTGCTTACGCATCAAGCCGAACTGGGCACCTTCGAATCCCCGCACCCCATGCAGTACGCTTGGTACGTCAAGGATGGTCTCGAAGGGGTAGACCGCGAAGTGATCTCTTCCTTCGAGGGCGATGTAGAGCTCGGCGTAGGCATCTCTCTGTTGTGGACACCAGGTCATACCGACGGCAATCACTCCTTGTGCATTAACACGCCCGACGGGGTGTGGATTTCCTCGGAAAACGGAATGGCGGCTGACTCTTGGCAGCCCGAATTGTCGAAGATTCCGGGTGTTCGCCAATTCGCGCAATTCTACGAGCGGGAAGTGGTCTTGAACGCTAATACCTTGGAGGATTCGTTAGATCAGTACGACTCTATGATCAAGGAGAAGACGATGGCCTCCTACTCCCCCAAGCATCCGGAGTGGAAACAAATCCTGCCGTCTTCGGAATGTGCTCCATGGAAGCGCCAGTGGCCACTGAACCCCACCGTTGAGCATGGTGGCATCAATTACGGAGAGCTGAAGCGACGGTAGAAGTCGGTTGCCAATTTCCGAGAATGCGGGGTTCCGGAGTTCTCGGCGACCTGACCCCTCCGTGGCCGCAGCGACTGCAACTCCGTTACCCTCCCCCGTGCAGCAATGGTCACTCAAGATGGTACGTTAATCAACGAAACAAACCACTTTCACTGCAGAAAAATCATTTTTCGGATAGTTCATCCGGCCAGCCGAAAGTAGGATCACCATTAACACCTCACAATTCTCCGGCCCGTCTCGTCCGCGGGTTGGCCACAGTAGCTCGCTGCCTGGAGCCGATCGGAATGTCAGCAATACCTCTCAATCCGGCGCCACCCCACTCGCCGCCTTCCGCCGTTGGACCCGCGAGGCTGCCCGCAGCGCCACACGAACCCTTGCCACCGCCTTCACTACCCCGCTACTCCCCGCGGATTACGCGGGTATCTTTGATCCTCTCCGCGGCCGCGAAGTCCGCGGCAGAATCCAATCAATCACCCATCACGGTGATCTCATCGACCTCACCCTGACACCCGGCCCCGGCATGACCACCACCTTCCGACCCGGCCAGTTCATCGGTCTTGGTGTACTAGCCAACGGTCGTTGGCAGTGGCGTTGTTTTTCTATTACCGACGCCCCCCGCTCCCAACTCCGCACCCTCTCCTTGGGGATCAAGCCGGTTCCTGACGGAGCTTTATCTACTCATGTAGCCACCACAGCGAAACCTGGTGACATTGTCCGGTTATCTGCACCGGGTGGAGATTTCTTCCTCCCTCAGCCGGTTCCCGACAAACTCCTGTTTGTGACAGCGGGATCGGGCATCACCCCGGTGATGTCGATGCTGCGCTGGTTGCGACAAGAGTACGGGGTGGGCAAGAACACCGGCACGACCAAAATAGCGGGACTGGATTCCTGCCACGCGCATGACCCAGTTCATTTACGCCCCACCTGGAAGCCAGTTGGGGACACAGGTGCTGCAGCGTTTCCCAATGTCATCCACATGCATAGCCAGCGTTCGGAGGATCTTCCCGCACCTTACAACCCGGAGCTACACGCGCTGGCGGCGGAAAACCCCTCGTACCAGCTCGTGCATTGGAATTCGATAACCCGTGGTCGGCTCGACCCACAAATCATCACCGAACTTGTACCGGACATTCATGACAGAGAGCGCTACGTTTGTGGCCCAGCGGAGCTCCTCAACGCTATGACAACAGCATTCCCCGGGACCCATGTCGAGCACTTCCACGCTGCCACAGGGGGCTCCGCGATGGGCGGAACAATTCGATTCCTTACCACTTCGAACGACGCGGGCAAAAATGTGCGCGCAGACAAGCAAGGTGTTGCAGGCACCCAAAACCTTGGGGGCCATACAGAAACCGCGTGCGACGGATCCACTACTATCCTCGAAGCGGCGGAAGCCTGCGGGGTGCAGCTCACTCACGGGTGTCGCATGGGTATCTGCCACACCTGCACCGCAACCATTACTTCCGGCCAAGCCGTGGACATCCGCACGGGCACCACCCACCGTGAAGGTGAACGAGTACGCACATGCTCCGCGATCCCCGACGGGGATATTGCGATCGAGCAGACCTGATGCACACCCAAGCGGTTTTAGTCAAAGGCTGCAGTCCGTACAACCCCCGCAGCCGCACCGACCCTAGGCCCCGCAATCTAGCTTCCCGGACTTTTGGTACCCGCCACCTGAAGTTACGCACTCCTGGATCACGCAATCCGGCCACGGCTGGATAACCCGATTTTCCTCAAGACCAGGCACGAACAGTGCGTACCCGCCACCACATAACACCAACCACCAACCCAAGGAGAACCCCATGGCCATCAAAGATATCGCAGCATACGCCCACCTGAGTGCCGAAGACGTGGAAGAAATTGGACGTCGGTTCGACGCCATCGAAGCTCATCACCGAGAAACCTTAGGGGCAAAGGACGCTGCATACATACGAAATCTGATCCGCACCCAACGCGGGGTGGACCTATTGTCTCGAGTAGCGACCGTGTTCGCACCCTCCTTGGCAGGCCCCACGGCGGCAACGATGGGCCTAGCAAAGATTCTGGAGAACTTGGAGATCGGACACAACGTCATGCACGGTCAATGGGACTGGATGAATGATCCCGAGATCCACTCAGGTATGTGGGAATGGGACAACACAGGGCCAGCATCTGGCTGGAAGCACTCCCACAACTTCAGCCACCACACCTTCACCAACATTATTGGGATGGATAACGACATCGGATATGGCGTGATCCGTATCACCCGCGACAAGAAATGGAAGCCCACGACCGCGCTGCAGCCACTGACGAACGTCATCCTGGCAGCATTGTTCGAATACGCGGTGGCGTTCTACGATGTGGAGCTTGGCCGTTACTTTACAGGCCGACAGAGTTGGGAAGAGACCAAACCCCGTCTGCTGGAGACCTTGCGGAAAGTTCGAGCACAAGTGGTCAAAGACTACGTGGCGTTTCCAGCCGTCGCCGGCGCCGTGGGATTTGTGTTAGCGGGGAGTATGGGGCGCCGAAATAAAAAAGCGAAAACGCGGTTCCAGGCTGGGGTCGGTGGTGCCAAACACCACGCAAAGAGAGCTGCTCAAGCGGCGCTAGGGGCGAACCTAATTCGAAATGTATGGGCATACGCAGTTATCTTCTGCGGGCACTTCCCCGATGACGTAGAAACCTTCACCAAACGCACTCTGGATGAAGAGACCAAGGCAGAATGGTACCTGCGGCAAATGCTGGGGTCAGCGAATTTCCGCGGTGGGAAAGTACTGACGATATTGTCCGGGAATCTAAATTACCAGGTTGAGCATCACCTATTCCCCGATATGCCAAGCAACCGGCTGGCACCAATTGCGCGCGAGGTGGAACAGATCGCGAAAGAATTTGGGCTACCGTATAACACCGCCAGCTTCCCGCGACAGTTGTGGGAAGTACAGCGCACGATTTTGAAATTGACCCTGCCCAATAAGTTTCTGCGCGCCCCTAGATGGAACGCGCCAGAAGTGCGCGCGGATGAAGTGTTCTCACACTACCCCGAAGTGGACGCGTCAACGGGGCCACGCCAACTGGCGGCGGGGCTGGCGAAGCTGAAAAAACTGCGGCCACGGGTACTTGCCTAAGCGTTCGAGAGGGGTGCTGCCCCCGCTGCCGGATGCACCTAGATCCTCGTGTCAAGGTAACGAAAAAGCGAAAAGGGATGACCACAAAAGCCCAGCCGGCGAAATTGTGGGCCTTACTTTGCTAATTCGACCTAGGCGAGGAAAAGAAGGGAAACATAACCGGGGCGCGCCCGCTATCGCAAGTCGACGACGACGGTTGCTCAGGACACGCAGCTCACACTCTTAGATAGCACGACTCAATAATCAACGCGCAGTTTTAGGGTGCAGGCGCGGCTCAAAACGAACATGCAACGCAAGAACTCAGGTGACAGAGTTAGCACTACGTGCAGGAACGCCCCCACTATAATCCGAGGCGGGAGCGCTGCAATTTTGTACCCCGTACGGGATTTGAACCCGTGTTACCGGCGTGAGAGGCCGGCGTCCTAGGCCGCTAGACGAACGGGGCATAAGGACTGTGAAACGTGCATCCAGAGAACAACTAGCAAGTTGCATGTCGAACGAAACGACAAACTAGGAAGCAATTTTCACTGCTGGCCTACCAGGACTCGAACCTAGAATGACGGTACCAGAAACCGTAGTGTTGCCAATTACACCATAGGCCAATCGTAGACACTAGAAACTTCTGATTCGATGATGTAAATACCACCGGACTGTTCCCCGTGCAACGAGACATAATATAACCAGACCTTCACAGCGGAATCAAATCCGCTGGTCAGGTGGCGTTTCCATCAGGAGAGAACTGCTACTCCTGCGGCAAAGCCCCGAAGCCGGAGCGACTGGAGAGCGCAGATTGCCCGCGATCCGCGCGACGGGCGGGATGGGTTACTACGCTCCCCTCATATTAAGAACCGCGGGGTGCACCGGGCGGGGCGGGCGCAAGACCGCGGGGAGGGTTACTGGCCTGCTGGGAACGGGGTGACGGACTGCGCCTTGCGCAGGCGCGCCAGCGTCGAGGCCTTGCCCAGTAACTCCATAGACTCGAACAGTGGAGGGCTTACCGCCGCGCCCGAGACCGCCACGCGTAGCGCCCCATAAGCCTTACGAGGCTTCAGCTCCATCTCCTCAATGAGCTTGCCCTGCAGAGCCTTTTCAATAACCTCGGTCTTGAAGTCCTCGTCCGAGATAACCTCCAGCTGCTCGATGGATACCTGCAAGACCTCGACCGCGTCTTCCTTCAAATTCTTGCGGGCAGCCTTTTCGTCGAGCTCGAGGGCGTCGTCCCCCGTGACAAGGAAGCGAAGCAAACCGTCAGCATCGGAGAGAACCTTGATGCGTGTCTGCACCAGCTCGGCAGCAAGAGCGAACTTGTCGGCTGGGTAGTCCGCGGAGAAGTCCTTGTACTCCTCTAGGTACGCGCGCAGGCGAGCGGTGAAGTCGTCTAATTCCAGCAGGCGGATGTGATCGGCGTTGATGGCCTCGAGCTTCTTCTGGTCGAAGCGGGCAGGGTTCGGCTTGACGTCCGCGATGTCGAAGTTGTCGATGAGCTGCTGCATCGTGAAGATGTCCTCGTTCGCAGACAGCGACCAGCCCAGCAGCGACAGGTAATTCAGCATGCCCTCGGGGATGATGCCGTTATCGCGGTGGTTGAACAGGTTGGACTCGGGGTCGCGCTTAGAGAGCTTCTTGTTGCCCTCCCCCATCACGAACGGCAGGTGGCCGAAGGTGGGCACGGCTTCTGCGACACCCACGCGGACCAGCGCCTCGTACAGTGCGATCTGACGCGGGGTGGAAGGTAGCAGGTCCTCGCCACGCAGGACGTGGGTGATGCGCATGAGGGCATCGTCCACGGGGTTTACCAGGGTGTACAGTGGCTGGCCGTTGGAGCGTGCGACCACGAAATCTGGGACGGTCTTGCCATCGACGGTCATCTCGCCACGCACGAGATCGTTCCACTGGTACACGCGATCATCGGGCATGCGCAGGCGCCAGACCGGCTCGCGCCCCTCGGCCTTGAATGCCTCGATCTGCTCGTCCGTGAGGGTGCGATCGTAATTGTCGTAGCCCAGCTTGGGATCGCGGCCAGCGGCCTTGTGGCGCTCCTCAACTTCCTCCGCAGTGGAGTATGCAGGGTAGACGTCGCCGGAGGCCTTCAGCTTCTCGAGGACTTCCGCGTAAATGTCCATGCGCTGGGACTGGCGGTATGGCTCGTGAGGCCCGCCGACCTCAATGCCTTCGTCCCAGCCCAGATTCAGCCACTTCAGCGAATCGATGATTGCCTGGTAGCTTTCCTCGCTATCGCGCTTGGCATCCGTATCCTCGATACGGAAAACCAGCTTGCCACCGGTGTGGCGGGCATATGCCCAGTTGAACAGGGCTGTGCGCACCATTCCGACGTGGGGTGTGCCGGTGGGCGATGGGCAGAAACGAACGCGTACTTCACTCATGGATAGATAGTTTACCCACGGGCCCAGACATGGACTGGGTGGGGCGCGCTAGGAAAAGCGTGCGCCTGCTTCCCCCGCCCCACCAGCAGCAGCTACTTGCTCTGCTTGGACAGGAAGGACCAGGATTCCCGCGCCGCGCTTGGGTTCACCGGGTACCACGTATGGGTGCCGCCAGAAACCTTCTTGACGTGGGTCTCTGCGGAGCAACCACTGAACGTGTACGTCGTCACACTACCGCTGATGCTTTCCTGAGGCGCCCCGAAAGCCAAGCAGCCGTTACGGGTACCAACCAGCTGGTGCATCTGCTCGATCGAACGATACGGCGCGCCATGGCGAGTGCCGCCTTCGTAGGCAACGGTCGCATCATTCGTGCCGTGGATGATCAACGCAGGCACCTTGCCGGAGCCACAATTCGACCACACCGGGTTATAGTACGCACCGGAAACTCCAACCACACCCGCCATCAGATCAGGCGCCTGGCACGCCAGAGCCAGGGCCATGCCACCACCATTAGACAAACCAGTTGCGTACACACGAGAGCGGTCGACCTTGCCCTCATTGGCCAAGGTGCGGACAATTTCACGCACGAACGCCACGTCCTCACCGCGGGACGTCGTCGCATATGGCGCACCCTCCCACGCGTTGCTGCGACCCTGCGGGTACACAATGATCGCATCGGAGCCAGCGCCGGTACCCTCCAAAGCCGCGTAGCCACGGGCCTGCGCAGCAGTGTGCTGCCAACCGGAGAACATAAAGACCACGGGCAGGTTCTTCGTCTTTCCGGACGATGGCATCTTGACGATCGCAGTGCGGGAAGCACCGTTGACGTTAAAGGTGCGCGTTTGAGCGTCAGTCCCCGGGGCCGATGGGCCATTCGGGATATTCGGCAGAGTGCCGCCCCCACCGTTGAAGATCTGCAGCAGACCGTTGATAAATTCCAGAATCTGGCGCAGCTGAACCATGAAGTTTCCGCCGCCACCGAGGCTGCCAGTGGCACTGCTAGAACCCGGCAGAGTTTGCGCCTGCGCCGAAGGGGTGACGTTGGCGAGGGGGCTGGGGGCGTCGTTGGCAGGAACCACAGTGAGCGCTACCGCGGTGGAAGCCGCCATGAAACCTGTGACGAAGCGGCGGCCGGTGGCGGAACGAGGGGTGGAACGAGGGGCCTCGACGATCGCATCGGAGGCGAGGGCCTTGGGGTGGCGGGAAGTCGCGATACCGCGCTGAGATGTAGACGTATTTTGCACAGAAAGAACTTACCCCATGATTAGAATAAAAACGCAACGCTTGCATGAAAAACTATTTCATAAAAGCCACTCGTACGGACTACTCGTGCGGATTACTTATCACTCGTGCGGATTAGTCATGCGGATTACTTATGTGGATTACTTATGCTGACGGGCGAGGAAATTCCAGACCTCATTGGCGACATCCGGGGTGAAATACCAGTTGTGGCCTTGGTCGTTGATACGCCAGAAGACGGCCTCCTTCGCGCAGCCTGGGTAGCCGAACTGAGTCACATTTCCGGGCTTTTGTTCAACTACCGGGTGAGGCGCGCAGAGGTTGCGCTTCGCCGCACTGTCAGCCACCGCCGGCGCGGAGAGGTAGGGAGCGCGGTGCAGGTGACCGCCTTCGAAGCGGGTGAGCTGATCCTGAACGCCATGAATGATGAACGTCGCCACTGGCCCGGGCGCACAATTTTCGAGGACCGGATTGTAGAACGCCCCCGAGACCGACACCACCCCCGCCACCAAATCCGGAGCCTGGCACGCGAAGCTCACCGCGAAACCTCCACCGTTGGACATTCCGGCAGCGTAGATGCGCTTGCGGTCCACGTTGAAGTGCGCATCGAGCTCGTCCACAATCTGCCGCGCGAAGGCTACATCACCGCCACGTGGGGTGACTGCGTACGGGGCTCCCTCCCATGCATACTCGACGCCCGCCGGATACACCACGATCGCTTCCCGTGCGGCGCCGGTGTTTGCGAAGCGGGAGTAGTTGCGGAAGTTTTCCGGACTGTCGTGCCAGCCACCAAAGCCGAAGAGGACCGGAGTTGGGTGTGCGGGATTGTAGTCCGCGGTGACGCTCACAATCGCCCGGCGCTTGTGCCCGTTAGGGAGCGTGAATTCAACGTTGACTGCCTCACCGGGCTTAGCTTTGGTCACGTTGGAAGCTGGATGTGTGGCTGGGTGGTGTGGGAGTGGTGCGGGTGCGGGCTTGTGTGCGGGTGCGGGCTTGGGATCGGGTGCTGGCTTGTGCGCGGGTGCTGGTGCGGGCTTGTGTGCAGGTGCAGGTGCGGGTGCTGGTGCTGGCGCAGAATGCTGCCGCGGCGCGTGTGCCGGCCCCGGTACAGTTTCGGCGGACGCATGTGGGTGGGGAAAGATTGGCGTCGTTAAACCGGCAACAACAAGCCCCACTAAGGCCAGGACAGCGAAGAAGGCGCGGTGCATCGTGGCCGACGGGCGCACCGCGATTGCCGCGCGCGACGGCCCGGCGGCGGAGAGGCGAAGAAGGGCGCAGGTTGCCGTGCGGACGGCTTTAACGACATCCTCAAGAATCACTTAAGTAACATTAGTAACGGTTGCCACAAAAGTAGCGCCAGTGCGGCGGCGTGTCGGTAGATACGCCCGCTGTGCACCCCGTGCGACGCCGCGCTGTTTCGCGAATCCGCATTCAGCGACTCGACTCTAATCGGAGCTAGGCAGCCACTCCCCTACGATGTCCAGCACAACGGGCCCGCCAACTCTATTGGCCCGAGGGCTCAATCCGTTCAGGATCGAGAGAATCTGATAGTCGTCGGATCGCGGCTCGCTACGATCGGGCCACGTGGCGACCTGCACGTGGGAGACTTCGTGACTGAAGCCCATGCAGCCCGCGAAGTAGAAGAGAGAATTACCTATTTCTCCCGGGCCGACATCGCGAGTGGCGCAGTGGGCGGAGCCTTCGTCGGCTTCGCCGGCCTCGCCGACCCTTTCGCCGGCCCTTTCGCTTTCGCCAGCCTCGCCGGTCTCGTTGCTTTCGCCAGCCTCGCCGATCTCGTCACCTTCATCACCAAGGCGCCCCGCCGCACCATCAGTGGGTTCGTGCTCGTCGCTAAAGCTAACGGAGTGCCCGCACTCCGCCTCAGTGGCAACCCCGTGATGGTGCGAACAAAATCCGTCCCACGGGTCATTCGTCTCGATCCCCGCCTCCCAGTTGGTCAGGAAGTGATAGATATCGAGCAGCACGCCCACGCCTTCCGACTCCACCTGCTCAATCGAATCGTCATCAACCCAATCGAAGCCGCTCTCGTCGCGAGCGCGGTCATCCAGGAAGCTAGAAACCTTCCACGTCAACTCGAACGCCTCTCGCACGCGCTTAATCGGATAATCCTCGATGCCACTCATGTTTTCGACCAGCACCTTTCCCCCGGTCGCGCGGTACACATCCACCACAGCTCGGGCAAAGCGCTCGCATTGGACTTGCCACGAGTCCGCATCCTCCCCGCGCCGCCCCACCAGCAGGTTAAACTTCGACACCCCGGTGAGGTCATGGATGCGGGCGACGGCGTCGATATGAGAAGCAGGCAGCGGTTCGCGGTGCAGCACTCCCCGCTCCCCCGCTGCCATGTCGCCAGCCCAGAGGTTCATCGCGATGAGCTGCAAATTATTGCTCGTGAGGAAGCTCGTCAAGCGGGCAATCTCGCGCTCCGTGGGGTCCGGGCGGTCGAATGGCCACCACATTTCCACACGCAGGGGCGAACTTGGGGTGGGCCGGTGCTTTTCTTTCGCCTCGACGCCCCTACGCCACCCCGCCACCGTTGTGTGTGGGTAGCCGATCGAGATGTTGTAGGCGGTGATGAGGTCGTGCACGCTGAGGTTAGGGTCGAAGGGATCGAGGTCGCGCACGCTGAGGTTAGGATCGAAAGGATCGAGGTCGACGGGTTGGGCCGCATCGTCGTGCATGTTGGAGTTCGGTTCGTAAAGAGGGTTGCCATCGTGAATCATGTCGTAAGTGTGGCACAGGGAGGGCCTCCTGAGGTGGCAGTTGGATGCTTGTTTTTGCGCATTGAGGAGCCCCCGCCGCGCCCACACCGAGGGTGTCAGATGGTTTGTGTGGGGGGTTCCA
>NZ_KV786194.1:0-1529 GCF_001806865.1 Corynebacterium sp. HMSC28B08
GATGCTCCTATGTTGTGTCAAGCTGATTTGAGAAGTTCTTCATAAGCCAACCTCAACTCCGGCAAAGGGCGCTTGCCGGTTTCGATATCACTGATTCTCGCCGGGGCACACCCGAGTTTTTCAGCAACCTGGGCTTGCGATAACTGCCTCTCGATCCGTCGAGCTTTGAGTTCATCAACCTCTACCTGGCCCGTTGGAAGAACGGCCTGACCCAAGCACAACACCCGGTAGACCTCCCTGACAATGGCGCGTTTCAGACACCGTAAGATCTCCTTTTTCGACAATCCTTCCTTGGTGCGTTTGGCTACGTAGTCCCTGGTGCGTTGGTCATGATGCATCCGCACCAACGCGATCCGATGCAACGCAGAATTCGCCCGACGATCACCACCCCGGTTGAGACGGTGCCGATGAGTCCGTCCAGAACTAGCCGGAATCGGTGCGACCCCGCACAGATGAGCTAATGCTGCCTCGGAGTGAATCCGGCCTGGATTATCCCCCACACTGACAATCAGATCAGCAGCCACCACGGAACCACACCCAAATATCGAGGTCACATGCGGATTGATCATCTCAACCAGGATACTGATGTGTTTTTCCAGCTGCGTGCCCTGTTTCTGTAAATCACGATAGGTGGTGGCTAATGTCTTCAACGCGAGGAGCACCCCATTTCTAGGGTCGGCCAGGTCAGCTGATGGTCGGCACCGGGATAAGGCCTCCACCATGACCAATGTGGGCATCGCGCTATAGCGGCGTCGAATCTCATCGGGTGCTGTGACCAGCAACGATTTGATCGTTGTCATCAGTTTCGCTGCTGTCATCACGAGCTGACGGCGGGTGATCTGCAACCCACGGAGGGATTCCACTGGCCCGGAAGTGTCTTTCGGGATGCTTAAGGCTTCCCCGGTGAGCACCTGGCGGGCGGCAGCGACAGCATCAACGGGGTCTGATTTGCCGTCCCGGCGTCGAACGGCCCGGGTAGGGCGTAAGACTTCTACGACTGAGTATTTCTGGGTGCGAAGGTGGCGTGTCAGGCCTGCTCCATAGGAGCTGGTTCCTTCCACACCGACGGTGGTGACACCGTAGGTTGCCATAAACTCTGAAATCGCCACGTAGCCAGGGTTGGTGGCGGGGAAGGTGTCGGTGGCGATGTGCCGGCCGGTGTCCGAAATGACGGCAACAGTGTGGGTATCGGTGTGGGTGTCGATTCCGGCAACGGGGCCGGTGGGGCAGTCGAAAGTGGTAGACATTGGGGATCAGGTCCTGTCTGTGAGTAAACGTGCGGGTGACCCGCGATCCGGGGTTTCCGGGCAGACAAGACGCTGATGAGACGACTACACTAGACACCTGCCGGGGTGGTCACGGTGGAGACGTCACGCTCCTATAAGGTCATGGGCGGATTCACCGGATTGCGGTACAGGGTCGGAACTAACATGGAAGACAGATCACGCTGAAGGCACATGAGGAGATCATGGCCAGTCAAGAAGTGGGTCATTCCACGTGGTTCCGATCCTGTATTCCCATTATCAGCG
>NZ_KV786195.1:0-24902 GCF_001806865.1 Corynebacterium sp. HMSC28B08
CCGCCACCTTGATACCCCCCCGACGCCGATTAGATACCCCCCCGCGCGCCTAGTTGGCGTTGATCAGATCAATGATGAACACTAAGGTGCGCCCAGATAATGGGTGCCCCATACCCGCTGGACCATAAGCCTTTTCTGGCGGGATGATGAGCTTGCGACGGCCATCCACCTTCATACCCGGGATGCCTTCTTGCCAGCCCGCAATGAGGCCGCTCAGCGGGAACTCGATTGATTCCCCGCGATCCCACGAAGAATCGAATTCCTCACCGGTCTCGAAGTCAAAGCCAACGTAGTGGACCTCAACCATGCCACCTGCAACAGCCTCGGCGCCCTCGCCGACTTTGATGTCTTCAATGACAAGATCTTCGGGCGCCTTGCCGGACTGTGCCTCGTAAAGTGGCTTGCTCATGAAATTTCTCTCCTTCTTTGCGCTCGGCCGATTCCTCGCGCTATCGAATTCCGCACCATTTTAACAGCGACGCCCCCTAGCTGACAGATTTCACGCGCTCCATGGGCCCACGAATCGCCCCAATCGCACCGTCGGCTAATATGCGCGAACCCCGCGCCGACCTCGAAGTCGAGGGGCGCGGGGGGCGTCGAGTAAGAATCTAAGCGACGAGATTAAACCCGCCAGCAGAGGCTGCGGACGCACGGTCCGGAAGACGAAGATGGAGCAGATGCCCCACTCATCCCGCATGGACTCCAGCCCGCCCAGACGAGCTGTGTTCGAACCGGGTTGCTATTACCGCGTGCTCAAACCGGTCTGCAATTACAGCGTGCTCGAATCGGGTTGCTATCACAGCGTGCTCGAACCCGGTTGTTATTACAGCGTGCTCAAACCGGTCTGCTATTACCGTGCGCTCAAACCGGTTTGTTATTACAGCTTGCGCTCTGCTGGGCCGGTGTAGATCTGGCGAGGACGGTTGATCTTCGCCTTTGGATCGTTGACCTGCTCCAGGTAGTGAGCGATCCAGCCTGGCAGGCGACCCATCGCAAACAGAACCGTGAAGAAGTCCGTCGGGAAGCCCATGGCACGGTAGATCAGGCCGGTGTAGAAGTCCACATTTGGGTAAAGCTTACGGTCGATGAAGTAATCATCGGCCAGAGCGATCTCCTCGAGTTTCATAGCCAGATCCAGCAGCTCGTCGCCACCGAGGTGCTCGAGGATCTCGTGTGCGGACTCCTTGACGATGGCAGCACGCGGATCGTAGTTCTTGTACACGCGGTGACCGAAGCCCATGAGCTTCACGCCCGGCTCCTTGTTCTTCACGCGGTTCATGAAGTCGGTAGCGTCGCCACCGTTGTTCTGGATTTCCTCCAGCATCTCCAGCACAGCCTGGTTTGCGCCACCGTGCAGTGGGCCAGACAGCGCGTTGATGCCCGCGGCGATGGAAACGAACATATTGGCCTGTGCGGAACCAACCATGCGGACGGTAGAGGTGGAGCAGTTCTGCTCGTGATCAGCGTGCAGGATCAGCAGCTTGTCGAGCGCCTTGGTGACGATTGGGTCAACTTCAAAGTCTTCGGTCGGGTAACCGAACATATTGCGCAGGAAGTTCTCGCGCGCGTTCAAGCTGTTGTCTGGGTACATGTATGGCTTGCCCTTGGAAGCGCGGTATGCGTAGGCAGCCAGCATTGGAACCTTAGCCATCAGGCGGTAGGTGTTCAGCTTCTGCTTTTCCGTGTCCAGTGGGTCCAAGTCATCTTGGTAGTAGGTGGACAAAATGTTAACGGAGGAAGCCAGCACACTCATTGGGTGCGCATCGCGCGGGAAGACGCGGAAGGAGGTCTTGAAGTCCTCATCCAACAGGGTGTGGCGGCGAATGCGCTCGGAGAACTCGTCCTTCTCCTCCGGGCTAGGCAGCTCGCCGTTGATGAGGAGGTAAGAAACCTCGTTAAAGGTGCAGTTATTAGCCAGATCCGCGATGTCGTAACCGCGGTAGCGCAGGATGCCGTTAGCACCGTCAATGTAGGTGATGGCGGACTCGGTGGAACCGGTGTTCATGTAGCCCGGGTCCAGGGTAGTCATGCCGGTCTCAGCCAGCATTTTGCCCAGTGCAATACCGTCGTTGCCTTCGGTAGCGCGGACGATGTCCATTTCGTATTCTCCACCTGGGTAGTGGAGGACGGCCTTGTCCTGATTATCGGTAGCCATTGACATCCCTTTCTGAAATGTTCGCGTGCTTCGCTTTGAGCACGTACCAGTCTATAGATATATCGGCGCTCGGGCTCATGGAATACCCGCGGATTGCGGGAAGGCAATCGCGCCGGCCACTCAAAGTGGGATAACGCACAGCCTACAACCACTGTGATTCGGATGACATCACAGTGTTACCCAACTCACCCCCGCCCCCAGCGACCGTGCACGAAACAATGGCCAGACCCCTGGACACTTACCCCCACCTTGAGCCAATTTATCCCTATATTCTTACAACTTTACCCATGTTTTAGCGGGACAGCGGTCAAGCGGGATAAACTGAGGACTAGCCGTTTTAATTCATGTATTCGCATATTCCGCGCGCTCAGATGCTTCTGAAACTACATGAAAAGATATCCCCGCAGGCGGCATACAGCGTTTACCACCGACAGTAGAAAGCAGATCCATGACGACTTCCAACGAACTGCCCACAATCCCAGCGGAACTGATCCCTTCTGATGGCCGTTTCGGTTGCGGTCCGTCCAAGGTCCGCCCCGAACAGCTTGAGGCCATCGCCGACGGCGCTGCGATTATGGGCACCTCCCACCGCCAAGCGGGCGTGAAAGATGTTGTCGGTTCCGTCCGCGAGGGCCTTTCCGAACTGTTCCAACTGCCCGAAGGGTACGAAATCATCTTGTCCCTCGGTGGCGCCACCGCGTTCTGGGATGCCGCTTCCTTCGGTTTGATTCGTCAACAATCCGCTCACCTCACCTACGGCGAGTTCTCCGGCAAGTTCGCCAGCGTCTCGAAGAAGGCCCCTTGGCTGGACGAACCGCAGGTCGTCAGCGCAGAGCCCGGCACCGCCCCTTCCCCTAGCGAACTGGACGGCACCAGCGCCGATCTGGTCGCATGGGCTCACAACGAAACCTCCACGGGCGCGATGGTTCCCGTGATCCGCCCGAACACCGATGCCCTTGTAGCCATCGACGCCACCTCCGGCGCCGGCGGTCTGAACGTGGACATGAGCCAGGCCGATGTGTACTACTTCAGCCCCCAGAAGTGCTTCGCTTCCGACGGCGGCCTGTGGTTGGCTGCATTCTCCCCTGCAGCTCTGGAGCGCGTTGAGGAAATCGCCGGCCAGGACCGTTACATCCCAGCCTTCTTGGATCTGAAGACGGCCGTTGACAACTCCCGTAAGAACCAGACCTACAACACCCCAGCGGTTGGCACCCTGTTGATGCTGGACAACCAGGTGCAGTGGATGAACGCTAACGGGGGCCTGGCCGGAATGGTTCAGCGCACCACCGAATCCTCCACCGCCTTGTACAACTGGGCCGAGACCCGCCCAGAGGCCACCCCGTTCGTGCAGGATCCTGCAACCCGCTCCCTAGTTGTTGGCACCATCGACTTCGCTGAGGACGTCGATGCCGCGGCTATCGCCAAGATTCTGCGCGCGAACGGTGTTCTGGATACCGAGCCTTACCGCAAGCTGGGCCGCAACCAGCTGCGCATCGGTATGTTCCCGGCTATCGACCCCGAGGACGTCCAGAAGCTAACCAAGGCCATCGATTACATCTTGGACAACGGTTACGCCAAGAAGGCCTAACCTTCCCGGCCACTGACCCCCCCACTGGCACCCAGTTCCGCTGCGCGCTACCGACACCGCCGATAGAATTTCCGGCGGTGTCAACTCACCTTTAGCTAAAGTTGAGCCCGACATGTTTTCCATCCTAGGAGGTAACCCGTGCAAGAACTGAAGCTGATCGTCGCCGAAAGTGACGCATCTTCGCTCGTTCTGCGCGTCGCCGAACAGCAGGATTCCCACTCCCCAGCCACGTCCGATAACTCCGGCGATACCGCCAGCGATAACGTGCAGGAGTTCTTCCTACCGGTCACGGACGACCTTCGCCGAATCCTCGACGGTCATTCCTCTTCGGATGTTGACTCTGCCCCCTCGGACCTAACGGCTGTCACGTCGGCAAAACCTTCTTCTTCTGATTCCAACGACGCCTCCTCGACCCCCTCTCCTCTCAGCACTGCGTTGGGTTCACTCACGGCGACCCCGAGCTCCACGGAGGAGATCGCGTCGACTGATTCTGACACCTCCGGTGCCAGTGACGAGGCCCCTGCGTCGGATTCGAATTCCACCGACACCCCAACGAGGAACAAGGACGCGGAAGAAGAAGGCGTCGAAACAAAAAAGGTTGCTGGATTCGGCAAGTTCGGCCGCACTTCCCAACGCCCTCACCGCACGAGGATTTCCATTACCCCTCGCGCCATCCAAGATCGCGTGCGCCACGGTGCCAGCATCGAGGAACTGGCGGAGGAAGCGGATACAGATTCTTCGCGCATCGAACCGTACGCTTGGCCCATCCTGCAAGAACGCGCTCGCATCGCGGAGCTGGCCCACTCTGCACACCCCGTCAACTCCGACGGCCCTGCTAAGAACACGCTGTGGGAGGTTTTAGCAACATCGTTGGCAGCGCGTGGCGAATCGCTGTCCGAGTGTGAATGGGATGCGTACCTCAACGAGGCCAAACAGTGGATCATCACGGTGAGCTGGAATAAAGCGGCCGCCGGGCAGGTAGCAACTCACGTCGCGGAATTCCTGTTGCAGCAACAGCAACCTGGGCCCAACCTAGCCCAGCCAATTAACAGCATCGCCGGCGACTTGGTGGACCCACGATACGGCCAAGCGCCGCGGCGCGTGGCGGCTGTAACCCCACTACGGTGGAACGACGATCCGGATATGGCTGCCGGCGATCGTGTAGGTATTTACGACGAAGACCGTGATTATGACAACGATCGTGATGGTGGCCCAGCCCGCGACGGTTACGATCCCACCGGTGGTCCCAGCCCACGCCGGATGCAACCGCGTGGCGACAATTCGGACGATGCAGACGGCCACGATACTGAGGAAGGCTTCCTCATGCACCCCGATGACGACGATCGGCCAAAGCGGCGCCGTAAGGCCATCACCCCGCACTGGGAGGATGTACTGCTCGGTGTACGCACTAACCCCCGTAAAAAGAGGTAATACAACATGGCTTTGGTAACCCTGTGGTTTGTGAGTGCTGCTAATCCGGCTGCTGTCTTAGATTCAGAACCCAAAGCTGACCGCGGGTTTGCCAGGAAGTACCTGGCCCAGCTGGATCCTTCCTTACCGCTCACACACATCGGTGACTTCGACATGGTCCGTAGTGCTGCACCCGGCGTCAGCGAGTTTTACATCGGTGGCTACCCAGGGCTTTCCGTGGTGCAAACGATCATGCCCGATCTACACAAACTCTCGGACCTCCCCGAAGAATTCCGCGCCCTGGTGAACGCTCCCGAGGTGTACGCCACCGCAGTATTCGACGAGGGTTTTAAGGCGAGCGCACACACCGGAGCGAACGAGGGTCAAACCGCATCGAACGATAGGAAGACCACTTCGACAGAGGCGGAGCGCTTCCACATCACCGGTGATGTCGACGATAGGTCACTCCCCAAATACGACCCCACCTTCGGCGCTTTTGCCCACTGGTCGGCAGGCACCCTGCAACGCAGTTTCTCCGCCACCCGGCGCGAGATTTTAGAGGACATTGGACTACCAGAGCCCTTCGAATCCGAATTCTGGGCCGGCAATACCTCGGCAACCGGAATTGAATTGCCGTTTTACCCATCCCAGTTGGCGATGGCCAGCGTGGAAGGGTGGTTGGGCTTTTCCATTTGTCCGCACGATGACGATGCGGCGCAACTCCCCGTGGCAGCTTTTGCCACCGATGGGCGCCCAGAGGCCAAGTCCAGTGAATACGGCAGCAATTCCGCGGGCCGTGAGCAGCTGCGTGCGCGCGGAGCTCTAGGCGACCGCGCGCTACCTCCGGCCAGCCAAGATGTCTCCTTGCACCGCGAGGAACAGGGCTACGACGATTACGCTTCCGCGGGTGCTCCTGCCGAGCCCACGGGGCCCGAGGTTTTGCGCGAGCTATCGCAGTCAATCGCGCGCACCGCCAAGTGGGGCGCTACAGTCGCGCTGCGTAGAATCCGATCGCTGCGGCGGTAGCGACGTTCAACGAATCAGTGCCGGGGGCCATAGGGATGGCTGCACGGATATCGGCCGCGCGCATGGCGTGCTCGGTCAAACCGGGCCCCTCAGCGCCAACCATGATGGCGATACGCGCCTCACGGCCGGCCGCAGCCGCGTTGCGGCGGGCCTGCCCCACGGCCTCGGTCAGGCTCTGCTCCGTGTTGGGAGTCAACGCAATCACCGTGTAACCGCGTTCCTGCAGGGTGGATAGCGACCGCTGCCACGTGGTGGTCTTGCCCGCAAAGCGTGCAAACGGAATGCGCAATACATGCCCCATGCTCACGCGCACGCTACGCCGGTACAGTGGATCGGCCGTGGCTGCACCGAACAACACGGCATCCACGGACAACCCCGCGGCATTCCGGAACAACGCACCAATGTTTTCGTGGTCCCCCACCCCTTCCAGCACGGCCACTACTTTGGTTTCTGTACCGGAGTTTTCCACGTGGTTGAGCACCTCGTCCACACCCAGCTCTTCCACCCGATCCGCTGCCGCCACTAGGCCCCGATGCATGTCGAACCCGGCTACGCGACGTAGCACCTCACGGCTGACTTCTAGAACCTGGGGAGGGCGGGTGTGAAGGGCCGTGGGGGCGTCGGCAGAAAAGAACCCCTCAGCCCGTAACTGCCGCTCCAAAGTCGCCAACTTGGAGCCGAAGCCCACGATCGTGCGCACCGGATAACGAGAGCCCAGAAGGCGTGGAACCACAAGGTTGCCCTCCGCGATGACCAACCCCTTCCCACCGGGTAAGTCGGGGCGCGAATCCGATGAATTCAGATCCCGGATGTCGTCCAACCGGTAATCGAAAGGGTCCTCGATGAGGTGGGGCTCAAACCATGTGGAAGTCATAACAGTCGCGTGAGTTTCTAGTGCTGGATAGCACTCAGGACGGGATCGACAACGAAGTACACAACGAACAGGATTGCCACGATGTACAGCAACGGGTGGACCTTCTTAGCCTTACCGCCAACCACAGCCATGAAGACGTACGCGATAAAGCCCACGCCGATGCCGTTGGCAATGGAGTAGGTAAACGGCATGATCACGATAGTGAGGAAAGCAGGTAGGGCGATGTCGAACCGGGAAAAATCAATATCTCGGATCTGGGCCATCATCAACGCACCCACACTGACCAGAACTGGTGCGGCGGCTTCGATAGGAACGATTTCGTAGAGCGGGGTCAAGAACATTGCCAGCAGGAAAAGAAGACCCGTGACCACGTTGGCCAGGCCAGTGCGCGCGCCATCGCCGATGCCGGCTGCGGAATCCACGTACACGGTATTGGAGGAACCCGAAACGGCGCCACCCACGACAGCGCCAGCTCCCTCGACGACCAGTGCGGTACGCAGGTTCGGCAGTCGGCCTTCCTCATCGGTGAGTTTGGCTTGCTTGCCGAGGGCGGTCATGGTGCCCATCGCGTCGAAGAAGTTGGCCAGGACCAGGGTAAACAGCAACAGGGAAGCAGCCAGCACACCCACACGAGAAAACGCACCGATGAGGTCCACAGCACCGACCAAGGAAAGATCCGGCAGTCCACCGGCCGATTGTGGAAGCTCGGGGACGGCCAAGCTCCAGCCCTTCGGGTTGGGCTTTCCATCAACGAAGCTAGGGCCCGTTCCCGTCATGGCTTCCACGATGAGGGCGATGATGGTGGTGGCCACAATTCCGATGAACAACCCCCCACGGACCTGACGGACGACCAGCGCACCACAGATCAATAGACCAATAACGAACACCAAGGTCGGCCACGACGCAATGGAACCGTTAATACCCAGCCCCACGGGAACGGTGGTGCCTGCGGCATCGGGAATGCGTCGGACAAAACCAGCATCGACTAGGCCGATAAGCGCAATGAACAGGCCAATGCCCACCCCGATCGCGGCTTTCAGGGAATCTGGGATCGAGTTAAAAACGGCCTCGCGCACACCGGACAGGGCCAGAACCACAATGGCAACACCATCGAGGACCACAAGCCCCATGGCCTCTGGCCACGTCAGTCCCTCGCTGGCCACGAACGTGACCGCTACCAGCGTATTGATACCCAAGCCCGCAGCGATACCGAACGGATAGCGGGCGAACACGCCGAACAGGATCGTCATAATGCCAGCGGCCAGGGCCGTCACGGCGGCAACGCGCGAGGTTCCCAGCACATTGCCGGTGTGATCCGGGATCGTACCCAAGATGAGTGGGTTCAAGATGATGATGTACGCCATTGCGAAGAACGTCACTACACCGCCGCGAATTTCAGTGGCTACGGTGCTTCCTCGCTCTGTGATCTTAAAGTAGCGGTCTAGTCCGCTTCGGCCGGCCCCGGTAGCCGGTTCTTTCACTGCCTTTGCCATATCTGTTGAGCTACTTTCCCCTCGGGACAGCACGGGTGGAATCCACCCGACTGCTGGTCATGTCCATCATTGACGTTTCCAAAAGTGCCACTTCCCCCACCCTTTAGCAAACTGCGCAGCAGTTAACTACCTGCTGGGTCTCACCCGTTTTGCCCCCACCGATCAATCCCCGGGCCGTCGTCGAACGCTCCGTATTCCCTACGCCCCTCCCGGTAGGTTTCATCCTTGGACGCCGAATGCGCCCCACAACCGAAATCCGCCGTTACAACCTGGCCGTCTGCCGAAAACTCATTCGCGCACACCCCCAGCTCAGTCTCGGGCGCATTAAAAGGCAAGTAGAACGCACATGTTTCACACGTCATTTCGGCTTGCTGCGCGAAATCGGAACTGGGACCATTGGTGGCCTTCCAACGCGCAATGGCATCGCGCAGCCCCTTGGCGGAAAGCGTGTCCTCCGCCGCCGGATTCCGGGGAAAACCCTGATTTCCACCGTCAACAGTCTCCAGCTCCCGCCACTGCATTAATCGGTCGTCGTCTAACCGCGGTGGCAGTACATCCCCCGGGCCCAAATCCCCCGGCTGCACGCGATCTTCGTATGGCACCCATTCTGGCGCGAGTTTCGCATCCCGTCCGGCTTGCAGCGATACCTCGTTGACTGTGATCTCTCCACTGCCCGGCACACTCGCCAATACCGCTATCCACTCCCAACCGCTGTATCCAGGCACTTCACTGGCGAACCTGTGCAGGGCGGTCCCACCAGCAGTCGCTGTGGCGCCGAGGTGCTTTCCAACCTCTTCTCCCCCAATTTCCTCCAAGGCTTCCCTTGCGACTTCTTTCGCTTCCCCGGACAACAAAATCGGGTCAATGGTGCGATTCCGGCGCTTAGATCTGTGGTTACTCACCCCCCTATTATGCCCGTCGCTACTTCCCGCGGGATACCCATCCCCTCACAATGTGTTGCATGATCTACTACATGAGCTCCAACCGTCGCCGCGCGGCTCCCTCTTGGTTCCGACGCCCCTCGCCCACTCCACCCCCTCACACCCCGGCGAACACACCCAGTCACAGCACCGCGTTTTCCTACCCTTC
The DNA here is from genome assembly GCF_001806865.1 of Corynebacterium sp. HMSC28B08. Taxonomy (NCBI): domain Bacteria; kingdom Bacillati; phylum Actinomycetota; class Actinomycetes; order Mycobacteriales; family Corynebacteriaceae; genus Corynebacterium; species Corynebacterium sp. HMSC28B08. Next base: position 9,636 of record NZ_KV786195.1, read on the forward strand.
CCGACGCCCCTCGCCCATCCGCACCCTAGTCACCATTGGGGTAGCGAGTGCACTTCTCGTCACCTCCGCGTGTGGTCCCATTCCTGGCAACGCGCCGAATAGCTCGCCGGATTCCACCGGTTCTTCCGGGCCAAACTCGACCGACGCGTCTGGACCCCCACCACAACCCGCCCGTTTGAACGTGGTGGTCAAGGGTTCCCACCCCTGGGATAAAACGTCATTCACCCAGGGCCTAGAGGTGGGTAAAGATGGAAACCTAGTGGTGGGCACTGGGCAGTACAGGCAATCCCGCATTTATCGCACCACGGTAGACGGGAAACAATCAGAATCCCAGAACTTACCTGATGAATTCTTCGGCGAGGGCATCACCATCGCTGGGGACACGGTGTGGCAACTGACGTGGAAAGAACACACTGCCATCAAACGCAGCGTCCAAGACCTGCGCGAGACCGGCCGGGTTCGCTATGACGGTGAAGGCTGGGGCCTGTGTGCACAACAGGACCGGCTGGTGATGAGCGACGGGTCAGGTACCCTGACGTTCCGCGACCCCAGCACCTTCGATAAAACCGGTGAAATTTCCGTCACCAGGAGTGGGCAAGCCACCACTATGCTCAATGAGCTGGAATGTACCCCGGACGGCTCCGTGTGGGCCAATGTATGGCAAACCAACCAGATCTATCGGATTGATCCGGCCACGGGGTTTGTGACGGGAATTGCCGATCTCACTGGAAAACTGCCTGCCGCCGACCGGCGCGGTGCCGATGTTCTCAACGGCATCGCGTTCATTCCTCAAGGTGGATCCACCGGCGAGAGGGCTTCCAGGCAACGCTTCTACCTCACAGGAAAGTGGTGGGACACGCTATACGAAGTCACTTTCTCCTAAACGGAAAAACCCCCGAAGATCACCATCACGCCTTTTGACGCTTAGGCCACGCCTGCCCTTTGAACTAGCATTGGGCGGGTGAGTGATGAGAAACGGGATTCCAGGGCAAAGGCGTTTGCGCGGGCCAGCGGGGCGTCAGGTGAAAAAGAGAACCACCACGACGACAGCGAGATCGCGGTAGCAGCCGGTGGGGGGAAAAAGCTCAGCAAGAAAGCGCGGCGCAAGCAAGAACAGCGGAAACAACTGTTGGCGTTTGCAGCGATTGTGGCCGTCGTGGCAATTGTCGCTGCAGCCATCGTGTTCTATAACCGCTGGAAGGACGGTCAGGTGGAGACTTTGCCGCAGGATCAGCGCATCGTCGCGGTTGTGGATGGCCAAGAGCAACACATCGCACCGTACTCCACGTGCGAGCTGGATGATAAGGACTGCAAGCCAGGTCAGCCGGCACCGTTGGAGCTCAAGGGGGCAAAGGAATTCACTTTGAAGATCCCGCAAGATGTAACCAACCACGACTGGTCCCTGCTGAAGATCTATAACGATCCTGGCGCGAACCAGGACAACTACTTCCGGGCAGATGAAGCCCAAGAAGTAAAGCTAAAGCTCGGTGCGGAACGCAAAAGTGCTGATGGTTCCACGCCGAGCTTGAAACTGGTTGAAGTGAGGTCAATGCTGGTGGGCCTTGATGCTGAGAAGAATCAAACTCCGGTCAATACCATTTGGAGCATTGAGATTAAGGAGTAACGCTAAGCGTCCAACTCCCGAGCAATCGTGCGCAGGATGTCCGCAATCTGCTTGGACTCCTTACGCTCTGGTCGGCGACCCGCCTGGAGGACGGGGAGCACGCGACCATCCAGCAGCGTGATTGTGTCCTGCACCATCTTGTGCAGTTCCTCGGTGCTGAACTTCCGTTGTGCGCGGCGCGGAGCCTCATCGAGGTGCGTGATACTCAGCACCTGCGGGCCGCGGCGGCCAGCGACGAACTCGTATTCCATGCGTTGGCCCTTGAACAGCTCGTCCACACCATCCGGCAGGACTTGCGAACCGACGTAAACGTCTTCATCACCAGGATTGCTCACAAAGCCATAGCCGCGATCTGCGTCGTACCACTTCACTTTTCCTGTAGGCATGGTTCACATCACCTTTAATTCGAGTTGAGCCTAGAAATAAACAGAAGTTTAAGGATACCGCATAACTCTCAAGTTTGGAATTAGGGATTCGGATACCTCGGAAGGGCATCGTGGTTTCACATCAGTCACACAATATGTGATCTTTGTCACATTACGAAAACGTAACGAAGCTACAACTTTTTGATAAACCGCTGGGTAACCCGGCTTTTGAGCACCTCCCCTCGGTCGACACCATCAAATCTAGTTTTGATAAAAACGTGACTCAATCGTGACAAACCAGTAGCGTAACGGGCATGCCAAAGGGCAGGGGTCAACCGGACCTCCATTTGGACGCCAGCCTTCGGGCCGGTTACTGCCCCAGATCGAGAAACGAAACGAACGGTTCAGCTCCACACAATCCTCGCGACGTGGATCTAGCCAGAACCCGAAGGGAAACTGACGAATACATGGGACGCCACACTAAGCGCAACACGTTCTCTACCGCCGCTCGCCTGACCGTAGCCAGCATGGCTGTAGTTGGCGCATCTGCCGCAATCACCCCTGCAGCCTCCGCAGCCCCCGATTCCGACTGGGATCGCCTAGCTCAGTGTGAGGCCGGCGGCAACTGGCACATCAACACCGGCAACGGTTTTCACGGTGGCCTGCAGTTCTCTCCTAGCACGTGGAACGCTTATGGTGGCCAGAAGTACGCACCATACGCATACCAGGCAACCCGCGAGCAGCAGATCGCCGTCGCTGAAAAGGTTTTGGCAGGTCAGGGCTGGGGCGCATGGCCAGCGTGCTCCGCAAAGCTGGGCTTGAACTCCGCACCGACGCCCCGCACCGTTGCCCCAAAGGCTAAGGCTGCACCAAAGCCTGCTCCCGCTCCAGCGGTAAAGCAGGCCGTTCGTGACCTAGCCGCCCAGAAGAACACCCTGGCAGTGGACGCTGTATGGGAAAACATCGTCGACCGCATCGAAGCTGCGGGCTACTCCGTACCTCCGCAGTTGAACCACTTCTACAAGGCTCACCGTCACCAGCTCAACGCTTTCTACAAGGCGAACAAGGGTGCTGTGCACGCCATTCTGCCACGCTAGACACGCTAGGTCTTAGCCTGACCGTACCGAGTGGCCCCGTGGTAAGTCACCCCTGACCAACCACGGGTCCCCACCCCGGGGCCGCACCCCGCTCCCGTTCACGCTGCACTGGCTAGGCAGAACCTGACCTGGCGAAATGCTCAAGGCCCGCTACCATCGCAAAGATGGAAGCGGGCCTTAGCCGTCGCTAACGCGAACCCCAAAGAAGGAGGGCAGTTAGCGGTTAATCACCGTGTGAGGGTGAACGTAGGAAAGGGTGGAGGGATCCAGTGGGAACTCCAGATCACCGTACGGGCTCAGAGCACCGGCAGAGAAAGCTACCAGCTCAGTTACTGCGTGTTGACCTTCTGGGATGTCAGACGGCCAGCCAGCGTCTACATACCCTTTTTTGTTTACGTTAGCCATAGGCTCATCATTCCACATCCAGCCCAAAAACACACCCCACCCAGCCAAACTAAATACCTTGTTCTACCCCCTATAGGTAGAATTAGGCAGTTATGACTGTCGGCTTTCCTACCTTCACTGAATGGCTCGCGGGACACACGGATCAAGACCTCGCTGCGATCCGCCCCACGGCGCTTCACGACGTGACGGATGTGGCTTCGTTGCGATCCATCGACCTTCTCCTGCTCCACGCTGCTACCGAACTGGATGCCACCACGTACCCCGTGACCGTTCAGGACGTCATCGAGACCGCAGACGAGCTACTGAACATCGCCGGCACCCCACTTTCCCGCCAACCCCACCACGATGACCTCATCGTCGCTCTTCACAAACTGGCTGCACATGGCTTCATCTACGGCCCGGGGTGGCGACTAAACCCAGGGCAGTTTCTGGACCACACTCCCGAGGAAGCTCCATGCACCCGGCAGCTCAAGATCGCGCCCACCGTGGCGTCGTACTTCGATCCCGCGACAAGTGAAGCGTGGGCGCTCGCCGACCACCACCGCAGCACCATCCCCACGGCAGATATTCCTACCGCGGTGGATAATCTCCCTGCCCGACAGCGCCGTCTACTGCAAACGCTGCATGCCAGCGGTGGTGTGGGGCACTCCGCATCCGTGGGACCAGACGGTGATCCCTCCGCTCCTCTTCCGACGATGGTGCGCAACGGGTTACTCGATCAGCTGGACGATACGACCGTCCGCCTGACTGGCCGGATCGCGCAGTACCTGGAAAACACAATCATCAGTTCGCCCGGCGGAGATTTCCTGCCCACCGGATGCCCCCATTACGCGCTGCCTCGCCCGAGCGCTGCGGGGCAGCTTCCCGGGGACGAACAACCTGCCCGAAACGAACAACCTGCTGGGAAAGACAGTTCTTCCCAGAACACCACCGCGAGTGCAGTAGCGAACGCCATCCAGACCATCTTGGAGCTCACCGATCTGCTGGTCGACCTGCGCCAACACCCGATCGAGCCCCTCACCGACGGTGGGATTGGTTTGCGCAATCTGGCTAAATCCGCCAAGCGCCTGCGGATCGCGGAGGCAGACCTCACGTCACGACTCACTCTAGCTATTGAAACCGGCCTGGTGGCTACGGGCTACCTGGCGCCGTCCAACGAGGAATTCCCCAGCCCCCACTGGGGTATCACTGCCTCTGGCCAACAGTTCCTCGACAGCTCCCTGGCCGATCAATGGGCGCAGTTGCTCCTGGCGTGGTCGCGCAGCGCATATGCGCCGTGGAATATCGCCCACGCGAACGCGCGAGCCTTTGAACCCCAGCTCTTCGTTCTCGCCGCCACCCGCGCACGTCAGTGCTTTTCTTTTTGTTTCTCGACGCCCTCCTCTTCCCCCTCCCCGCAATCACCAGGGCCCTTGTCCCCAGAGCAGACGATGTGGCGGGTCAACCCCGCTGTTGCTCATACAGCCACGTCGGAAATGTGGCGCGACCTCTTTTCCGAGGCCCGCAGCTTAGGGTTGGTCGTGGGTGATGATCCCGCTATCAGCGCCTTCCGGCTTGCGGACGTGCTTTCCACCCCGGCCGGTACCGATCCCACCGTGTTGTTTACCACGCTCAGCACGAGCCTGGCCGATCTAATGCCTGCACCGGTTTCATACCTCATTATTCAAAGCGACCACACGATCATGGCTCCCGGATTGTTGAGCCCACAACACGCTGCCCGGCTACGCAGCATCGCCGTTCAAGAATCCAGCGGGATGGCCAGCGTGTGGCGTGTCACCACCCAGGCGATCCTCGGCGCGTACGCCGAAGGAGTGACCTACACGGAGTTGAAGGAATTCCTGACAGAGATGACCCCCGGCGGCTGGTCCGCAGTACCCCAATCATTGCAGTACACCATCGCGGATGCGCAACGGTTGCATAACAACGCAGCCGAAAGCCACGTACCGTTGCACAATCAAACACCGAAGTACATCGTGGCGTCCATCACCCACCCGATCCCGGCCGAGGATGAAGAAAATTTTTGGCACGGGGAATGGGAAACCATCTTGAGCGCAGTGGAAAACCAGCGCCGAATGGATGCTGCGGAAGAGGTGGGCAGCGGGGCGTCGGATAAAGAAACAAAACAACCACAACAGCAAACGGCGGGGCCAGCCGCGGAGCAAGAAGCAAAAACGGCAGCGAAGGGCGAGCTTAGCCAGCCGCTACCCTCACAATTCCATACGGTGCGCGAGATCAAGCAAGCCCTACGCCAAGCGCTGAAAATGGGACAGCCGGTCAGTGTGCGGTTTGTACAGCCAAACGGCGAGGCCGTGGAGGAAGTCATCGACGTAGTGATGGCGGAGCCCGCCCGGGTTATGGGTGTGACTGTGGCCGATCGGGCGCCTGTGCAGATCAATATCAGCCAGATTGAATGGGTTCGCCCGCAGGCGCTGCCCTGAGTGCGGGAATGCACGATACAATTGTGTGTTTGAACTGATACGCGCCTACGAAGTTCCTCGTGGGTCGGCCCGGTATAACTCGTTTTGACCTGATACGTGCCCCCACAAAGACCTTCGCGCGATGCACTACGGCGTACCGCGGCGTACCACGGCGCACACAGACGATGGTGTGCTCACATGACTGGAAATGGAGATGATCGGCTTGCCTCTTGGCGATGGCCCCCTGATCGTTCAATCCGATAAAACTGTACTGCTGGAGATCGATCACCCGGCAGCTGGCGACGCGCGCAATGCTTTGGCTCCATTTGCCGAACTAGAGCGCGCTCCCGAACACGTGCACACCTACCGCATCACTCCCCTGGCTCTGTGGAACGCCCGCGCAGCAGGCCACGATGCCGAACAGGTAGTTGATGTGCTGGAGCGATACTCTCGTTTCCCCGTTCCGCAGCCACTATTGATTGATATCGCGGAAACAATGGACCGCTACGGGCGACTGACCTTGGCGAAGCACCCCGCGCATGGGTTAGTTCTAGAATCCAAAGATCCGGCCGTGCTCGCCGAAATCCAGCGGCACCGGAAGATCAAGCCGATGCTGGGGCAAAGCATCGACGCGGACACCGTGGTGGTGCACCCATCCGAACGCGGACGCTTGAAACAAGAGCTGTTGAAGGTCGGGTGGCCGGCTGAGGACGTGGCCGGCTACGTGGACGGTGAAGCACATTCGATTTCGCTATCGCAGGAACACGAACAGTGGCAGTTGCGCGACTACCAAGATATGGCGGCGGACAGCTTTTGGGAAGGCGGTTCCGGTGTGGTCGTCCTACCCTGTGGGGCCGGTAAAACCATGGTGGGGGCAGCTGCGATGGCGAAGGCCAAAGCCACCACCCTGATTTTGGTAACAAACACCGTCGCGGGCAGGCAGTGGCGCGATGAGCTGATCCGCCGCACAACTCTGACGGAGGAAGAAATCGGCGAGTATTCGGGCGAGAAGAAAGAAATCCGCCCGGTCACCATCGCTACCTACCAGGTGATTACGCGCAAGACCAAGGGCGAGTTTAAAGCCCTCGAGGTTTTTGATTCCCGTGACTGGGGCTTGATCATTTACGACGAGGTCCACCTACTACCCGCCCCGGTTTTCCGCATGACCAGTGACCTGCAATCCCGGCGCCGGCTGGGGTTAACCGCCACGCTGGTACGCGAGGATGGGCGCGAGGGTGATGTGTTCAGCCTGATTGGGCCGAAGCGTTACGACGCGCCATGGAAGGACATCGAAGCCCAAGGTTGGATCGCCCCGGCTGACTGTACCGAAGTGCGCATCCAGCTCGATGATGACGAGCGAATGGCCTATGCCGTGGCCGAGCAATCCGATAAGTACCGGCTGGCAGCAACCTCACCGAAGAAGAACACGGTGGTGCGCCGCATTTTGGAACTTCACCCCGATGAGCCCACGCTGATCATTGGTGCGTACTTGGACCAGCTAGAGGAAATCGCCGAAAAATTCGATGTCCCGGTCATTGACGGTCGCACGGGCACAGCGAAGCGCGAAAAACTGTACCAACAGTTCCGCGATGGGGAGATTCGGGTGCTAGCGGTCAGTAAGGTGGCCAACTTCTCCGTTGACCTACCGGGCGCGTCCGTGGCGATCCAAGTTTCGGGGACGTTCGGTTCTCGGCAGGAAGAAGCGCAGCGTTTGGGCCGTATCTTGCGACCCAAACCCGATGGCGGCGGGGCCTTCTTCTATTCCGTGGTTACCCGTGACACACTAGATGCGGATTATGCGGCCCATCGCCAGCGTTTTCTAGCCGAGCAAGGGTACGGCTACCGCATCATGGATTCTGAGGACTTGTATTAATCATGACTAATTTCCGTTTTAACGTCGAAGAGGGCTACGCCCGCAAGCACAATGAGTTCTTCCGTGATGCGAAGCGCGCGCAAATCTCCGCTGCCCTTTTAGCGCTCATTCTCGTCATCATCATCGGCGTGGTTTTCGCCATCAAAGGGGTGGTGCTCATCAGTATCGCGGCAGCGATCATCCTGGGTGTTTTCGCTCTGCTCAGCCTGGCACTCATCCCTGTCTTGCCTAAAAAGATGGGCACCCCGCAGGAGTATTACGATGCCTACCACTTGGTCCCTGCCGTTATCGCAGAGGTGAACGCTCGGGATATTTTCCTTCTTGCTTATGTCGACGCCGCCGCGGAACCCGAGGCTCGCGGTACCCAGCCGGCACTAGCGGGTCGCGTTGTAACGAGCGTGCCGGGCGTGCGGCGCGAAGTTGGCGCGCGTGTGCCATCGATGGCTGTGTTGGGCAATCGTTCTTTCCGCAGTCAACACACATACGAAGAGATTTCCCCGATGCCTGTCGCGTGGGGCACCTCTGATCAAGAAGTGTGGCGCAAGGCGGAACAGGCCATTCCAGAACGCGATTGGAAGAAGATCGAGAAGGGAATCGAGCGCCTGGCCGAGGTGAAGAAAACGAAGCGAAACCTTTTGCTTCTAAATAAGTAATTATCTAGAGGTTTGTTACGCTCCTGAAAATGTGCCGCGGTATGATGCATTTGTGGCTGAAAATCAAGATCGTTCAAAGGCTTCTGGAACCTCCCCCGCCTCGGAGAACCACTCTGACGAGGACCTGGCAGTCCTCACACGCGATAGCGTTCGCAAAGGTGTGCACATGATGCGCATCCTGCATGGCAACGCCGAACTGACGATCAACCAAACAAGTACCCTTAATCAGCTCAAAGAGGGCCCGCGACCCATGGCGTTGATGGCACGTTTATCGGGCGTGAGCCAACCCTCGATGAGCCAACACGCTTCCTCTCTTGAGACCCTGGGGTACATCACGCGTTCCCGTGCGCCGGAAGACGGCCGGGCTGTAATTCTAAGTATTACCGATGCAGGCCGAGAGGCAGTTGACCGAGCCAACACAACCCGCAATTCCACGCTGCTGGAATTGCTCCGTGAGCTCACGGATGATGAGCGCGCGCGATTGTTCGACGGTTTGCAGATCCTAGAACGCATCTCCGAAAAGGCCATTCTGGATTCCACGGGACAAAGTTAATTACATACGAACTTCGTCCTTAAAATACCGGTAACCAGCCTTGATAGAAAGCACTTACTGGTTTTCCTTCAACGATGGGTACCTTTATTAGTTCTTTATTCATCACTAATGAAGGTAAATGCGCGATCGCTGTGTAATTCAAGTAGTCGCGTTGTTTAACAACTTTAGAAACCATTAAGTAAGCTGTACTTTATGCGTTCAACCGAAGTGACCTCCGACATCCGTCGAGCGATTGCCTCCGGCCGCTTCACCCCTGGTGAAAAACTCAACGAGTTGGCCCTAGCTAAGCAGTTAGAAGTTTCTCGCAACACCCTGCGCGAGAGTTTCGCCACCTTATGCGCCCAGGGGTTACTTGAACGCATCCCGAACCGCGGGGTCTTCATCGCATCCCCCACGCTAGAAGAGGCCCGCGATTTCTACACTGCCCGTGCACACGTCGAAACTGCTGCACTCATGTGGGGTGAGCACCTTGATGTTGCTGAACTCGAAGGCTACGTCTCCCAGGCAGAGCGCTGTTTGCGCATTGGTGACGACTTCGGTGTGGCGACAGAATCGCAGAACTTTCACCGCGCAGTCGTGCGTGCCTCCGGTAGCGAACAACTCGATGAAGCTATGGACGAGATCCTTGCCAAAATGCGGCTATCCATCATCGTGATCAGCAAGACGAAGGTGGATGAATTCCAGGCACCTTATGTCTCTGAGTATCGCAGGATTGTCGACCTCCTTGAAAAGGGCGATCGCGCGGCAGCAGCCGAGCTCCTGCGGGATACCCTCATCCGCACACGCGATTGCCTCGACGAGTCCTACACCAGCGATTTCCAGCTGCGCGCCTAACGCGCCCCTCGGTCAATAAACCCCTCGGCTAGTTCGACCTTCGATTAGCGCAGCCTTCGATTAACCCCGCGATTGGTTCGGCCCTTGATTAACCCCGCGGTTAGTGCACCCCGCGATTGGTTCGGCCCTCGATTAGTGCGGCCCTTGATTAACCCCGCGATTAGTGCACCCCGCGATTGGTTCGGCCCTCAATTAACCTCTCAGTTAGTTCGGCCCTCGGAGCCACGTCGCGGCCTTTGCCACCCGCTCGCGCCACACCGCTGGCGCTGCAATCAGGTGTTCAGATTCGTTAAGATCGTATTCCACTTCTGCATCCGTCGCATCGAAATATGCCCGCACATTGGCCTCACTATCGGCGCGGGAATCTTGGCTAGCTAGGGATACATATACCGACGCCCCACGCAGTAACCGGGCGAAGCCCTCACTGGGAACGCGGGGCGTCATGAAAAGGAAGCGATCAAAGCGCTCTGCGGCGGTAGCGGCGGCCAAGATACCGGAGCCGAAGGAAACGAGAGCTGGGGCCTCCCCCGTGCAGCCAAGCGCATCTGCGGAATCCAAGATGGTGTTCGCGGCTTCTTCCACGGCACGCTGGGCGGGTTCCCACGACCAGCCATTATTCCCAGGCAGGGGGAAAGTAAGATCCACGATGGTTGTGCCTGATTGCTCCGCGATAGCCGCGAAAAGTGGCATCCACAGGAAGTCGTGGCTGGCGCCATCACCAAACCACCCCGGGCCGCCGTGCAAGCTGATTGCTAGCTGCCCCGTGGGGTTGCTGGGTTTAATCACTTGCGCTCGAATGCCTTCGGGCAAGGCGGGCAATTCCGGAGTAATGTGGGCCCACTCGCTCACCTGAGTCTCGGGTTTGAGCTGCGCAACATGTGGCATGCGATGGTCAAGGCCAGCACCGAGAACGAGCAGACTAGCGTGCGTTAACAGGTCTGGGAACCTCGCCCAGAGCGACTCCGTCGCAGCGATCAGATCCGGTGGAACGGCACCACCCTGATCTCGGTATTGGGCCCCCTCGTCTGCTATTAGCGAGTGGAAAAGCTCCGGGTAGTTATCCTCGAAGTAATCGGACAACTGCGAAACCTGCTCCGCTGGAGTAAGGGGTTGCACTCCTTGCTGGATATCCCCAGGATTCGACGGCAAGTTGAGGATATCGGAGTTGGGGGTTTGCGTGGTCTCCATGCGCTGATCTGCACTCATGAGGACCATTGTAGTGCCCGGCTCTGCGCTACCCCGTCAGGCTAACCCCAACCCTCTTGTAACCTAGTCGTTCCTCAGCGACTGCCCGGTGCGGAGCTGGCCAAGCCCGTGCTGAGCGGGTGGGGTCAAGCCGAACCGGGGTTAGTGGGGTCAAGCCGAACCGGGGCGAGTGGGGTTAAAATCTTACTCTGTAATGGCTTCCAGAGGCGCCGTGCGTGCCGCCTTGTGTGCTGGCCACAACGCAGCTATTGCTCCGACTACCGCAGAACCCACCATCATTGCTGCTACTTGTCCCCACGGAACTGCAATGTCATTCAGTCCTGTTCCTTGCAGCACCTTGATGAAGCACCACCCTAATCCGAGGCCAACAAGAACACCAACCAGTGCGCCATAGATTGCGATCTGGATGGCTTCTAGGGTGATCATCCGACGGACTTGCCCCCGGAAAGTACCAACGGCCCTGAGCATTCCGATCTCTTGGCGACGCTCGATGACATTTAGTGCCAAGGTATTGATGATTCCCAGAACCGCCACGATAATGGCCAGTGCCAACAGGGCGTACAAGGTATTCAGCATTCCATTAACCAATTGGGCACTTTGGCCCGCCATTTCTTGCGGTGTTAAAACCTGAAAGATGATGTGCTTCTTGAGCGAATCGCCCAAGTTGGTTTGTAGCTCCTCGACTGACGTACCATCGGCAGCATTCACCAGCACCATGACGATGGGGATCTTTCCTGCAAATGGAGCTAGTACCGAGTCATTTTTCATGACCGAATCCACCACATTCTGACTAATCACTTCTTGACCCAGAATTTGGTTTGACTCGTAGGTACCCTTCAGCGTGACAGTGGCAATGGGCTTGCCCTTAATCTGATCCGGCAGCTTCGAGTCCATGCCACCTCCCGGAACACTGGCAACGCCAAGTTTGATTTTGTCGCCAATCTCCCAACCATTCGCCGCAGCGTAGTCTTTGTCGGCGATCATTCCATCATCCCCCAGGTCCAACGTTCCGCTCGCGACCGTCGTCTTCACTCCATCCTGTACAGGACCGTCCAATGCAATCACCGACGCGCCCTCCTTCTTCGTATCGAGAGCCTCAAGCGGTGCTACACGCAAGGCGGTGGCACGTCCCACCCCTGAAGTTTTCTTCACGTCCTGGAGTGCGGGCTGCGTGACAGTGAATGCTCCCTGTGAATCACCTGCAACCACAAGGTCTGCGCTGATATTGCTTTCCAATACCCCACGAATTGAAGCTTTCATGGACGCTCCCAGCATTCCGAAAGAGGCAACAAGGGCAATTCCTAGTGTCAATGCGAATGCAGTCGCGGCTGTCCGTCGTGGATTTCGCTGCGAATTCGTCGATGCAAGGCGCCCTACAGCACCAAACGGCGCACCGATTACTCGGCCCAATCCCGGCACGATGACGCGCGACAGTGCGGGAGAAACTAGGAACGTCCCCAGGATGATGAGGAAGGCACCTAGACCGACAACGATGGCCCGGGGTTTCGTGTCCGCACCTGTCCAGGCAAACGCGGAGAATATCGCGGCAGCAGCACCACCAGCTAGGAGAACCACACCCGCGATCGTTCGCACTGTCAGTGAACTTGCCGAAGACCGGTCTCCAGAGCGCATTGCCTCGACAGGGTGCACGCGGCCCGCTCGGCGGGCCGGTGCCCACGCGCTGGCGATAGTAACGACCAACCCAAGGAGCAGTGGAATCAGGATGGCTTGGGGCGTCAAAGTTAATCCTGACGTAGGCAACCCAAAGCCAAGACCGTCCATTATGGCGTAAATAGCCTTCACGATTCCCACTCCGGCGGCAACCCCCAAGAGCGAGCCGACGATCCCAACCAAGATGGCTTCTAGGATGACCGAGGTAGTTAGTTGGCCTTGGGACATGCCCAGCGAGCGCAACAGCGCAAACTCCCGCATGCGTTGGGCGACAATCATCGAGAACGTGTTAGCAATAATGAACGTTCCCACCAATAGGGCGACCAATCCAAAGGCGACGAGGAAGAAGTTAACGAACTGCAATCCCTCTCTAATCTGCTGTGACTGTCGGTCCGCGACCGTACTTCCCTCCTCTACCTTGGCATTCGGGAATTCTTTCGCCAGCGTTTGGCTTAGCTGGGCAGGGTCCGCACCGGGAGCACCTTTAACAAAATAGCCTTGTTTCAAGTAGCCGTTGGTGAAGTTGTCGATAAAAGCTTTCTCGTCCATGACCGCCCCAGCGAAACCCCCGAGCTCCATGTCGAGAGTGTACAAACCACTAACGGTCACATCCAACCGTTGGCCGTCGGGTGTAAAAACGGACATTTTATCGCCTGCGTGCACGTTGCTCTTTTCAGCCGCAGTCTGGTTGAGCATCACTTCTTTAGCACCCACAGGAGCTTCGCCCGACACTATGTTCAACGGTGGGCCTACAACGTCATCAGGCCCATAAAAGGCCATTACAACGGAAGGCGCTCCGCCTGTTTTGATGACCTGGTCGTCTTTGTCAGCAAGAAGAGCCGTTACCTGGTCTGAGACATTTACCTTCTCAACTCCGGGGTGGTTTTTCAGTTTAGATTGCAGATCGTCAGAGACCTTAAAAGGGTGCCCGGGTTTGGGTTGGACAGCTACATCGACGTCGCTAAAACTACTTCGAACAATGCCGTCAAAGGACCGTTGTAAGGCATCGGTGAACATAAAGGAACCAGCGATGAACCCAGTGCCGAGAACGACGGACAAAATGGTCAAGATGAAACGGATCTTGTTTGCCAAAACGCTGCGCACGGAAATGCGCCATAAACTCTTATTCATTTGAAGCGCCTTCTGATTACAGGTCTTGAATCTTTGCCATGGTCGACAAAATTGATTCTGCCGGTGGTTGTTGCAGGTCTTCGACGATTTGTCCGTCAGCGAGGAAAATTACCCGGTCTGCAAACGAAGCCGCCCGTGGGTCATGGGTAACAATGACGACCGTTTGACCGTCGCTATCCACCGCCGTGCGGAGGATGTTGAGAACTTCTGTTGAACTGTTGGAATCGAGGTTGCCCGTCGGTTCATCACCAAAAACAATGTGGGGCTTGGAAACCAATGCACGTGCACAAGCCACCCGCTGTTGCTGACCACCGGAAAGCTCTGACGGGCGGTGGTTTAGGCGCTCGGACAAACCCAGCCGCTTAGTAACCTCGTCGAACCATGCTTCGTCGATGGACCGACCAGCAATATCACTAGGCAGTGTAATATTTTCTTTCGCGGTGAGAGTCGGTACAAGGTTGAAAGACTGAAATATGAATCCCAGGTGATCGCGCCGAAGGGCGGTGATCTCCTTATCTTTCATCGAAGAGATTTCAGTATCTCCAATGAAGCAATTCCCGCTGGTGATCGAGTCCAACCCCGCCAAGCAATGCATGAGAGTTGACTTTCCGGAACCAGACGGACCCATAATTGCGGTGAGCCTGCCCGTTTCAAATTCAACATTGACGCCGCGTAGTGCTCGAACTGCGGTATCTCCCTGTCCATACTTCTTTTCCACATTGATTGCGCGAGCTGCAACCGAGTGTGTACCGATCGACATTGCTGTCTCCCTCGATTATGTAGTGATTGAGCCATTAGGAGCGACCATTCGTCGCCCTTACAACTCAAACCCTAGTTGGTGTAGTACCCGCAGAGCATCAGGGAAATCCCCGAAACTCACCCCGAAAAAACACTGGCCTGCCCCCATAACCCGGGAGATCCCCACCGCCATTCCTTGCGGAGCCGAAACGAATCGTACGGACCCGAGAATCAACACAAACCCGGAGCAAAAGAGGCAACCCCCAGCATCAACGGGCACCCGGAACAAACCTGACGAACCCCGAGCATCAGCGCGCACCCGAAAGCGAACCCCGTCATCAAGGCAAACCCGAAAGCAAACCAGACGGACCACGGCCGCATGACATGCGGGTATGGATTCCCGTCTTTCACACAACAACGACCCACCCCGCCACCCCCGCGGGCATAAACAAGTGTGATGATACGAAACTGGGAACGATCGACGCCACAAACCCCACCCCACCAGCACACACGCGCGAAAAAGTGTGAAGATACGGCACCGCCAACGATCTACCCCACACACCCCGCCCCACCAGCACACACGCGCGCGAAAGAGTGTGATGATACGAAACTGGGAACGACCTTAGCCACGAACCCCGCCACCCCCGCCAGCACCGGCGGGGTATAAAAAAAGTGTGTGATGATACGGGGCATGCCACCA